>QIFB01000057.1 GCA_003230545.1 Gammaproteobacteria bacterium | reverse complement strand
TGGGGGAACATGCCGATGACCGCTATGCCCAGAAACCCGCCAGCGGCGGTGCCCAGCGTCCGCATCAGGCCCCGGTTCAGGGTCAGCCCGCTGGAGAGGAGGTTGACGGACACCGCGCTGACCGTCGCCCAGTACGGCTTCGACCAGCCCATGTAGAACGCGATCGCGTAAATGATCGCAATCGCAATGCCGAGCTTGAGCGGTTCTATGATGCGCCTGGGAAGCGGCGGCTCGCCCAACATGATTTTTTGTCGGAACGTTAAATGGTCCACATAAATACCCTTTTCCAATGACTCCCTGGTGTTCCCGCGCCCTCAAACGACACTGGCTGTATGCGAACCCGTTGGCCTTACTGAATATAGCGCCAAACCTGATCTGTGCATAGAGTATTGTTCAGAACTGTTCATGCGGATTTCTTAATCCTGTGCTGTCAGCCAGAGTGTCTGGTAAGGGTCGAGAAAAATACGGCCATCGGCGGTATTGACAGGCGAGTCTTCCGCAAGCAGATCCTGCACGGCGCCATCGATGCCGGCGCGCCCGGGTAAATCATCCTGCACGGACTGCGGTTGCTCATGGAAGTTGGCCAGCAACAACAGATCGCCGTCGTGGCGCCGGCGTCCGAATGCCAGCACGTGCTCATTGTCTGTCCACATTGGCTGAAACAGGGCAAAGTTGTGCAGTACCGGGCTGGACTTGCGTGCCCTGATCAGGTTCAGCAGCCCGGAAAACAGCCGTCCCTCCACGGAATGCGGATCATGACGTTGTTCCACCTTCGCCCAGTCCATCCTCGGCCGGTGCATCCAGCGGCTGTCATGGGCCTTTTCCGGGTCCTTCAGATACGCGGTATCGTTCAACAGTCCCGTCTCGTCACCCATGTAGATCAGTGGAATGCCGCCGCGCGCCATGATGATGCTGTGCAGCAGAAGAATGCGCCGTATGGCAAGGTCGATAGCGGTCTCGTCCTGATTCTCGATGGCTTGCTCCAGACCCGCAAGCGATGCCGTCGTGCCGCTGATTCGGGCATCGCCGGTGGCCGGGTTAAACTGGAAAAATTCACCACGGGCAAAGGAGCCGGGAAAACGGCCGGTGTAGAACTCGTTGAGAAACTCGCGGTGGAGCGCAGGATCCTCGCCAACCGCTTCCAGGTCCTCGTCCGCCATCGCCCAGCCGATGTCGTCGTGATTGCGGACATAGTTGAGCGGGGCAGCTCCCACCAGCAGCCGGGGTTCACGGTGTGACGCCTGGGTGGCGAGCTGTACATTGCGCGTTGCCAGGCAACTCCACAGATTTACCATCAGCTGGTTGTTATACGCCAGCTCGCACTGCTTCCCGACCGTGGCCTTGACCCCGACGTACTGGAGCAGGGCGTCGGGCGGGACAATTGCCTCGGCCTTTAAAATCACGCCGGGGGCTACCACGCGCAGCAGGGCGCGAAAGGCCTGAATCAACAGGAAGACTTCGGGTTGGTTCTGGCAGTTGGTTCCCATCCGTTTCCAGAGGAAGGGCACCGCATCGAGCCTCAAGATATCGACCCCCTGGTTCACCAGGAAAAACATGGTGTCCAGCATGTCGCGGAATACCGCTGGATTGGCGTAGTTGAGGTCCCACTGGTAGTCGTAGAAGGTCGTCCACACCCAGCGTCCGGTGTCGCCCATCTCCGGGCAGAATGTGAAGCTGCCTGGTGCCTCATCCGGGAAAATCTCCGGAAGGCCCTGTTCGTAGTCGTCCGGCAACGAAAGGTCAGGGAAGGTATGGTAGTAATCGAGATATTCCTGCTCACCGGCGATTGCCCGCTGGGCCCATTCGTGTTCCCTGGCGGTATGGTTGAGTACCAGGTCCACACAGAGCGAGATTCCCCGTTCGCGCAATTCGTTTGCCAATGCAAGCGCGTCGGCCATCTCCCCGAGGTCCGGGTTGACTGCCCGGTAGTCCATGACTGCGTAGCCGCCGTCATTCTTGCCGGGACGGGGCTTGAGCATAGACATCAGATGGAGATAGGTGATGCCGAGCTCCTGCAGGTAATCGATCCTCTCCCTCACGTCCGTAAGCCGCCCGGCGAACAACTGTGGATAGCAGACATAGCCCACCATGTTCGGGCGTTCGAACCAGTCCCGCGTGATCTCTCGCTCCAGGTCGAGTAATCGCAGGGGTTCCGGCCGTGCCAGACTGGCATCGACCACTGTCTGGAATATTGCAGAAAGGTGTTCCGGACAATCAGGACGATCGCCGTAGAGTTCGAGTAGCGGCAGACGGGCATCTTCGAAGTAGCGTTCCAGGCGTACCCAGAACAGATCAGCGTCGCGTGCGGCAAATCGTTGCGCCAGCCTGGCTGATTCACGTTCCTTGAGTGCCCGGAAGTCCGCGCGGGATTCATCGGACATTCCCAGTATATTATGCATGGCTCAACTCCATCGGATCAGATGCCTTCCAAACCTTGTCCTGGCATCAAGCATCGAGATTGTAACGGATCATGGTCTACACAGGATCGAAATATACCAAAAAGTCGTATGTGGGGTAGTGGGGATGGTTCGACAAGGGTCGTCATCGGACAGTGAGCCATTAAATCTGGCTTTGGACAGTATCTGTGGCTTACACTAATGACACATATGTTGTCCGGCTGCTTCCGGAGGAATGGAGATCATGAGCAACTTTCCAGAGATCTACCTCGCGCGTCATGGCGAGACGGAATGGTCACTTTCCGGGCAGCACACCGGGCGGACGGATATTCCGTTGACGGAGCATGGGGAGCGTAACGCCAGGAGTCTCAGCAAGCTGCTGGAAAGCGTGTCCTTTGCCAGGGTCTGGACCAGTCCGTTGCAGCGTGCCAGGCGGACCTGTGAGCTGGCCGGGCTTGGCGATGTCGCGGAACCTGACGACGACCTGATGGAATGGGATTACGGCGAGTACGAAGGCATACGCACCGTGGACATCCAGAAAACACATCCGGGATGGAATGTTTTCCGTCATGGCTGCCCGGGCGGCGAAACCGTTGACGACGTCGCGGCTCGAGCCGACCGGGTGATCGAGCGGGTTCGGCAGGTCGACGGCAATGTCATCCTGTTTTCCCACGGCCATTATCTGCGCGTTATCGCTGCCCGCTGGATCGAGTTGCCACCCATCGAGGCGAGACGCTGCATGCTGACAACGGCATCGCTCAGTATGCTGGGCTACGAACACAACCTGGAAGAACCGGTAATCCGGCACTGGAACGATGACCGGCACGTCGTCGAGGAGTAAAGAACAAACCGAACTGCGAATGAGCCAGGAGCCTGAAAACGGGGTTGTAAATGCTGATTGACGAAAACCATATTGACCTGGAAACCTCAGCAGGCGGAATGCGGACCTTTTTGTATCATCCCAACTATGCGGGAGCGTTCCCCGGCCTTGTATTGTTTTCTGAAATCTACCAGGTTACTGGCCCGATACAACGCATTGCCCGCCAGTTGGCCAGTCACGGTTACTATGTTGCCGTGCCGGAGATTTATCACGAATTTGAACCGCCGGGGTCACCCTTTGCATATGATGCTCCAGGAACTGAAAAAGGTAACCGGCTGAAAGTTGAAAAGGAATTGACTCAATACGATGAAGATGCAAACGCAGTTTTACAATATTTGCTGGATTGTAATGACTGCAATGGAAGATTGGGCGCATTCGGAATATGCCTCGGCGGCCATTTGAGCTTCAGGACTGCAATGAGCCCACATGTTAAAGCAGGTGTTTGTCTGTACCCCACTGACATCCATACCGGGAGTCTCGGCAAGGGTAAACACGATGATACCCTGGCGAGGATGAATGAAATCAACGGCGAGATGCTGATGATATGGGGAAAACAGGATCCGCACATTCCACAGGAAGGGCGTGAGTTGATCTATCGAGCCATGCTGGATGCTGAAGTCAATTTCAGCTGGCATGAATTCAATGCCGAGCATGCTTTTATCCGTGATGAAGGTCCAAGGTATAATCCGGTTATCGGGTCAATTTGTTTTGATCTCGCCCTGGATCTGTTCCATCGCAAGCTCATGCTGGCTGAACCTGCCGGGGTAATGATTAGCGGTAAAACCAGTAGTCAATGTTAGTATTTCGCCATCACACGGAAATCAGGGTGCCATTATGTCGACATTTACAGAGCAACTGAACAAGATCCGCACCAGCCAGGGCTTCATCGCCGCGCTGGACCAGAGCGGTGGCAGCACACCCAGGGCGCTGGCGCTTTACGGTATCGCCGAAGACGCATACAGCAATGACGAAGAAATGTTTTCGATCGTCCATGAAATGCGCACCCGTATCATTACGAGTCCCGCCTTCAACGGCGATCGCATTCTCGGGGCCATCCTGTTCGAGAACACGCTGGACCGGGATATCGAGGGGCAGAACTCCGCAGGCTACTTGTGGAACATCAAGAATGTCGTGCCGTTCCTGAAGATCGACAAGGGGCTGGCGGAGGAGGCCGATGGCGCCCAGGTCATGAAACCGATCCCCGATCTGGCCGCGCTGCTGGACAAGGCGAAGTCGCGGGATGTATTCGGCACGAAGATGCGCTCGGTGATCAAGCTGGCGAACTCCGACGGCATCACCAG
>QIFB01000189.1 GCA_003230545.1 Gammaproteobacteria bacterium | reverse complement strand
TGGAAACTTGCGTACTATTGCCGTTGGGATAGGTGGGACGGTTTACCATCCTTTGGAGGTGCCGCAGTTGATCGATGAGTGCTTCCAGCAAGTTCTCGATACCGCTACTGCGATTAAGGACCCGTTCGAACAGGCTTTCTTCGCGATGGTGTACTTACCCTACTTACAGCCATTTGAAGATGTCAACAAGCGCGTTTCCAGGCTTGCAGCGAATCTACCGCTCATCCGCCACAACCTGTGTCCGCTATCATTCGTAGATGTACCCAAACGTGCCTACATTGATGGCATTCTCGGGGTATACGAACTCAATCAAACTGAGTTGTTGCGCGACGTATTTATATGGGCATATGAGCGTTCGTGTGCACGCTATTCAGCAGTGCGCCAATCATTGGGGGAACCAGATGCATTCCGTTTACGCCATCGCGCATTAATAGCCGAGGCTGTAGCCGCGGTCGTCCGCGGTCATATGGACAAGAAGACGGCCACTGTTTTTATCCAGCAGCATGCTGCAGAGAACGTATCACCGGAGGAGCAGCCCCGTTGCATTGAGGTTGTGGAAACGGAGCTTATGAATCTCCATGAGGGCAACATTGCTCGCTACTGCTTGCGGCCCTCACAATACCAAACATGGCGGGAAACGTGGCACTGATATACTACGAAGACCAGCAAGAACATTAGACTGATTCGTCTCCGTCTCCACATGCACTCTTCATAAGGACAAATTCAGCAAACACTTTTTAAACCAAGGAATTACGATCGATACGTTGCCGGACCCCGGCCGCAAACAGGTGTCCCCGTACAGATAAGCATCTTGAAACCATGTAGGATAGGGGCTCGCAGACGAGGCCACCAGTTCACAGTTCGGCAACCTTCGAGTACTACTACATCAAGTTCGACTCGTTTACTCACCTGCACAACAATACCGGGTAAAAAAAGGCGTCTATGGACAACTTCGGCACGACAGGCTCAAGACCAGAGTGGGAGGCTCTCAAGTCTATTGTCCTCATCGGCAACCACCTCCCCCGGCAGTGTGGAATCGCCACGTTCACCACCCACCTGCTTGAATCCATTGCGCTGAATGCGCCGGACAAGGCCTGTTGGGCGGTCGCGATGAACGACCGGCCCGAAGGCTATGCCTATCCGTCTCAGGTACGCTTCGAGATCAACCAGAGTCAATTGAGCGAATACAGCCTGGCGGCCGACTTATGCAACCTTAACCAGGTGGATGTGATCTGTCTCCAGCATGAATACGGCATTTTTGGTGGCAAGCGGGGCAGCTTTATCATCGATCTGTTGCGTGATCTCAAGATGCCGCTCGTGACGACTCTGCACACGCTCCTGAAGGATCCGACCCTTCAGGAGCGGCATATCCTGATGCAACTCTCCGAGTTCTCCGACCGGCTGGTGGTGATGAGCGAACGCTCAGTCGAATTCCTGCGCGATATCTACCAGGTGCCGGAGGAGAAGATCGTTCTCATACACCACGGCATTCCTGACGTGCCATTTGTCGAAGCCGATGCCTACAAGGACAAGTTCGGCGTATCCGGAAAGAAGGTCGTCCTGACCTTCGGCCTGCTTTCGCCGGGCAAGGGCATTGAGGTTGTCATCGATGCCCTGCCGGAGATTGTGAAGGCCCACCCACAGGTCATCTATATGGTGGTAGGCGCCACCCATCCGCATCTCAAGGCGGAACAGGGGGAGGATTACAGAAACAGCCTTTACCGGCGCGCAAATGAACTCGGCGTTGCGGACCACATGGTTTTTCATGATCGTTTCGTCGCCGACGAAGACCTGCTGGAATTTATCGGTGCGGCAGATATTTATGTTAGCCCGTACCAGAACGAGGCGCAGATTATTTCCGGTACGCTCGCCTATGCGCTTGGGATGGGCAAAGCGGTAATATCCACACCCTACTGGCACGCCCAGGAGTTGCTCGCTGATGACCGGGGCAGGCTGATTCCATTCCGGGATCCGGTGGCTCTGGCACGGGAAGTCATCGACTTCCTGAATTATCCCGATAAGTGCCGCGCCATCCAGGAGAGGGCCTATAACTACGGCCGCAAAATGATCTGGAATAATGTGGGCCGCCGCTATCTCGACACCTTTGCAGAAGCCAAACACCAGCGATTGCGGAAGAACGTGCCCGAGCGCCGTCTGGAGACTCCCGGACTCGGACTACGCCAGCAACGGTTACCGGAGATCAAGCTGGACTATTTACACCGGATGACTGATAACACAGGGTTGTTGCAACACGCCAAGTACACGGTTCCGGACAGAACACACGGCTATTGTGTGGACGATAATGCCCGTGCGTTGATCGTCGCCGCCACGCTACAGGACCTCCAGCCTCTGGATCCAGCACTGAACGGCCTTGCTGCTATTTACCTGAGTTTCCTGGGCCATGCCTTCAATGAACAATCCGGCCGCTTCCGCAACTTCATGTCCTATGATCGCCGCTGGCTCGAGGACAAAGGCTCGGAAGATTCCCACGGTCGCGCGGTGTGGGGGCTGGGCGTAACGGTGGCGTTGGGACGGGGTGCGGGGGAGGTGGTTTATGCGGCCGACCTGTTCCATCGTGCGCTGGATGCCATCGAACATTTCACCCACCCGCGGGCGATCGCCTTCGCCATTATCGGTATTCATGCCTACCTGTGCCGCTACAGCGGGGACAGCCACGCGCGCAGGATGCGCAAGATACTTTCGGACCGGCTTATGCAGCAGTTCAGGGATTTTGCCACCGAAGACTGGCCCTGGTGTGGAGATATCCTGACCTACGACAACGCCCGGCTGCCACAGGCTTTGCTGCTGTCCGGGCAGTGGCTTCCTGACCGCGAGATGCTGGAGATGGGTCTACGCGCCCTCGACTGGTTGAAGCAGGTTCAGACCGATGAGAAGGGCCACCATTTCGCCGCCATTGGCAATCACGGCTGGTTTCCCAGGGACGGCAGCAAGGCGCGGTTCGATCAACAACCCATCGAGGCGGCCGCGATGGTGGACGCCTGCATCGAGGCATTCAACTGTACGCGGGACGAGGAATGGATCGCTTATGCGTACCGCTGTCTCAACTGGTACCAGGGGGAGAACGATCTGGGGGTTCTGCTCTGCGATTACGCTACCGGGGGCTGCCGGGATGGGCTGGAAGCGCAGGGCGCGAATGAAAATCAGGGGGCAGAATCTTCTCTGTGCTGGCTCATGGCGCTGCTCGCCGTCTACAACCACCGCGGCTGGGACCGGGTTACACCGGGGGAAGAGCCTGCCCGGCTTGATGTTCAGAAAGTGTCGTAGGAATTCGACGTTGCTGGAACCAGGGTGCAGGAGCGGGCCGAAGGTGAGGCGCTTGCGCCGAGAGGCAGCCCTGGGGCAAGCCCGCTCCTGCAGGAAGATTTATGCAATGACTGGATTAAGAGACTAACGTGCTGTCAGCCTGGCCATCAGCTCTGGTACCGGCAGGGTGGCTATGCCGCAGCGCTGGTCGCCCGAGGCGTACGGGATGATCAATTCGTCCTGGTGAATCAGGGCACCGCAACTGTAAACCACGTTCGGGACGTACCCCTCCCGCTCATGCTCGTTCGGCACCAGGATCGGCTCGTCAATCCGGCTGACGATTCGGGTCGGATCCTCGAGGTCCAGCAACTCGATACCGAGGCTGTAGGTCCGCAGCGGGCCAACCCCGTGGGTCACTACCAGCCAGCCCTCTGGCGTCTCGATGGGTGAGCCGCCGTTCCCCATCTGGATGAATTCATAAGGGAACTCAGGCTCCTGCAGAATCTGGGCCTGCTGCCAGAAGTGCAGATTGTCCGAAAACATGATCTTGTTGTTCTCGCCATCCTGGCGTGACAGCATCACGTAGTTACCCCGGATCTTTCTCGGGAACAGGGCCATCCCCTTGCCCTGTACCTGGACTCCGTTCAACGTAATGACCTTGAACGAGAGGAAGTCACAGGTCTGAAGGAGTTGCGGCAGGATCGTCTCTCCATTGTACGCGGTATAGGTGGCGTAGTAGGTCACCGTGCCGTCGTCATCGACGAAACGTACAAAACGGGCATCCTCGATTCCCTTGCGCTCGGATTCCGATACGGGAAAGATCACCCGCTCGGAAATCGGGTGCTCCTTGCGAAACAAAATCTGGTAATTGGATCGCGCCAGCCACATCGCCATGTCAATGGCACCCGTCTTTTCCTGCCACAGGAACTGGCCGTTGTTCTGGAGTTCGGCGATCCTTTCCTGCAGATCGTTGAAGGTGAAATTTTCCGGCAGTTTGTTGAGGAGCTGGTGTGTCACCGCATTGCTTGCCCCCATCTCCTGGAGTTTCAGCCGGAACAGGATCCGGTCATAGCCTGGATTGGGATGGATTTCCGGAGCTTCTACGTAGTCGCTCAAGGCATCGAAGAAGATATCGTTGTTGGTATCGATAATCCCGCTGCGAAACTCGATGGAGGAGATGTGGCCTTCACCGGTAGCACGGAAGCTCATGACGAACCGGCAGGAGCCTTCAGGATCCGCCTCCTGATTCGGAACCTGAACGATAGAGGGATTGAATAATGCCGCTGCTTCCACCGAGTATTCCGCGGTAAAGTACGAGCCGATCAGCAACCGCCGTTGCTTCGATACCCGGTCGACATCCGGCACAAAGCCGGCTACCC
>QIFB01000099.1 GCA_003230545.1 Gammaproteobacteria bacterium | reverse complement strand
GCCGATGCCAGGTCGAGGGTGTCGGGTATCCCGGACAGGCGCTGTACACCGGTTTCAATGCGGCCGTCTGCATGCAGTGACAGCCAGCGGTAGCCGGGTGCCGCGGCATCAACGGCGAATCCATCGCTCCCGGGCAGGAACTGGATGCAGGTCGATGGTGAGGCCATCAGCCTGACATTGTTTCGCAGCTGATCGAACTCCTGGTGGACATGGCCCCAGAGGATGCAGCGGACCTGTTCATGCCGGTCAATCACCGAGAAAAACTCGTCGGCATTATCGATTGCCATGGTGTCGAGCCAGTGGCTGCCCATCGGGACCGGCTGGTGATGCAGGCAGATCAGGGTATGTGATTCCCGGTCTGCCGCAAGATGTTCTTCAAGGGATTGCAGTGCGGCCGCGCCGAGATGTCCGCCTTCACTGCCGGCAACCGATGAATCAAGGAAAATGAAATTCCAGTTTCCCTTGTGTGCGTTTGCTGTGTAGTGCAGCAGGCCGTCCTGCAGGGTCTGATGCAGGATTTCTGCCTCGTCGTGATTGCCCGGCAGACAGTAGACCGGGATGCCGGGACGTTCCAGGAGCGAAAAGATACGCCGGTAGGCAGCCGGGGTGCCTTCATGTACCAGGTCCCCGGTGGCAAGAATCATGTCTGCAGGCAGGTGTCGTGCAGTGACCTCAGTCATGATGGCCTGCAGGGACTGTTCCGTGTTCAGGCCGAGCAGGCAGCTACTACTGTCAGTGAACAGGTGGGTGTCGGTAATCTGCAGTACGTTGATAACCGGTTTCGAGTTTGGATGCCTGGTAATTTTTGTCATCCCGGTTCTTTTTCAAATTGTGATTGAGAGTATATTACAGCCAGCCAGCGGGCAGCTTCGCATGTGGTCCTCAGGAAGGGTATCGGCCATAATTGCCCGAATATTAGGGAGTTATCGGATGGATTTGCGCCAATTTTCACAAAAAACTGTCTACCGTGTCAAATAAAACCCTGTCGCTGAATGCTGCACTCTATGATTACCTGTTAGCGGTTTCTCTGCGGGAGCCGGATGTCCTGGAGCGCCTGCGTGCAGAGACTGCCCGGGACCCCATGGCGCGCATGCAGTCGGCCCCCGAACAGGGCCAGTTCATGGCGTTGCTGGTACAGCTGAGCGGCGCCAGCAAATGTCTTGAGATCGGGGTCTTTACGGGCTACAGCGCGCTCTGGGTGGCGCTGGCCCTGCCAGACGATGGCCGCGTGGTTGCCTGTGATACCAGTGAGAAATGGACCGCGATTGCGCGGCGCTACTGGGAGGAGGCCGGGGTTGCGGGGCGTATCCGGCTCCACCTGGCGCCGGCGATGGAAACCCTCGACAGATTATTGGATGACGGTGAAGCCGGCAGCTTTGACTTTGCCTTTATCGATGCGGACAAGGGCAATTACCGGAACTACTATGAGCGTTCGCTGCAGCTGCTGCGTCCCGGTGGATTGATCGTCATCGACAATACCCTGTGGTCAGGTGATGTTGCCGACCCTTCGATGCAGGATGTCGATACCGTGGCAATCCGGCAGCTGAACGAGTTCATTCACCAGGATACCCGTGTCGAGCTGAGCCTGCTGCCGGTAGCAGACGGGTTGACGCTGGTGCTGAAGAAATAGCCATTCCCCGCGGGGCGCGGGTCCTACAGGGATGCCGGGGATGCATTTCCCCGCGGGGCGCGGGTCCTACAAGGAAGGACGGTAATGCAATAACCGTAGGACCGGCGCCCTCGCCGGGAACGTCTTTCCCCGCGGGGCGCGGGTCCTACGGTTAATCCAGCGCCTTGAAATAAACCTTCGAGTTGCGCTGGTAGTTGTACAGGCTCTTTTTCCTGCCCGGGAGCTGTTTAATGTCCCCCGGCACAAAGCCACGCTCGCGAAACCAGTGTGCGGTCCGTGTGGTTAGTACAAACAGCTGCTGTATCGACAGGCCGGCAGTCCGTTCCTCGATCGCGGCCAGCAGGGCATCGCCACGTCCCGCGTTGCTGTAATCGGGATGCACAGCGAGACAGGCGAGCTCGGCGAGCTTGCCTGTCTCGCCGGGGTAGAGGGCAGCGCAACCGATCGTCATACCGTCACGCTCGATGACCAGGAAATGGTCGATTTCCATTTCCAGCCGCTCACGCGAGCGTTTCACCAGGATGCCTTCTGCCTCGAGCGGTTTGATGAGTTCCAGGATTCCGGCGACATCCTCGATCACCGCTTCCCGCAGTCCTTCGTAAATTTCCGCAGTTACCAGCGTGCCACTCCCGTCGCGCGTGAACAGCTCAAGCAGCAGTGCGCCATCCTTTGCGCGGCTGACAATATGGGTGCGGCGGACACCCTTGCGGCAGGCCTGCACGGCATGTTGCAAATGCCGGGTCGTGTCCTCCGGAAGCTTGCGACGTGACTCCAGCAATGCGCTGGCATCGTGCAGTGATAGCTGGGAGATCAGCCGCCGCCGTCCATCCCTGAGGTCGGTCGCCTCGGTCAGCAGGATCAGCTTGTCGGCCTGCAGCTTGCTGGCGACCGTGCTGGCGATCTCCCCGGCACTGAGGTTGAACACCTCGCCGGTGGGTGAGTAACCCAGCGGCGACAGCAGGACGATCCTGCGGCTGTCGAGGTGCTGGCAGATGGCGCCGGCGTCGATGCGCCGGACTTCACCGGTGTGGCAGTAATCCACACCGTCGCGGATACCAAGCGGCCGGGCGGTGACGAAGTTACCGGAGCTTGCGCCGATGCGTGCGCCGGCCATCGGTGTGTTGGCCAGTCCCATGGACAGCAAGGCCTCGATTTCGACCCGGACGGTCCCGGCAGCCTCCTTGACACACTCGAGCGCGGCATCATCGGTTACCCGCAGGCCATTGGCGTATTCCAGCCGCGCGCCACGCGCCCGCAGCCGGGTTTCAATCTGTGGTCGTGCACCGTGCACCAGTACCAGCCGGATGCCCAGGCTGTGCAGCAGCGCAATGTCATGCACCAGCTCGGCAAAACGGCTGTCTGCAACTGCTTCGCCGCCAAACGCGAGCACAAACGTGCCGCCACGGTGGGCATGTATATAGGGGGCCGACTGCCGGAAGCCCTCAATAAAGTTTTTTTGCCAGTCTTTGTTGCTCATGGTTCGATCTGCCATTACTCATTGTTTATAACAAGCGAACCGGTCAGGTACAAATGCTTTTGACCAGTGATTGCAGTAACCGGGTAGTGGGTTGCAGGCGTTCCATGGCGAGGTATTCATCCGGCTGATGGGCCTGTGCGATATCCCCCGGTCCAAGCACGATGGTCTCCATACCGAGTGCCTGCAAATACGGCGCCTCGGTCCCGAAGGCGACGGCCTCGGCGGCATGTCCGGTCAATTGTTCTGTGAGCCGGGTGATAGCGGCGGTTGCACTGGTCTCCATGGCCGGAATTCCGTCAAACAGGGACTCGAACTCGATGCGGATACCGGAACCCGCCAGTGTTCCGGTTACGCACTGGCGTAACTGGCTGCGCAGTTCGTCGAGTTCCATGCCGGGTAGTGGCCGCAGGTCGATGTGCAGCTCGCAGTCCGGGCAGATCCGGTTGGGATTGTCGCCGCCATGGATGTGTCCGAGGTTGAGTGTCGGTACCGGGACCGCGAATAGCGGATTCTGATGCTGTTCCTGCAGCCGGGCACGCCACGCCAGCAATGCCCCGATCACCCTGTGCATGGCCTCGAGTGCGCTGTTACCCAGGGACGGGTCACTGGAATGACCGGAATGACCGTGCAGGCGGATGGCTTCCATGAAGATTCCCTTATGCATCCTGACCGGCCGCAGGCCGGTGGGTTCACCGATGATGGCATGGCGTGCGTGCAGGGTATCCTGCCCGGCAAGCAGCCTGGCGCCGGCCATGCTGGTTTCCTCGTCGGCCGTTGCCAGCAGGATGACCGGCTCCCGGAGGCGCTTCGCGTCCAGCCCGCGCAGTGCATCGATGGCCAGTGCCAGGAAGGCCTTCATGTCGGAGGTGCCCAGCCCGTAGAGCCGGTGGTCCGCCTCGGTCAGACGGAACGGGTCATGGGTCCACTGGCCCTCATCCCAGGGCACGGTGTCGGTGTGCCCGGCCAGTACCAGGCCACCGGGTCCGGTACCCAGCGTGGCAACCAGGTTGGCCTTGCCGGGGTTTTCCGGCAGCGGGGTGATCTCGACACGGAAGCCGGTGTCCTCGAGCCAGTCGGCCAGCACATCAATGACGGCGCGATTGCCCTGGTCGAGCTCGGGACGGCCGCTGCTGACCGAGGGTTCCCGGACCAGTGCCGCGATCATGTCCAGTAATGGTGGTGCAACCTGTTTCATGAAATTCCCATGTACATTTGATAATACCGTGACAGTCAGGAAAACCCGGATGCATCCATCATTCCGGCAAATGTTAATCCGGCATTCCAGCGAATGCCGGAATGACTAATACATCAGCCTGACTATGTTCACTCCGAGTATTACCGAAATGTACAACACTGTCACCCGGACAGCGGGCCACGGGAGTGGCTACGAAGAAACGACAACCAGGCGGGGCCTCGAGCTGCGGGAAAATTCTTCCAGTGGCCGGGGATGTGCGTAGGCATAGCCCTGGGCGTAATTAACCCCCATCTTTTTCAGTTCGTTTGCGATCTCCATGGTTTCAACGAATTCGGCAATGGTTT
>QIFB01000080.1 GCA_003230545.1 Gammaproteobacteria bacterium | reverse complement strand
TCCAGGGATGGACTTGCAGCGTTCCCTGACATGGGCTTCTACCGAAGACACCGGATGCACGCTCGACAGATGCAGTCTGCTCGATCAGGAGCTGAAAAGTTTCCGGAACTGTTTCCGGTGGGCTGACATGTCGAATTCACGGAAGCGGTCTGCGAAACCGGCCCGGAAGCGGTCGCGCTGGTCACGCAGGATGGTGGCAATGCCATCGATCGCGTGCAGTGTTTCCGCAGTCACGGTGATTTCCGAGCTCATCAACAGGGTATAGTAATCGAGTGCGCCAAGCTGCACGGTCCGGTCCTGGAAGTCGCCCAGGTTATCCTGCAGTAACTTGAGAAATGCGATCAGCTGCCGGATGTCCGCGGCCGGGTACAGGCTGCGGAAAAATTCCATAAGGTAACGGAGTTGCTTGCAGTTCTTTCTCAGTTTATGCAGTGACGCGCCGGTGGAGTCAGGCGTGATGCTCCGGCCATGCCGGAGTACGCGTTTGTATGCCTTCCGGATATACCGGCTGGCGACAGCCTGCACCGGTATTTCAGCCAGGTCGCTCCGGGATTTGCTGTTATTCGTATCCAGGTATGCGGACCAGTCGGCGAGTAACCCGCGATAACGGTCGGAATCCAGCTGTGCGAGCATCTGCGTGTATTCACGTGTCCGGCGTAGTACCAGGTATTCCTGGAATGGCCCGATGGCCTGTTGTGAGGGCGCTGGCAAGTGCTTGCGGTAGTCGCTGAATGTCTGCACATATACGTCGAGGTCACGCGCAGGCCCCGTGACCTGGCCAAGCCATGCGAATTCGGACTTGAAGTTCCGGGCAGCACGCTTTCCGCAGGTACCCTTGAACTGCGCCAGGGCGGATCTTGTCTTGCGAATTGCGACCCGGTAGTCATGCAGGTACTCGGGGTCGCTCCCGGAGCGTAGCCCTGCTTCATTCAATCGCATGCACTCGAGCAGCCAATGAAGGATCAGCCGGGTTGCCGTATCAACCCGCATGGCCGGCTTGAGTCTGGGCTGCTTGTTCTTTATGAGGTGTTCTTCTGCAGGCGTTTGTGAAAGTGATGCAGCAGTTTCTTGCGTAGTCTGGCCTGCTGGTGCCTGGATGCTGCCGACTTGCGTTTCTGGGCCAGTTCAATAAAGGTTTCCTGGGAGTCCAGCGGCCGCTTGCCGGTTGCATCCTTGTGCTCGGTGTACTTGCCGTCAGGTTGCATCTCCCAGACATTGCGCTTGCTGGAGAGCTGGGCATCGATAATCAGGCGCAATTCCTGCCGCAGCCGGGAGTCCTCGACCGGGGTCACCACCTCGACCCGGCTTTCCAGGTTGCGTTTCATCAGGTCGGCAGAGCCGATGAAATACTCTTCATCTCCCTGGTTACGGAAATAATAGATGCGTGCATGCTCAAGGAAACGCCCGATAACACTGATTACCCGGGTTGACTCGCTGAGGCCGGGGATGCCTGGCCGCAGGCGACAGGTATCGCGCGCAATCAGGTCGATCTTGACGCCGGCCCGGGAGGCCCGGTACAGCGCCCGGGTGATGTCGGTGTCTTCCAGGGCGTTCATCTTGAACTGGATCAGGCCCGGTGTTGCCGCTGAATGCTGTTTTATCTCACGCTCGATCTTGTCCAGCAGAGCCTGCTTCAGGGTGAACGGCGATGTCAGGATTTTCCGGTAGCGCGGCGGGGGTGAATAACCGGTCAGGTAATTGAACAGTTCGGAGAGGTCCTGTGTGATCTCGGCATCATTGGTCAGCATGCCGAGATCGCAGTACAGGCGGGCGGTGCCCGCGTGGTAGTTGCCGGTCCCGATATGGGCGTAGCGGCGCAGACCGTTGTAGTCCCTGCGTACCACCAGGATGACCTTGCTGTGCGTCTTCAGGCCGATGACACCATAGGTGACGTGAATCCCGGCCTGTTCCATGCGCCGCGCCCAGCGAATATTCGCGGCTTCATCAAAGCGCGCCTTCAGTTCAACCAGCACGGCAACCTGTTTGCCATTGCGTGCCGCGTTTACCAGGGAATCCACGATGGCGCTTTCTTCCGAGGTGCGGTACAGCGTCATCTTGATTGCCAGTACCTTGGGGTCTTCGCTGGCAGTGCGCAGGAAGCGTTCCACGCTGGTGCTGAAGGACTCGTAGGGGTGCTGCAGCAGCAGGGCGCCGCGCTCGCGGATGATATGAAAGATATTCCGGGTGTCGTGCGCCAGCCGGGTATGATCGATCGGCTTGTGCGGCGGATCATGCAGCTCGGCGATATCCAGCCCGGCGATTTCGAACAGGTCGCGCATCGCCATCATGGTTTCCACTTCGAATACGTCGGTTTCCTCGTCCAGGCCAAGTTCGGCGGCCAGCATGCCGCGATGGGTCGGGTTCATGCCGGTTTCGATCTGCAGGCGCACGATCGGGGCAAAGTGCCGGTCGCGCAGCTCTGTCTCGATCATGGCGAGCAGGTCGTCCGCTTCCTCTTCCTCGATTTCCACGATGGCATTGCGCGTGACCCGGAACAGTTCACAGGAAATGATTTCCATCCCCGGAAACAGCAGGTCAAGGTTATTGGTGACGACGTCTTCAAGTCTCACATGGGTATTGGTGTCGCCAACACGCAGGAAGCGGGGGGCAATATCCTTCACCATCGGGACCTTGACGCGTGCAAAATGATTGCCGCCGCCACCGGGGTAGCGCAGTGATACCAGCAGGTTGAGTGCGAGATTGGATATGAACGGGAACGGGTGCCCGGGGTCCATGGCCAGCGGTGTCAGCAGCGGGAAGATATTGGTGATAAAGGTGTTTCGCATCGCCTCCCGTGCGCTGTCATCCAGCTCGCTGTATTCAATCAGCCGGATATCGTGATGTTCCAGTTGCTTCAGTAACTCAAGGTAGATCCGGTCCTGCTCCAGGTGGGTCTCGCGGGCAACCACCTGGCTTTCCCGGAGCTGCACAAGCGGTGTACGGCCATCATCGGTTGCAGTGCGGATGCCGGCAGCGATCTGCTGTTTGAGTCCGCCAATGCGTTTCATGAAGAACTCGTCGAAATTACTGCTGACAATGGCAAGGTACTTGACGCGTTCCAGCAGCGGGGTGTCCGTGTCCGTTGCCAGGTGCAGGACGCGGCGATTGAACTCCAGCCAGGTCAGCTCACGGTTCAGATACAGACCCGGGTCATCCAGGTCGGTTATCGGCGGCGGGCTGTCCGGTTTGATGGGCGTGACGCCCGGTGTGTTCGGGGCCGCCGTATCGGTGGCCGGCTTGATCACGGATTCCATGTGTGGCGTACTTTCAGCAGTCTTTGACATAATTCAGCCCGTTCCACGGGTCATTAAAAGAGTATACCAGTACATCGTCTGCCGATCTAAGCACCTTTAATTTCACGGGTTTGCGGTGTTGGGCGCAGGCCGTGTGTGACATAATCACGGGATGGCTAAAAACACGAAAACAACAATGAAGAGCGGCAGCAAGGGTAAATCCACCAAGCTTACCATGGCGCAGCAGGCAGACCGGCATGTGCTGTACGAAAAGTCGGTCCAGGACACCGCCGGCGAGTATGAGTTTGTCAGTGAAACCTTTCAGCAACTGCGCGGTCGGGCGGCGATCAATATCCGGGAGGATTTCTGCGGCACGGCAAACATGTGCTGCGAGTGGGTGCGGCGCGGGGACGACCACACCGCGATCGGTGTGGATATCGACCCGGAGGTCCTGGCCTGGGGGCGTGAACACAATGTTGCTGAACTCAGGCCCGGGGCGCAGATGCGACTGACATTGATGCAGGAGGATGTCTGCACGGTAAAGACTGCCCCGGTTGATGCGGTGCTGGCGATGAATTTCAGCTACCAGCTGTTCAAGACACGTGACGCCCTTGGTAATTATTTCAGGAGCGCGCGCGCTGCCCTGGTGGATGACGGCATTCTGTTCATGGACATGTTCGGTGGTTACGAGGCCTTTCAGGAGCTGAAGGAAAAGCGCAAGTGCAAGGGCTTCAAGTATGTCTGGGATCAGGCCAGCTATAACCCGGTCAACGGGGATCTGCTCTGCCACATTCATTTCGAGTTCCGCGACGGGTCAAAGATCAAGCAGGCGTTTACCTATGACTGGCGCCTGTGGACCCTGCCCGAGATTCAGGAACTCCTGTACGAGGCCGGATACTCGAAAGTCAGTATCTACTGGGAAGGCATTGACGACGAGACCGGGGAGGGCAACGGTGAGTATGAACCGGTCACGGTGGGCGAGGCCGATGCCGGCTGGATCTGTTTCATTGTTGCCGAAAAATAATCGACCTGCCTGAATGCCGGTCGAGATCGAGCGGAAATTCCGGGTGACCGGTGATGGCTGGCGAACAGCGGATGCGGGAGCGCACTATCGACAGGGTTACCTTTCCATTCAGGCCGGCGCCAGTGTCCGGGTGCGGGCCAGCGATGCGCAGGGCTGGCTGACGATCAAGGGCGAAACCTGTGGCGCATCCCGGCCGGAATACGAATACCTCATCCCGCTGGCGCATGCCATCGAACTGCTCGATACGCTGTGCATCCAGCCCGTGATTGAAAAGACCCGTTACCGGATCGAGTACCGGGGGCTGGTGTGGGAAGTCGACGAGTTCGAGGGGGAAAATACCGGGCTGGTGATGGCCGAGGTGGAGCTTGAGAACGAAGGACAGGCCATCGAGCGGCCGGAGTGGGTCGGCGAGGAGGTCACCGGTGATCCGCGTTATTACAACGTCAGCCTGGTGTCGAAGCCGTACTCGACCTGGTGATCCCGGCTTATCGAACATACGGTGACCGGTTGTTTCTATAAATAAAAAACAGGTCTTTGGCT
>QIFB01000172.1 GCA_003230545.1 Gammaproteobacteria bacterium | reverse complement strand
GTGTCGACAGTGGCGCTGAAGACAGTGACTTTTTCCGGGTCAGTCGTGAGGCCTTCATGCAATGCCCCGCTGATTCCATCGATTACGCAGTCATGGAAAAAACCCGGCAGGCTGCCGTGGTGCCGGTAGCTGCCGGCTGGTCGGATGTGGGCTCCTGGTCATCGCTGTGGAATGTCTGCCCGCGTGATGCATCGGGCAACGTGATCCAGGGCGATGTGATCACCCGGGATACGCACAATGCCTTTTTGATAGCCCAGCACCGCTGTCTTGCCACCGTGGGCATCGATGACGTCATTGTGGTGGAAACTGCCGATGCCGTACTGGTCGCAGGCAGGGACAAGGCGCAGGACGTCAAGTACATCGTAAACCAGCTGAAGGCGGCGGGCCGGGATGAGTGCAAGGTTCACCGCCGGGTGTACCGTCCCTGGGGTTCGTTTGAAGGGATCGATTCCGGGCAGCGTTTTCAGGTCAAGCGCCTGACCGTCAAGCCGGGCGCACAACTGTCGTTGCAGATGCATCACCACCGTGCCGAACACTGGGTGGTTGTCAAAGGGACCGCACGGGTGACCTGTGGCGACAGTGTTTTCGACTTGCACGAGAACGAATCGACCTATATCCCGATCGGCGAGAAGCATCGACTTGAGAACCCCGGGAATATTTCACTGGAAGTCATCGAGATCCAGTCGGGCAGCTACCTGGGGGAAGACGACATCGTGCGTTTCGAGGATGTGTATGACCGTGTACAGGAAAACTGACAACAGGGACTAGCTATGAGTCAAGCCATCAAGAAAGCTGTGTTTCCCGTTGCCGGGCTGGGGACGCGATTCCTCCCGGCAACCAAGGCCAATCCCAAGGAAATGCTGCCGATTGTCGACAAGCCGCTGATCCAGTATGCCGCGGAAGAAGCCGTTCATGCCGGCATCAAGGACCTGATCTTCGTGACCAGCAGCAGCAAGCGGGCGATCGAGGACCACTTCGACAAGAACTACGAGCTGGAAGCCGAGCTCGAGAAGAAGGGCAAGCATGAGCTGCTGCAAATCGTGCAGGAAGTTGTACCGTCTGACGTAACCTGTGTGTATGTCCGGCAGCCGGAGGCGCTGGGCCTGGGGCATGCGGTTCTGTGTGCACAACCAGTTGTCGGTGACGAGCCGTTTGCGGTTATCCTGGCGGACGACCTGATTAACTGCGGGGGCAACAGCGTCCTGGGCCAGATGATCTCGGTGTTCAGCGACCGCGCCACCAGTATCCTCGGTGTCGAAGAGGTGCCGCCGGAGGACACTGACAAGTACGGCATCGTCGACCCGGAGGAAATCAACGGGCGTATTACGCTGGTGAGGAATATTGTGGAGAAGCCGGCACCGGCGGATGCCCGCTCCAACCTCGCGGTCGTCGGTCGCTACGTTCTGACACCGGCGATCTTCGAACACCTCATCGCGATTCCGCGCGGCGCCGGCGGCGAGATCCAGCTAACCGATGCCATCGCCCGCCTGCTGCAGGACGAGAAGGTGCTGGCCTACCGCTTCGAGGGCAAGCGCTACGACTGCGGCAACAAGCTGGGTTATCTGCAGGCCACCGTGGAATACGCGCTGGAGCACCCGGACCTGCGCGACGCCTTTCTGGAGTATCTCGAGACCGAGTTCGGCAGTAATGGAAAGAACCCGCTGCGTATCATCAACGACTGACCCGGTTTTCAAAGTTACTGCATAAACCCGAGAACCCGCCCGGTCAGGTAGTCGTGAAACGGGTTATAGCGCAGCCGCAGGAAATAGCTGTCAGGAAACAACAGCAGGTTGCGCTCACCGCGAATAGAGACATTGCCGAGCGTGATCCAGGGATAATCCTTGCCCTCGGTGGCCGGGCCACCGTAGATCGGATCATCCGGTGGAAATGGCAGGGCCACGTGGGAGAGGGAGAAAACACCCGTCGGCCATTCCAGCGGCAATGGATTATGAGCGATGTCGCTGTCTCCCGCCTTCCGGAACAGGGCTTCAACGGAATCCGAATTCGAATACTTGTTGGTCACCAGGGTCAGATCGTAAGTCTTGTTGATCTCACCGATCAGCTCTTCCAGTCGTTGCTGAGGGTCGTGTGCAAGCAGCGCCCGGGTCTCGGCCCGCCGGTCCACATCGAACAGGACCAGTTGATGTCCCCGATCACCAAGACGGTCAAACAGGACGTGAATCAAGGTTGATGGCGGTACCGTGGCGTCCACTACTGACGTGAATGCCAGCACCCTGGGAAACTCATCATTGCGGCCGGCATTCTTCAATGATTCGAGGCCCCGCCCGATTCGCCCGGTGAGTTGAAAGATCTGGTCCCCCGCGTTGACGGCAAATGAACCGTACTTGTACGGGTCAAACTCCAGCTCAATCGAGTTCCAGGCCATTTTGTCGAGCCCGATCAATCGACCAAGGCTGGCCTGCCAGCTTGCCAGCGCAGCAACCCCGGAAACACCAATTGCCGGCGACAACAGCACCAGGCCATTCGGAACCGGAAGATTATCCTGCTGCAGTGACGCAAGTGCATATTCGACCGACAGCGCCGCACCGTTGGAGTATCCAAACACAAATAACGGCCGGTCCGGGCCAGCTTTCCCGGCAACATGTGTTACGGCAATCCGAACAGCAGCGGCCCAGTCTTCCCATTGTGCATCGAGCAGGCCGGAGGGTGCAGTGCCATGACCGGGAATACGCAGCCCAACGACATGGTAGCCACGCTGGTATAACAGCTCACCCAGCGACCTCATGCTGTATGGTGAGTCCGAGAGACCATGCAACAGGAGCACTCCACCTGCAGGTTCATCGGGTGCCAACTCGAAAGTCCGGTTCCAGTTCCTGGGAAAACCCTCCGGGTCCATCAGGCTGCCGTCAGAATAGCGGATGATCTGGTGACGGTCCCCGGGGTCTATGCGGTCGTAGATCTGTTCCCTGAGCTGGTTAAACAGGCGATCTTCAAGCTGCAGGTAGTCCTCAAAATCAACGACTTCATCATTGTCTGCAGTGTATTCGGCATCCAGCACAGTCTGGTGCCAGACTTCAAGGTCCGGACGCGCATCCAGTAGATAGATATAACCACCGACCAGGATGACAACACTGCCGATTGCGCCGTAGATAATCGCAAAGAAAAGGTGTCGCACAAGCCGCATCAGGATGCCCCGTTATTTTCGGAGCAGTATACTGAATTCCTGCACCCTGTCACCTGATCATCAAGATCACAGCTTCCCCGTGAATCAAGTCTGGAATGTGCTGAAAAATACGGTGTTAATCAGTTTCAGAAACTGTCACCCTGTGACTACAGGCTGGCGCGCACGGATAACTGCACTCCCTGTACCCGCCCCCCATACTTCTCCATGTCCAATCCAGCGAAGGAGATGTGTGATGACGGTCAAGGGTGAACGTGTACTGATAGCTGCAGCAGTGGCAATTTTCCTGGTGATGGTTGTAGTGGCGACCTGATCTGCCTGGGCATCGCACTCGAAAACGCTGGATCCCGGCATTCGCCGGGATGACGATACAGGAATTAATCCGGGAATCCTTAGCTTGTAAAAACAATCAGTTAACGCCTTGAATGCGCCTCTTTTGAAAGCACGGGGTGTTTACTCAGCCAGAACCCTGTCCGGGAGTTCGAGACTTCAGATAAAATATTCGTAAGACAAGTGGGGAGGCGGGGCAATCAAACGTATCTTTACCAAGCTGTCAGTTGGTATCCCTGGTTTTGTTCTCCTGACGCTTAGTGTGCTTCATTTTGGGGTTCTTCCATACATCGACTGGAAGCGCAATGCTGTGCTCGTACCAGGTCCTTATACAACATCGGACAAAACACGCGCATTCCACCACAATACATTTGTTGCCGATTTGCATGCCGACCCGCTTCTATGGGGGCGCGATCTCCTGGAACGCCACGCGCGAGGCCATGTAGACCTCCCGCGCTTGCTGGACGGGGGTGTGGATTTGCAGGTGTTTAGCGTGGTAACCAAGGTTCCACGCTCGAGAAAATACGACAATAACCGCAGCGACACCGACACTCTACCGTTGTTGTTTCTCGCTTCCTGGCGGTCCCCCGCAACCTGGTTCAATCCGAAGGAGCGGGCACTGATACAGGCGGATGAGATGCACCGTCTGGTCGAGCAGTCATCGCTTTCGCTGGTGCTGCGCCGTGGCGATCTATCAAATGATGGCCTCAAAGGGCTGCTTTCCCTGGAAGGCATGCACGCACTTGGCGGTCGTGAGGATGCACTAATGGAACTGTATTCAGCCGGATTCAGGATGATGGGTCTGGTGCACCAGTTTGACAACGAGGTCGCGGGATCGGCGCACGGCATCGATAAATACGGTCTCACTGAATTCGGCCGTTCCCTGATACCCCGCATGGAGGCTCTTGGAATCACCATAGACCTTGCGCACGCCTCGCCTGCTGCCGTCGAGGACGTACTTGGTCTTGCAACCAAACCGGTGGTAGTCTCTCATGGAGGTGTGCAGGGCACTTGTCCCGGTCCACGAAATCTTTCGGACGCCCAGTTACGCAGCATTGCTGAAAATGGTGGTGTTGTAGGCATTGGATATTGGAAAGTAGCCATTTGTGATGCCAGCCTGAATGGGATTGTCGCCGCCATACTTTACGTAATCAAGGTTGCAGGAATTGATCACGTTGGCCTCGGATCGGATTTCGACGGCAATGTCGCAGCACCGTTCGATACTACAGGGTTACCACTATTGACCGGGTCCCTGCTTGCGGCCGGATTGTCCGGGGAGGACGTTGGAAAGATACTGGGGGGAAACGTTAAACGACTGCTCGGTTGCCGGAATAGGAAATTCGCGAAACTCGACACAAAGTGGTTCACTTTTGCGTGCAAATTAACACCCAACCCATCACGGCAAGCCGGGAGCAAACTTTCTGCGCGCAACGCACAGGCAGGTTTGGGGCAAGAGCGGTACTGATAAGTCATTGAAGTTTATAAAGACGTAACTGATAAGTCATTGAAGTTTATAAAGACATTAAAAGATTTTATTGCCAAAAGTCGTACTTTGTCTCGGGCTCGTTTACTATACGGCGGCTAGATAATTAAGAATTCGAGCCCCACAGCTGGACGTCGG
>QIFB01000050.1 GCA_003230545.1 Gammaproteobacteria bacterium | reverse complement strand
TGGCCATTGCTGTCGGTGCTGCCTTTGTTACCTCACTGGCCAGCGCAACAGTTGCCAACGCGGCAGAGAACCCGTTTGCCATGTCCAAACTGTCCAGCGGCTACATGGTGGCCGATGCCGCGGAAGGCAAACACGGTGAAGGCATGAAGAAGGAAGGTGAAGGCAAGTGTGGTGAAGGCATGAAGAAAGAAGGCAAAGGTATGAAGATGGAAGGCGAAGGCAAATGCGGCGAAGGCATGAAGAAGGAAGACATGAAGATGAAAGGTGAAGGCAAGTGCGGCGGTGACAAGAAGTAATCACCCCTTGAACTTGCTGTGAGTAGTAACAGATATCCCGTAAAGGGAACCGGACTTGGACTGCGGCGGACCCTCATGGGTCCGCTGCAGGACAATCCACCGGCAGACGTGGATTTCCTGGAAGTCGCCCCCGAGAACTGGATTGGCGTCGGCGGCAGGCTGGGCAAGGAGTTCCGCAAATTCACCGGGCAATACTCGTTTGTCGGGCATGGGCTGTCACTGTCGATCGGCAGTCCCGCACCACTGGATGAAACCTTCCTGTTTCGTCTGAAACACTTTCTTGATGAGCATAAATTCCACTGCTACACGGAGCACCTGAGTTATTGCAGTGATGACGGTCATCTCTATGACCTGATGCCAATCCCGTTTACCGAAGAGGCCGTTCATTATGTAGCTGCCCGCATCCGCCGGGTACAGGATATCCTCGAACGCCGCATCGCCATGGAAAACGTGTCGTATTACGCTGCGCCGGGCAAGGAGATGGATGAAATCGATTTCATCAATGCTGTCCTTACAGAGGCCGACTGCGACTTGCTGCTCGACGTCAACAATATTTATGTCAACAGCATCAACCACCGCTATGACGCAGAAGCATTCCTCAAGCAGTTGCCGGCGGAACGCATCGTTTACTTCCACATGGCCGGTCATTATGACGAGGCGGAAGACCTGAAGATTGATACCCATGGCGCGCCCGTTATCGGGCCCGTCTGGGGCCTGCTGGATACGGCCTACGAACATTTCGGGGTCGTACCGACCCTGCTGGAACGTGACTTCAACATCCCGCCACTACCTGAACTACTGGACGAGCTTGGCCAGATCAGGGCACTGCAATCGAAGTGGACGACGGACAGTGACCATGACATCGCGCTCCAGAGCTGAGCAGCCGGAGTTTATCCGCCGGCAATATGAATTTGCCGCCCACATTCGCGATCCCGAACACCAGCCTGCGCCGATAGATATCGAAGACCGGCGCATGGGTATCTACCGGGAACTGTTTTTCAATAATGTCGAGAGCTTCATCGCCGGCACCTTCCCGGTGCTGAGAAAGATCCACGACGACGCCAGCTGGAATACCTTGCTGCGGGCTTATTTTTCCAGGCACGAATCACGTACCCCGCTGTTCCTGGAAATGCCGCGGGAATTTCTCAACTGGCTGAAGACCGGGCACGGCGAACAGTCGGGAAACTTTCCCTTTCTCCAGGAACTCGCTCACTACGAATGGGTGGAACTGGCCCTGTCGATTTCCGAAGAGTCGCTCGAAGTACCCGGCGTTGACAGCAACGGCAACCTCCTCAAGGGTGTACCCGTACTCTCACCACTGGCGTGGCACCTGGCATACAGTTACCCGGTACACCGGATCGGCCCGGACTGCCTGCCGGACAGCCCCGGAGCTACCCAGACCTTTCTCGTGGTGTATCGGGATCGTACCGATGAGGTCGGGTTCCTTGAAATTAACCCGGTAACCAAGCGACTGCTGGAACTGGTGGACGAGGACTCCGGCGCAACGGGTGCGGCATTACTGGACCGTATCGCCAGCGAGATGAATCACCCGAACCCGGATACTGTCATCAAGGGCGGTAAAGAAATTCTTGATGACCTGCATAAAAAAGACATCATTCTCGGAACAAGGCAGTCGTAATCCCGTCAAACGGGTTACATCAATCAATAACGCATTACCGGGAGGAGCACCATGGTTGGTATCCTGAACTGCATGCAGGGCCTGCTTGACCGCACACGGGTATTCGATTTTCTCGGGCCACTGGCACTGCGTATCTACCTCGCACCGATCTTCTGGATGGCCGGCACCAAGAAGTTGGGCAGCATGGAAAGCACCATCGAATGGTTTGGCAACCCGGACTGGGGGCTCGGCCTGCCCTTCCCTGCCGTCATGGCTTACCTTGCCACGCTGACCGAGATCTTTGGCGCCGTGTTCCTGCTGTTCGGCTTTGCAGTTCGCTGGATATCCGTGCCCTTGATGTTCACCATGGTCATCGCGATAGTGACCGTCCACTGGCAGCATGGCTGGTTGGCCATCGCGGAAGGCACCGGGCTGTTTGCAACGGAACGCACCCAGGGGGCGATTGAGCGGCTGGACCGGGCCAAGGAGATTCTGCAGGAACAGTCGAATTACAGCTGGATCACCGAGAACGGCAGCCTGGTGATACTCAATAACGGCATCGAATTCGCTACCACCTATCTCATCATGTTGCTGGCCCTGTTCTTCATCGGGGCGGGTAAATACTTCAGTATCGACTACTGGATCGCCCGCAAGTGGCGCAGGGATGGTATCTGCTGATTAATCCGTCATTCCGGGCTCCGGTCGTCGAGCGCTTCCGTTATTTCTTCGAGCACATGGTCTACGAGGTCGGCATCATCGCTCATTCCTGCGGTGTCCGGGAACCACGCCAGCTAAAGCGTTTTCATGCACGGGTCGCGACCGGCCCGCTAATCAGGCATTACCACCTGAACAAGGACAATTAAATCCAGATGGTTACGGGTTATTCGTCACAAATCACCCGATCCCGGTATCCAGGCGGCTTTGCCCCCCGGGAATGCCGGAAGCGTGACCGGTTTCCCGGAATGGCTGCTTCCGGTCACCGATACTGGAATAACAGGTTTGTTATAGAATTATTGCCGGGGTACGATACAGTAACTGAAGTTTCAAGATTATGATCGCAGGGGGCCGGGATCTGAACACCTGTCATACATTGCACATTTCCCCTTGACACAGTGATAAGGAAACCGGTCTCTTGCCTCATTTCTTCAAACCCCTGATTTTCTCCAGCAACTCCTCGCCATCCCATTCCCGACTGCCAATTGCGCGGTAGGCAATCGTGCCATCCGGTGCGACCACATAGGTCGTCGGCAAACCCTTCACCGGCCACTGTTCAATAACCGCACCATCGCGGTCCATCAGGATCGTAAAGTCAGCCGGGTAGTCGGCCGTGAAAATAAAAATTGTATCCTCGTCCTCTCCCATGTTGATTGCCAGCATGGCAATGTCCTCGTTCTCGAGGATGCGCCACGCACGGTTCATGGATGGAATCTCTTCACGACAGGGCGGGCACCAGGTCGCCCAGAAATTGATAATCACCGGCTTGCCGCGGTAATCCGACAGGCGATGCGTTTTACCGTTGGTATCCTGCAATGCAAACTCCGGCGCCTGCACACCCGGGCTGACCGGCGCCAGTGTCTGGTCAGCAAGCCCCGGACCGGCAACCGCGATCAGTAGTAATAAAATAATTCTCTGCAGGATCTTCATGCCATCACTTCAGTTTGTCGACGTCGGGCGCACATTGCACATTATCAATAGTACCAGAGCGAACCGTCTCCCCTGCTTTCCAGAAAACCTCGAGATCAAATTCCGAGCCCGGGAGAATCCCGTAGGCCGTCAGTCCCCAGTTGTAATCACCGGGCAGGTACTCCTGCCGGGTCGGAAACATGCCCCAGCGCACCACGAGTTTCGCGGCCGGACTCGCCTGTTCATCCGTCCACGACTCCAGCCACGGCTCCTTCAACTGGATGCCCGTCACCTTGCCGGCATGCCGCATGCGCCATTGCGTCAGGTCAATGGCAACCGGCCGGCCGGTCTCCGATGTACCATTATTGCGGATGATCATCTGGAACATGCAACTGGTCGCCAGTTCCTCGATGACTTCCCGGGAGAACTCGTGATTCATGAACAGCGCCCGGGTCTGGTCCGGCAACCGCTGAATCAGCTCGATTTCGATGTCGCCATCGGTAAAATGCCAGCTTTTCAGGCCATTGTCCGCGTTTACCCCGCGCACGATGTCGGCGCATGCCAGGCCGGGCAGCAGGCCGCATAGCAGGCACAGTAACCGGCGGTGTTGAAAAATCAGTCTCAGGGTCATGGCGAATCCCGTTACATTTCCTCATGCAGGGCGCAATATATTGCGCCGACCGGGCATCATACGGTGCAATACGCTGCGCTATTGCACCCTACTGTCCGTGAAAATAAATCTGTCCCCTTTTTGCTTTTTGCTAGTCAAGGCATGACGCAATGTGGATATCCGGTTACCGGTAGTATTACCGATATTGATTTTAATATATCTTGGGCACGGTTGGCGGTAAAATGCATCAGAATAAACCCGACCCCCAATGGAAAACCCCAGGAACCCGCACATGCCGCATACACCCCAGCGCAAGACCAAGATCGTCGCCACCCTTGGTCCGGCATGTGATACACAGGAAAAACTGGTCGCCATGATCAAGGCCGGCATGGATGTCGCACGCCTGAACCTGTCCCACGGGACCCACGACGAGCACCGGCAGCGCATCCAGCAACTGCGCGAGGCGGCTGAACAGGCCGGCACCCAGATCGCCATCATGATCGACACCCGGGGCATCGAGATCCGCACCGGCACCCTGAAAGACGGCCCGGTCGAGCTTGAACCGGGAAATATCTTCACCCTGTATACCAATGAGCACAGCGGCGACGGGGACGGTGTTTCAGTCACTTACCGGAATCTGGCCAGGGAAGTCACGCCCGGCACCCCGATCCTGCTCGATGACGGGGCCATCGAGTTCGAGGTCAGAGAGGTAGAGGGCAGTGAAATACGCTGCGTCGTCATCTCGTCATCCATGGCGGACGGCTGGGGGACACCAAGAGCGTCAATCTCCCGGAAACGCGACTGGCACTGAGCGCCGTCAGCCCGGAAAACCGCGAAGATGTAGTTCGGGAACTGGGATTTGCTGCCGAGAATGACGTCGACTATATTGCTGCCTCGTTTATCCAGACCGCTGACGATATTTACAAGATGAGAGAAATACTCATCGAGAAAAACGTCAATATCCCGATTATCGCCAAGATCGAGAACAAGGCCGGGGTCACCAACCTGGAGGAAATCGTGGCCGCCGCGGACGGCATCATGGTGGCACGCGGTGACATGGGCGTCGAACTGCCCCTCGCCGATGTCCCGGCCACGCAGAAGAATATCATTCGCACCACGGTCTCAAACGGCAAACCGGTCATCACCGCAACCCAGATGCTGGCCTCCATGGAACACAACCCGAAACCGACCCGGGCCGAGGCCAGTGACGTGGCCAACGCCATTCTGGACGGCACCTCGGCCGTCATGCTGTCGGGTGAGACGGCAGTCGGCAACTACCCGATCGAGGCGGTCAGTACCATGGCGACCGTGGCAAGCCGCGCAGAAGCCTCACTGGGTGAATACGGCTACCTGCAGAAAATCATACCCAATCCGTCCAACATGATGACAGAAACGGTTGGTCAGGCTGCGGTCAGCATGGCCACCAACCTGAACGCAGCGGCCATCATCTGCCTGACGGAGCGGGGATTCACATCCCGGCTTATTTCCAAATACCGACCGGCATGTACCATACTGGCGATCACCTCTTCCAGCGTCGTGTGCCGCAAGCTGTCGATGAACTGGGGGGTGATTCCCCTGCTCTACACCGGCGCACCCTCGGATGAAGCACGCATCGAGTTCGCCATCAGTCGTGCCAGGGAACTGGGTTATGTCAGTAAACAGGATATCGTGATTGTGACTTCCGGACAGTACCAGCGCGCCGGTGGTACGACTAGACGGACCAGGACGACAGGAGATCAATATGAACACGCAAACACAAGAGATCGCATTAATCATCGGCGGATCCAGCGGCATGGGCAAGGAAACTGCGAAACAACTGTTACAGCGCGGTATTCACGTTCTGATACACGGACGCAACCAGGATAAACTGGAAACCGCCGGTATCGAGCTGGGCAAATCAGGCAGTGTAGAGACGATTCAGGCGGACCTGTATGACCCGAAAGACCTGCAGCGGCTGATAGCTCAACTGGCAACAGAAGAGCGCCACATAAAGTACCTGGTCAACGCGGCCGGTTATTTCAACCCGGTCCCGTTTCTGGCCCATACGGCCAAGGACTATGACATCTACCTGGACCTGAACAAGGCAGTTTTCTTCATCACCCAGGCAGTGGCTAAAAACATGCAGGAGCATGGCGGTGGTTCCATCGTCAATATCGGCTCCATGTGGGCCAGACAAGCCATCAAGGCGACCCCTTCATCGGCCTACTCCATGGCCAAGGCCGGCCTGCATGCACTGACACAACATCTTGCCATGGAACTGGCGGACGCCAACATCCGTGTGAATGCGGTATCACCGGCTGTCGTGAAAACACCCATCTACGAAGCCTTCATTGACAAAAATGAACTGGATGAAGCACTCGCATCCTTTGACGGCTTTCACCCCATTGGCCGCATCGGTACGCCGGAAGATATTGCCAATGTCATCGATTTCCTGCTGTCGAAGCAGGCCTCCTGGGTAACCGGCGCAATCTGGGATGTGGATGGCGGCGTCATGGCAGGGCGGAATTGACCAAGGGCCTCTGGATGACGTGTTCTAATCAGATTTGCCATTCCCTGAGCACAACAATCCCCGCTGATGCGGGGTTCCTAAACGGAGACTATCGGCCAGAACTCGGAAGTTCACGACACAAAAAAACGGCCCCCGAAGAAGCCATTTCCGAAACTATTTAACGCGGTGTTCCGGAGTCGCAATGCTGTTATTGCTATATAAAGCGATAAAGCAAAAAAGAACCCCGCCGAAGCGGGGTCCCTGGTATCGGTTTGTCCGATGAAGTCTCGTTTAGGCGGTAACGTTAGCTGCCTGGAGACCCTTGGGTCCTTTTTCTACATCAAAGGTGACCGACTGACCTTCGCTCAGGGTTTTGAAACCCGAGCCCTGAATCGCGTTGAAATGTACGAATACATCCTCACCACCGTCAGACGGGGCAATAAAACCAAAACCTTTGGATTCGTTAAACCACTTTACTGTACCTGTAGCCATATCACTTTATACCTTTAACAATTAAATAACTTGGGGTGTTGCATACAGGAAATGAAACGAGGAATTTAGGGGGTCACACGGAGGGAACAACCAAAAC
>QIFB01000075.1 GCA_003230545.1 Gammaproteobacteria bacterium | reverse complement strand
GTCAGCACGACCATGCTCAGTATGACCCACAGGTTGAAGATACTCAGCGGGTTGAAAAACAGCGACACCAGCGTGACCGCGAGACCGACGATCAGCCCGCGGACCACGCCCCCGCTGACAAAGCCGGTGAGGATGATGTAGTTCGGTACCGGTGATATCAGCATTTCCTCGATGTGGCGCTGGAACTTGGAGCCGAAGAACGAGGACACGACATTGGCATAGGCATTGGTGATCACCGACATCATGATGATTCCGGGGATAATGAATTCAATATAACGATACCCGTCCATGTCGCCGATCTGCGAACCGATCAGGTTGCCGAAGATAATGAAGTACAGCGCCGTGGTGATCATCGGCGGCAGCACTGTCTGAATCCAGATGCGCGTAAACCGCAGGATCTCCTTGGTGACGATGGTACGCAGTGCGGTGAGTTTCTGTTGCGGGGTCATGGATCTTCAGGCCTCGCTGCCGTTGCCTTCCACCAGCCGGAGAAACAGTTGCTCGAGGCGATTGGTCTTGTTGCGCATGCTGAGAATCCGGATACCCTGCGCGGACAGGTCCGCGAACAGGTCATTGATCGCCACGTCCCGGCAAATATCGGCCTCGAGGGTACATTCATCGACCCGCCTGATGCTGTGACCCGGCAGATCGGGCAGTTTCTCCAGCGGGTCCGCGATATCGAGGATGAAGGTTTCCACATGCAGCGTGTTCAGCAGGCGTCGGGTGCTGGTGTTTTCGATGAGTTCCCCCTCGTCGATGATGGCGATGTTGCGGCACAGGCTCTCGGCCTCTTCCAGGTAATGCGTCGTCAGGATGATGGTGGTGCCGTTGGCATTGATCTCGCGCAGGAAGTCCCACATGGAACGGCGTATCTCGATATCGACGCCGGCGGTGGGCTCGTCGAGGATCAACAGGTGCGGTTCGTGTACCAGTGCACGTGCAATCATCAGCCGGCGTTTCATGCCGCCGGAGAGTTCCCGTGCAATGCCGCGGCGCTTCTCCCAGAGTCCCAGCCGACGCAGGTATTGCTCCGCCCGGCCAAGTGCCTCGCGGCGTTCGATACCGTAGTACCCGGCCTGGTTGGCGACGATTTCGCCAACCGGCTCGAACTGGTTGAAGTTGAATTCCTGCGGTACCAGCCCGATACAGGATTTTGCGGCGGCGAGGTCGGTCTCGAGGTCGTGCCCGAAGATGGAAACCTCGCCCGATGACTTGTTGACCAGCGAGGCCACGATACCGATGGTGGTCGACTTGCCGGCGCCGTTGGGTCCCAGCAGCGCAAAGAAATCACCCTCGGCGACTTCCAGGCTGATGCCCTTGAGTGCAACCAGGCCGTTGCGGTAGGTCTTTTTCAGGTCACGAATGGCAAGCGCTGCAGGCATGTCGGTTTAGACCATGCTGATCAGCAGCAGTACGAACAGGATGACCGCGATGATCGGTATCAGCAGGCCGGCCCAGTCTTTCTCGGCCTGTCGGCTTTGCTCCAGCATGGGCTTGATGCCCGGGCCGATCCAGAACAGCACCAGGACCACGAGGGCCCCGACCAGTACCATTTCCCATGTAGAGATCGCTTCCATTGTCAGTATCTCACCTGCTGCCGGGCCGAACCGGGGTGGCGGTAATGTTAAATATCCGGGTAATCAATTTACGTTATGATAGCGCATCATTCAAAGGATCAGGTGCCGTTTCCAGTCATGAGCAAGTGGGTTGAAGGAAAAGTCGTCAGGCTGCGACACTGGACGGACAAGCTCTATTCTCTGCAGCTCAAGGCGGATATTGCGCCGTTTACGGCCGGTCAGTTCACCCGGCTCGCCCTGGACATCGACGGTGAGCGTGTGGCGCGCCCCTACTCGTTCGTCAATGGCCCGGACAACTCCCTGCTGGAATTCTGTTTCGTTATTGTCCCGGATGGACCACTGACGCATCACCTGGTGGCACTGGATGCCGGCGATCCGGTGTTTATTGCACCCCGCGGGGCTGGTTTTTTCGTGCTTGACGAAGTACCGGAGGCAAATACCCTGTGGATGCTGTCGACCGGCACGGCCATCGGCCCGTTTCTCTCCATCCTGACCACGGACGAAGTCTGGCAGCGTTTCCGGAAGATCGTGCTGGTGCATGCGGTGCGCACCCGGCAGGAGCTGACCTACGGCGAGGAAATCAAGGCACTGCTGGCCGCGCACCGTGAGCAGTTGCAGATGATCCCGTTCGTTAGTCGCGAGGATACTGATTTTGCCATCAAGGACCGTGTCCCGTTGGCTATCGACAACGGTGAACTGGAAGCCCGCGCCGGTATTTCGCTGTCGGGCGACACCGCGCAGGTGATGATCTGCGGTAACCCGGCGATGGTGCGTGACACTTCGGCGGTGCTGGAGGCACGCGGGATGAAAAAGAACAAGCGCCGCGATCCCGGGCAGATTACCGTGGAGCAATATTGGAAGGAAAACTAGTTACCTTTCCCCGCGAGGGCGCGGGTCCTACCAGGATGCCGGGTATACGACGAGCCGTAGGACCGGCGCCCTCGCGGGGAATGGTATTCCCGGTCGGTGCCCGACCTACACAAACAGTGTCAGCACCCCGGTGTAGCCGTACAGGCGGTCGTGCGAGATCTCGCCGTTGGCAAAGAACCCAACCAGCGGAAAGTCGCCAAGTTCATCACAGATCATTTGGAGTTCTTCCGAGTTCTCTCCGAACTGGTAGCGTCCGCGGCCGAGACAGGTGTAGTACACCCCGCCGCGGATTTCCCCCGACGCGCGGTTAGCCAGATCTCGCAGCATGCGCTGCATATCCTCGCGGGCGGTCTCGCTATCACGCCGGCAGAACATGATGGTGTCACCTTCCTCGACGTAGTCCCCGATGGCCAGCAGCTTCTGCTCCGGGTCAATACCTGCAAGATTGCGCACCAGATAATCACCGGTGTCCGACCCGGGAACCGGGAGTCCGGCGAAAATATACCCGGCAACTTTCGAGAGGTCTTTCGACAGCGCCTCCCCGATGTCCTCGCGGAACACGTCCAGCGCCGGCCGGCCATCCAGCTCGACGAGTATGTTGCGTTGGCAACGCGTGATGGTGTGCTTGTTGTCCAGCGGCGTGCAGCCCTGGGTCAGACCGCTGATGACCGGGATCCTGGACGACAGCAGCACGCCGGATAGTCCGTCCTGGCAGGGATCACCGGCGATTTGCAGCTGGTTCATGTCCTCACTGGCCGAGGTCAGCCCGCCTACCAGGAAACCGGGGTCCAGTTCCGCTGACAGTGACTCGATGATTTGCGGTATATGGCTGTTGCGCGGATCACCATGGACAATCCCGAAATGGACGCCCTGCTCGGCAATCCAGTCGCGATTGGCAGCGATCATGTCGGACATGGAGTCGATTCCGGACGGCAGCAGTCGGTAGCTGTCATCAGGCAATGCAGTCAGCATCACGGCAGCGGCCGGTTCGTCGTAGATTTCGCGTCCAGTGGCGCATATTCCATTACCGACCGAGCCGATCCAGTCATCGACCCCGGTATGCTTGCGCAGGTGATCCAGCAGGCTGGAGAGTTGCGGGGCCAGCGGGTCGGTTACATACAGCAGCCCCAGGTTGGCCGGCGTGCCACCCGGTCCGATGTCGGCCAGGCACTGGTCAGCAATGGATTTCCAGTCCACACCGGTGGCGCTCGCGGCATTGATTTTGACGGAGTTCATACGGTAATTGTACGCGACAATGTAAATCAGCCGGAATATTCACTAAGATGGAGGGTAAGGCACTGAACCAGCAATTATCGGCTCACGCGAGGTGCACAGAACCATGAAGAAGCTGAAAAACGAGGCGCAATTGCTCAAGGAAGCCATCCGTGCCGGCATTGAATACGGTGAACAGCGTGGTGTGGTGGAATTCGAGGCCACGGATACGCAGCACGATAAAATCAAATATATCTACAAACTGCTGGTCCATGACAAGGTGATTCAGCCGCTGGCCCGCGGCCAGGAGAGCCTGCCGAACATGCGTCACAAGCTGGCGCTGTGGATCTCCCGTCAGTTACCCGAAGACCACCCTCTGCTGAATTAACTATCCACAGGAGACGTATTATGCCTTCCATACTGAAACGAGCTGCCCTGCTGATTCCGCTACTGGCCGTATGGTGCCTGTTCCCTGCCCCTGCCAGTGCAAACGATGACGTGGTAAAAGTCGTCTACCATGCCGATTTCTCCGATCCGCGGCGCTTCAGTGCCATGCTCACCAGCATTAACAACATGGTGACCCACTACCAGAATGAACTGGTCGAGTATGATGTCCGCATCGTGTTTGTGGCACACGGCATCCGCTTCCTGACCGATGAAAAGCTGGAGAAGACCCCGTTTGCGGCCGACGCGGCCCTCGAGGAGCGCCGTGCGAACCTGCAGGGGCGCCTGACGGCACTGAACTCGGTGCAGGGCGTTAAACTGGAACTGTGCGACATCACGCGCTCGCAGATCAAGCTGCCGGAAGACAGGCTCTACAAGGGGGTCGATAAAGTCCCGTCCGGCGTGGCGCGCATCGCGGAGCTGCAACACAAAGGGTTTGCCTACATCAAAATCGAGTAGGTCGGATTAGCGCAGCGTAATCCGACATCGGTCTGTCGGGCTACGGCGCTGCGCGCCGAACCCGACCTGCTCCTATTTATAATCGCTTACCGGCCAGCGTGGGTTCCTTGTCGGTGCGGGTCTCCAGCTTGAGATAACTGACCAGGCGCACCGTTCCCTCTGCATGAAGGGTCACGTGGATCTGCTTTAGCGCTTCCAGTATGTCATCCAGTTCACCCTCGATATTGGTACCGGAGGCATGCGTCTCCACAAGGAAATCATGGTTTCCCAGCAGTTCGACAACGCGGGTAACTTCCGCGCGCACCGAAACACCGGCACCGATCGGTACAACCTGGAGTTCAGCAGTGGCTTTCATGTCGATACCTCTGAAAAGCTGTCAGGAGTATGTCACTGCACCGCGAAGCGCCGCAACACTTTCCCGCGTCGGCCTGGGTGACTGG
>QIFB01000166.1 GCA_003230545.1 Gammaproteobacteria bacterium | reverse complement strand
TGGGTGACACCGTGATACTCGACGGAGGTGATGTCAGCACACGCATGCTGTACTACTGTGCCTTGATCGGGCTGGCGCTGACGGCTGCCCTGGTCGTGATTACCGAGTACTATACCGGCACCGAATTCAAGCCGGTACGCCACATCGCCGAGGCTTCTACCACCGGTGACGGCACTAACGTGATTGCCGGTCTCGGTGTCTCCATGAAGTCCACTGCACTGCCAGTGCTTGCCGTGATTGCCAGTATCTGGGGTGCATATGAACTTGCCGGCCTGTATGGCATCGCCATTGCCGCCACCTCCATGCTGTCGATGACCGGCATCATTGTAGCGCTCGATGCCTACGGCCCGATCACTGACAACGCCGGCGGTATCGCCGAGATGGCAGAACTGGACGAAAAGATCCGCAACATCACCGACCCGCTGGATGCCGTCGGCAACACCACCAAGGCCGTGACCAAGGGTTATGCAATCGGTTCGGCGGGTCTCGCCGCGCTGGTGCTGTTTGCCGACTACACTCATGCGCTCAAGGCACACAGCGACCGGGTGCTGAACTTTTCACTGGACAACCACATGGTGCTGATCGGCCTGCTCATCGGCGGCCTGGTGCCCTACCTGTTCGGCGCCATGGCCATGGAGGCCGTCGGCCGCGCCGCCGGTGGCATCGTCAACGAGGTGCGCCGCCAGTTCCGGGAAATGCCCGGCATCATGGACTACACCCAAAAACCGGACTACTCCAAGGCCGTGGACATGTTGACCAAGGCAGCCATCAAGGAGATGATCATTCCCTCCCTGCTGCCGGTCGCCGTGCCGGTCATCGTCGGACTGACGCTTGGCGCGGAGGCGCTCGGCGGCCTGCTGATCGGCACCATCGTGACCGGCCTGTTCCTCGCCATCTCCATGACCACGGGTGGCGGTGCCTGGGACAATGCCAAGAAGTACATCGAGGACGGCAACTTTGGCGGCAAGGGCTCGGATGCGCACAAGGCGGCCATCACCGGTGATACCGTCGGCGATCCCTACAAGGACACCGCCGGCCCGGCAATCAACCCGCTGATCAAGATCATCAACATTGTGGCGCTGCTGATCGTGCCGTTACTGTAACAACAGAACAACTGGGATCTGACCCCATACCTATACAGGTGAAAAATGATTCTTGACCGCGTCACCTCCGGCAGTAAAGTCCCCGTTGATGTCAATGTCATCATCGAGATCCCGGCGCATGCCGATCCCGTTAAGTACGAGGTCGACAAGGACAGCGGTGCCATGTTCGTGGACCGCTTCATGAGCACGGCCATGCACTATCCGTGCAACTACGGCTACATCCCGCACACGTTGTCGGACGACGGCGACCCGGTCGATGTACTGGTTACCACACCGGTACCGCTCATCAGCGGTTCGGTGATCCGCTGTCGCCCGGTGGGCGTGCTGAAGATGACTGACGAATCCGGCGACGATGCCAAGGTGCTAGCGGTGCCGATCGACAAGCTCAGCACCCTGTATCGCAACGCCCACGACATCGGCGACATGCCGGCCATGCTGCTCGACCAGATCGCTCACTTCTTCGAACACTACAAGGATCTCGACGAGGGCAAGTGGGTACGCGTGGATGGCTGGGGCGACGTCGAGGAAGCCAGGGCCGAAATCATGGACAGCATCAAGATGTTCAAAAACGCCCCGGAGAAGCCACATTTCTAAGGAAACAATCAGAGCGGGGTCAGATCCCGGTTTTTCCTTATATTCCCTGGAACCCTTTGATACCCAAACTCATGAAAAGGAATATAAGGAAAAACCGGGATCTGACCCAATATAGTTTATGAAAGATATAACCCCTGACCAGATGGTCGTTGGCGACAAGAGCGGCATTGATCTCGCCGAATCCCGGCCGTCCCTCGATGCGCAGCTGAAGGAACACAAACAGCACCTCGCTGCCCTGCCGGCAGACTGCGGTCCGGTTGACCGCGCCCGCGTGCAACTCGATATCGCCGAGACCCTGCTGGCCCTGCAGCGCAAGGAAGAGAGCTGGAAGATCGCCCGGGAATCCTTCGATACCTGCGCAATCGCAGAATCGTGGCAGGACGCCATCGAGGCCTGTGACATCCTGTTCCAGTGCGAGCAGGCGGAATCACTGACCGCACTCGGACACGGCGTATGGCTCGCCATCACCTACCCGGTGCCCGCGCAGTTGACCGTGGCCATGCTGCAGCACATCGTCGACGAGACCCCGGACGACTCCGACGGCGCAGCAGTCGCCGCCATGGCGGCCAACTACATCGCCGAACTGCGTACCGAGGGCGACGAGCAGGAAAGCCTGACCTTTTTCACCCGCCAGATCCTCGCCGGTGTCGCGAAACGCCACCGCGGCATCGAGGATGATCCGGACATGATCAAGATGTGGATCGAGATCCTCGGACTCAATGATGTACCGGAGCTGATGAAACGCCTTGCCGATATGATCAATACCATCACCGGCGACAACTGGTGGATCGACCGTGATGCGCTGCGTGCGAAGCTGCCGGTGAACTAACCGGCTTTCTTCTGCGTAAAAAAGACTCTTCCCTGATCGAGCAGCTTGCACCTGTCGAGCGTGCATCCGGTGTCTCCGGCAGGCTCCCCTGTCAGGGAACGCTGCAAGTCCATCCCTGGACGCTCAACGGCTTCATCCCTGAAGCCGATGTCCCTGACAGGGGAGCCTGCCGGAGACACCGGATTGCATGACGCTTAGATCTGTACGGTCACTCGGGGCCCAGGGAGATAGCTCAAAACTGTTGGCCGCAGTCGCGTAGCCCGGATGCAGGCCGAAGGCCGTAATCCGGGAACCGGATTCAAACGTTTCCCCGGATTACGCTGCGCTTCATCCGGGCTACCTACTGCATTTAATACTGATTACAGGGCCGGTGTAATGATTGTAGGACCGGCGCCCTCGCCGGGAATATTCGGAATTCCCCGCGGGGCGCGGGTCCTACCCGACCTGCTTTATGGGGGTCATTCTGCCGCAGTCGTTTCCTTGTCCGCACCGTCCTGGTGGTAGTAATCGTATTTCTTCAGGATATCGAAAGTGAATCCCCAGGCCTCGCTGTAGGACAGTCCGCTGTCATCGGGAATGATGACCTTGACATACAGCTTGCCGGCGTACTGGTCCTTCAGTCCGGACAGGCGCGCATGCAACTGCTTGCGGTTAACGGCCCGGTACTGTTTCTCGTCGGCGTCCCGCAGACGGACCTGGTAATACTCACCCTCTTTCCAGTAGCGCACTGTCACAACATGCTTGCCACTGGAAGAGCGCGCCGGTTTGACCAGCTTGTCGTACTTGATCCGGATGTCATCATAGTCGCCCTGCAGCGACACCAGTTGCTGCTCGGACTGCACCTGTTGCTGCTGCGTTGCGGTCAGCTCCGCGGCCTGTCCCACGCTGCGCTGCTCCAGCTGCGTCATGTCAGCGCGCGCCTGTTGCAGGCGTGCCTGCAGGCTGTCACGGGTAGTGACCAGTTGCTGTGCCTGCGCCTGTGCCTGCGTCAGTTCATCCCGGCTGCGGCGTGCTGCCATCCCGGCCTGCTCCAGGTCTGCCGTCAACTGCTGGCGCTCTGCCTGCAGGGCCAGCAGACGCTGTTCCTTGCGGTTCAGTTGCCGGGTGCGCGCCTGGTTGGTCTCTTCGGACTGTGCCAGACGGGTCCTGAGATCAGCGACTTCCCGGCGCATTCGCGCCAGCTGTTCCTCGAGTGTCGCACTGGTCTCGGTCGCAAAGCGTGCCTTCTCCTCCGCCTGCTGCTCTGCCATGATGGTGGCGCGCAGTTCACGTACCAGGTCCCAGTTGCGCAGCACCAGTACCGTACTCGCGATCATGAAGATCATCGCCACAACCATCATGATGTCGGTAAACGACGGCCAGAAACTGCCATCATCCCCTGCTGTGCCCAGGTTGCGGCGCAGGTCAACGAAGCCTTCTTCCATCCTCAGTCGTCCGCGGCCGGAAGCCGGAAACCGTCACGCAGCAGCTGCTTGATTGCGGTGGTGTCCTGCGCCGTGGTTTTGATCTGCTGGCCGAGGTCCTTGAGCATGTCCTGCAAGCGGACACCGGCCTCGGCGTAGTTGAGCTGGACGGCCTTCATGACCTCGGCCGTCTGCCGCAGACCATGGATCAGACCACTCACCTCGTGCAACATGGTGTCCTTGTCGTGTGCATACATCGGCACCAGGTACACCGTGGTCACTTCCTCCACCCCGGCCAGCAGATGTGCCTGGGCATCACCGAGCTTCAGGTAGAAATAGCCGTAGAACAGGTAACACAGAATCGCGGTAATGGTGGTAGACAGCGCCGTTGACATGCCGTGGATCACCAGACCCATGTTGGCGGTATCCTGCGCGGTTTCCAGCAGGTCCGAGGCCCCGACCAGGGCAATTGCCAGTGACACGATGGTGCCAAAGACACCGGTCAGGATCAGGATGTTGCTCACGTAGCGGGAAAAGCTGATGCGCGTGCCTTCATCCGCAACCAGAGTGGCTGCAAGCGCGCCCTGATTGATGCGTGCATTGCGCTCACTGAGCCCGATGATGGTGTTAAAACGCCGGGCAACAATGGATCCCGAACTGACTCCCTTGAGCGGATTACTGCTGCCCTTCTTCAGGTGGCCGACCAAACGCGCCAGGTCACTCTCTTCTCCCATGTAGTGGGCCAGCACGATAATCACTTTCACCAGCCCGAGCAGGAACACCAGCACAATGCCGCCGTTTATCAGCAACCCGGCAGGCGTGATCTGGTGTTCAAGATAGAGCCTCTGGATGAAATCCACATTGGCCAGCAACGCCAGCAGTGCAAGCGCTCCGAGGATGACCAGCCGCAGCAACATGCGCCCGCTGTGGTTATGACGGGTATCAATCATGGTTGTTTTCCTTGATGAGAAATAATTAGAGAAAAGAGAAAAGGGGCCGGATACCTTTTTCTTGAGAAAAGATAAAAGGGGCCGGATACCTTTTTCTGATGCAGCAAAGAAAAAGGTATCCGGCCCCTTTTCTCTCTTTTCTCTTCTCTAATTATTTCTCATCAAGGAAAACAACCATGATTGATACCCGTCATAACCACAGCGGGCGCATGTTGCTGCG
>QIFB01000037.1 GCA_003230545.1 Gammaproteobacteria bacterium | reverse complement strand
CTGAAGAAGCAGTATCTCCCAGGGATTTGATGTAGTTGACCAGGTCCCAGATCTGGTTCTCGTTCAGCGTATTCTTCCACGACGGCATGGGGCCGCGTCCGTTCCCGATCTTCCAGAAGAAATCGCCATCCGGATGCATGGGCGCCATAATGGCAAGATCAGCGGGTTTGGGATCCAGCGTGGACGCAATGGGGCCGTCGCCCCTCCCATTCTCGCCATGGCACGAGATGCAGCTCATCGCATATATGGCACGGCCGCGTTTAACCGAAATGGCGTCAGCCGCAACGGGATTGACAAACGTGGCTGCCTCGGCCGGCGCATTCCAGTGGCTGGCACCCTGCATGTCCATGGGTTCCGCATTTTCATGTGCCATGCCCTCCTTTCCCTCATTCGCAGCAAGGCCACCATGGTGGCCTGCTTCAGATTCGTGATCCATTGGTCCATCATCATTATCCTGTGGGTTGTGGTCACCGGCTCCGGCCTGGTCGTGGTTAACAGTATCAGTCGCCTCCCCTGATACCGTGGGACTGACTGACTCGTTTTCAATGTCATTGTCACTGCATCCAGCCAGTACACCCGTAGATCATTGTAAATAATGCGAGTGGAACGAAAGCATATCTGGACATTTGTAAAGTTCCTTTATAGAAATGGCTTGTTTAACCTGCTTGTGAAGGTGCCCCGGGATTACCCTGCATTGCTGTTGTGTTATCCACGGCCATGTGACACAGCGGCGCAGTCGATTGCTCATATCCGCACGACCGTAGCACCCGTGCTATTGGAGCACAATAAATTCAAAGGATATTTAAAGATGGAATTTCCAGGCGTGCTGATTGTCCGACCCTCAGCAAGATACTGTCATATATCGTTAAACCTGGTGCCAACTGCTGCCGAGAACTACAGTAGCCACCGCATCAGCCAGTGTGCCGACAGACAGTATTTGACAGTAATTACCTGAATCGTTTACATTAATCTGCTTGATTTCCGATTGTCTCATTCCCGATGCGTAAAAAGTTTCTTGTTATCTGTCTTGTTATCTCTACCCTTGGGTACGGGATGGTGTGGGCTGTTGACGGGCATTTGGACGCGCAACAGAAGCAGGCCGGTGAGTCATTCGGGCAACAGGAAGCGGGTGATATGCCGTCACCCGATGGACATCACAGTGTCGACTTCGATCATTGCTGTCACGCAAGCGCACACCTTGTCGGTATTGCAGCAACTGTTGCCAAAGGACTGCCTGTAAACCGCAGTGATGTATATTTTGCCTATACGGCAACCCTGGTCTCCTTTCTGGATGTACCAGTCTCACCACCTCCCAGACCCTGATTTCCTGATACCCGGCCGGTTCCTGGCTGGTTTGCGGCATATTCCGTATTCGGGATATGCAGTTTGTTGTTAACAAGGAAATCTATCAATGACTATCAAAATTCGTAACTGGATGGGCCTGTGTGCCTGTCTGCTCATTAGCCCGGTGCCGGCAGCACCGGCACCGGGCGACACCGTCTCGTCACTGGGAAGCTGGGTCACGCAGGTGCTTGCGGACCATCCGGCCATGCTGGCGGCGGATGCCTCACTGGATGCCGCGCGTGCGCGCGTCGATGCGGCTGATCGGCCTCTCTACAACCCGGAGCTGGAGTTCGATTACGAAAACAGTGATGCGGATACCGGCACCGGCGGCATCAGCCAGGCCATCGACTGGGCCGACAAGCGCGGTGCCCGTGCCGGTGTGGCAGAACACGAACTGGTCGCGGCCGAAGCCGATCGGGAGGCGGTTCGCCAGGCCCTGTCCGCCGAAATACTGTCCGCACTGGCCGATGTTGCCACTGCGACCGCACAGCAGGAGCTGGGTGATCAGCGCAGTGAACTGATGGAGCGCTTTGGCGGGCTGGCTGCACGGCGTCGCGAGGCGGGTGATCTGGCGCAGGTTGAACTGGACCTGGCAGAACTGGCCGTGGCCGAAGCCCGATTTCAACAGGCCGATGTGATGACCACGAAGATCCAGTCATTGCAGGCACTGATTGCCGTGACCGGCCGCAATCCCCAACACTGGCCGGCGTTTCCTGCCATGTTGCCGGAACTGGAGCTGCGGCAACTTGATCGTGAAGCGCTGCTGCAGTCACTGCCGGCCGTGCGTCAATCATTGGCACAGGTGGCAGCCGCCCGCGCCACGATCCAGTTGCGCACCCGCGAGCGGCGCCCGGATCCAACGATCAGCTTGCGTGCCGGCAAGGAGGATTCGGACACGCTGACCGGCGTGAATCTGTCCATCCCGCTATTTATCCGTAACACCCTGCGTGCCGAGGTGGACGTGGCCAATGCCGAACTGCTGCAGGCCGAGCGTGATGCCAACGACCGCTACCGCCGTTTCCGGGGCGAACTGGAGGCGGCGGGACTGACTTACCAGTTAAGCCGTTCGGCCTGGCTGGCGTGGGAAAGCTCGGGCGCGGTCAGCCTGGGCGGGCAAATCAAACTCCTGCAACGCTTGTGGCAGGCAGGAGAAATCAATACCACCGATTACCTGGTACAACTCAAACAGGCGCTCGATACGCGCACCCGCGCAATAGAGCAGCGCGGGCGCATGTGGCAGGCGTGGATTGACTGGCTGCTTGCCTCGGGAGAGGTCGGCAACTGGCTGCAAACAGGAGGTATTACCAAATGAAGTCACTGAATAAATGGATCCTTACGGGACTGGTTGCGCTGGCAATGTCTTTTGTCGCCTTGGCCAGTACCGACGAAGACCATGGCGATGACCACGGCAACGAGGCAGCAGAAGCGGGCCATGGACATGAAGAGGCCGGCGGACATGAGGAAGAGCCGGCGGTGCGGCTCTCGCCGGAGCAGCGCAAGACAGCCGGAATTGTCAGTGAGGCGCTGGCGCGGCAGCCGGTTGCCGGTGAAATCCGTGCGCCGGGTGAAGTGCGGCTGAACGATTACCTGACTACCCGGGTAACGCCCAGGGTGGCTGCACAAATCGTCGAACGTCATGCAAAGCTGGGAGACCGGGTGGAGGAAGGACAGCTGCTGGTTACCCTCTCCAGTGTTGAGGTCGCCCAGGCACAGGGTGATCTTCTGGTCGCCGAGCGTGAATGGAGGCGCGTGAAGAAACTGGGGCGCGACGTGGTCTCGGACCAGCGCTATACCGAGGCGCGGGTGGTCCGCGAACTGGCGCGTGCCCGCTTGCTGGCCTTCGGCATGACGGATGTACAGGTAAACAAGCTGGCGACGGCTGATGCTACGAAGGCAAACGGGTCATTCCAGTTGCTGGCCGCACAAGCGGGAACCATCATGCGCGACCACTTCGTGGTGGGAGAATTGATCGAGCCCGGCCGGGTGTTGTTCGAGATCAGTGATGAAGGCACCCTGTGGGTCGAGGCAAACCTGACGCCCGAGAAGGCCTTGCAGGTGACCACCGGCAGTGTTGCAACCATCAGCGTCGACGGTGAAACCTTCCAGGGGCGGGTAACGCAGATCCACCATGCGCTGGATGAGAGTACCCGCACGCTGGGTGTTCGCATCGAAGTCCCCAATCCGGATGACCGGCTGCACCCGGGTCTGTTTGTCGACGTGCGTATTGCGGGCAGCGACACCGAGCCGGCCCTGGCCGTGCCGGCCGAGGCCGTGCTGCGCAGTCCGGACGGTGACTGGCAGATATTTATCGAGCATGAAACCGGTGAATACAAACCCGTGGAAGTCGAAGTACTGCGCACTACTGGCGGGATGACTGTCATCAGTGGTGTCGATCCGGGTACGCCTGTGGTCACGAAAGGCGCATTTTTCCTGCAGTCGGAACTGGCCAAGGCCGGCTTCGATATCCACAATCACTAGGAGCCGGACATGCTGAACAATTTGATTGACTGGTCAGTCCGTAACCGGCTGCTGGTGTTACTGGGTCTGGTTGCCCTGCTGGTTGGCAGTGTGCTGATACTGCCGAAACTCAACCTGGATGCCTTTCCGGATGTGACCAATGTACAGGTAACGATCAATACCGAGGCGCGTGGCCTGGCCGCGGAAGAAGTGGAACAGCTGATCACCTTCCCGATCGAGGCGGTCATGTATGCGCTGCCCGACGTGGAAGAGGTGCGTTCGATTTCCAAGACCGGCCTGTCGGTGATTACGGTGGTGTTCAAGGAAGGCACCGACATCTACTTCGCCCGGCAGCTGGTGTTTGAACGCCTGCAGACGGCACGTGAGGAAATACCGGAGGGGATCGGTACCCCGGGTATCGGGCCGAATACCTCGGGACTGGGGCAGGTGTATCAATACATTCTGCGCGCCGAGGATTCTGAAAAATACAATGCCATCGCACTGCGCAGCCTCAATGACTGGGTGGTGAAGCTGTTGTTGATGCCGGTGGGTGGTGTGACCGAAGTCCTGTCCTTCGGGGGTGAAGTGCGCCAGTACCAGGTGCAATTGAACCCGCAGAAGTTACTTGCCTATGAACTCACCAGTGATGCAGTGGCGGAGGCGATAGAGGCGAACAACCGCAATGCCGGTGGCTGGTACCTGGATCGTGGTGCCGAGCAGCTGGTTATCCGTGGTGTCGGTTGGTTGCGCAGCGGTGAGGATGGGTTGCGGGATATTGGCAATATCCCGCTCAAGGATGTCGATGGTGTAGTGGTGCGTGTCAGTAACATAGCGCGCGTCGACTTCGGGCCGGAGATTCGCCAGGGTGCGGTGAGCATCACTACCCGTGATGCCGATGGCAACCCTGAACCGCTGGGTGAGGTCGTCGCCGGCGTGATACTGAAACGGCTTGGCGCCAATACCAAGGCCACGATCGACGGTATCGAATCGCGCCTGCCGGCGATCCAGACTGCACTGCCGGACGGTGTCACACTGGAACCCTTTTATGCCCAGTCCGAGCTGGTAGAGAAGGCCGTTTCGACCGTGAGCAAGGCGCTGGTAGAGGCCTTTGTGTTGATCATGGTAGTGCTGATGCTGTTCCTGATGAACTTCCGTGCCTCCCTGCTGGTGCTGTTGTCCGTCCCGGTCTCCATCGGCCTGGCGTTGATGGCCATGGCGTACTGGGGCATATCGGCCAACCTGATGTCACTCGGCGGGTTGGCGATTGCCATTGGCATGATGGTCGACGGCTCGGTGGTAATGATGGAAAACATCTTCCGGCACCTGTCCCGGCCGGATGATACTCACCACAAGTTTGCCAGGCACGAGGTGGCGCCTGGCAGTTCGCATCCCTATGACTCGGCAAATGACCGCCGCGGTATTCCATTACGCATCCAGGAGGCGGCGCGCGAAGTCGGACGACCGGTGTTCTACGCCGTGCTGATCATCATCATCGTATTCGCACCGCTATTTTCGCTTGAAGGTGTCGAAGGCAAGTTGTTTCAACCGATGGCGCAATCGATTGTCTTTGCCATGCTGGCCTCACTGGGCGTTGCGTTGGTGGTAATTCCGGCTTTGGCCAGTTATTCCTTCCAGCGTGCAGTCGTAGAGCGTGAAAGCCCGTTGTTGAAACCGGTGGCGCGTTTCTACCGGAAGAGCCTGCACTGGGCGCAGGGACGCAGGAGCCTGGTGGTTATCAGTGCGCTGGGGTTGTTCGTGTTGTCATTGATCATGGTGCCGTTCCTGGGCACCGAGTTCGTGCCGGAGCTGGAGGAGGGTACGCTCAATATCCGCATCACCCTGGCGCCATCATCCAGTCTCGATACCTCGCTTGAAGTGGCCGGCAAGCTGGAAGCCGTGCTGATCAGTTTCCCGGAAGTGCTCTAT
>QIFB01000086.1 GCA_003230545.1 Gammaproteobacteria bacterium | reverse complement strand
CACACTGACACCGGACTATGAACGTCCAGCGCTGGATGTCCCGGACAAGTACAACGAAGCGGCCATGGACGGACCAACGGTTGCCAACATGGCGTGGTGGGAGCTCTTCAACGATGCCCGGTTGCAGCACCTGATCGAGATCGCCCTGGAGGAAAACAAGGATCTCGGTGTGGCCTTGCAACGGATATACGAGGCCCGCTCCCGGCTGACTTTCACCCGTGCCGACCAGTACCCGTTTCTGGACATACTCGGTTCCGCGCTGCGGCGCGATACCAGTGATGTGCTGGTGCCGGGATCGAGTGCCCGCAACAACTATGCATTGTCGGCTGACCTGTCCTTCGAGGTTGATCTGTGGGGCAGGCTCCGGCGTGCGACCGAGGCAGCCCGGGCCGACCTGCTGGGCACGGATGCGGCGTACCGGAATGTCACCATTAGTCTGGTGGCCAACGTAGCGGGAACCTATTTTCTGCTAAGAGACCTGGATGCGCGGCTGGTCATTGCCGAAAACACGGTCGTAAGCCGCCGCAACAGCCTTGGCATTATCCAGGCGCGTTTCGACAAGGGCACGGTCCCGCTACTGGATGTCAACCAGGCACAGATCGAACTGGCTATCGCCGAGACTGCCGTGGCGGCATTCCAGCGCGAGGTTGTGCAGGCGGAAAATGCACTGCGCATTCTGCTGGGCCGTAATCCCGGTCCCGTGGACCGCGGCGTGGCACTGGACCAGCAGGTGATGCCGTCCGTTATCCAGACAGGATTACCCTCCGAGTTGCTGCAGCGCCGCCCGGACCTCATTGTCGCGGAAGAACAACTCAAGGCGGCCACCGCACGTATCGGGGTTGCCGAGGCCCTGCGTTACCCGTCCATCAGCCTGTTCGGCACTCTCGGCCTGGAAAGCGATGACACATCCGATTTTGCAACCAGTGATGCAAAGACCTGGAGCATCGGCGCCAACCTGTTTGCCCCGGTCTTCAATTCCGGCAAGCTCAAGGCACAGGCTGAGGCCCAGCGGGCCCGCACCGAGCAGGCCATGCTGATTTACGAATCCACCCTGCAGCAAGCGCTGCGTGAAGTGGAAGATGCCCTGATCGCCATCCGTACCTATGACGACGAGTATGCCGCCCGCACCCGCCAGGCGGTCGCTGCGCGCAATGCGGCGCGCCTGTCCCGGGCGCGTTACGACGGGGGCGTGGTCGATTACCTCGAGGTACTGGATTCCGAGCGCAGCCTGTTCGATGCCGAACTGCAGCAGTCAGCCACGCTGCGGCGTTACCTGAATTCTATCGTGGAGCTGTACAAGGCCGTTGGTGGAGGCTGGGATCCCGGCTCGGCCCAGCAGCAGGCAATTCGATAAGTTATGACCTGTCTGCATACCAGGCAGACAGACATCACTGTATGATCAGCACCAGAGAATCTCTGATTCAAATTCAATAACGCAGGAGGTATACGATGAGTATGTTACACAAGACGGCGGTCACCCTGGTGGCTGCCTGTTTCGTAGCCGGCGCCGCGCTGGCTGACCTGTATGTCTACCCAAAGGAAGGCCAGAGCACCGAGCAGACCGACAAGGACAAGTTCGAGTGCTACAACTGGGCCAAAAATGATTCCGGGTTTGACCCGATGGCGACCCCCCGGACGACGAGCGCGGCACCGAGCGGCCAGGCGAAATCCGGCACCATGGTCAAGGGCGGACTGGGCGGAGCTGTTATTGGCGGGCTCCTGGGTGGCAAAAGTGGCGCCGGGAAGGGCGCACTCGCCGGCGGTCTGGTTGGCGGGGTACACCAGAGCCAGTACAACAAGAAGGTCGAATCCGAGCGTGCGCAGTGGGAGCAACGGGAATCGGCTAATTATACAAATAACCGCAATAACTATAACCGCGCCTATGCCGCCTGCCTCGAAGGCCGTGGCTACAGCGTCAAGTAGGGAGGATGACCATGATAAACAACCTGACCCGTCTGATAACCGTTTTTGTCCTCATTGCCGGCAGCCCGGCCGTGATGGCTACTCCCTTTGACGGCAGCAAGCCACTGGTCTGTGCCGCCCAGAATGTCTCCCAGTGTGATGCCGGTGCGGACTGCATCAGCGTGACCCCGGAGAGTGTCAACCTGCCGGACCTGTTCATTGTCGATGCCGGCAGGAAGGTTATTAAGGCAACCCCGGAAAGCGGGTCTGACCGAACCACGAAAATCGAGCGCAGCGAGAGCCTGGATGGCAAGCTGATGCTGCAGGGGGCGGATGAAGGCATTGAGGACATCCAGGACGGCCTGGGCTGGACCATGGCGATCGACGAGAAAACCGGCAAGCTGGTATTCAGTGCATCGGGTGACGGCTTTGCCATCGTGGTGTTCGGGGCCTGCACGGTACGCTAGCAGCACACGACAGCTTTGCTGGCGGAAGTGACACGATACCTGGTATGCACTCGGCGCGTCCTATGACAGCTCGCCGGTCAAGAACAGGCAGACGTCGCAGGGTTACCGCCGCCGGCAAGTTTGACAGTAACCTGATATTGTTTCCGGGCGGAACATTGCATACAGGTTTTAACCGTATACAGTCAATCACGGATTCTCCAGCACTACATCCAGGCGACGGGATCACAGTGGAGCAAGGGACATGACGCAACAGATATTCAGATTCGGGGATTTCCAGCGGCAACTGACCGCCGGACGTAATGAAGTCAGCCTCAACGATCTGATCCTGAAGCCCGGTCGGGACGCCGACAACAACCTCGTTCCCTCTGAGCCCCTGCGTATCAGGCTGACCTTGCCCGAGGCCATCAAGCTGCTGCAACCCTATGTCACCGTACGCTTCATGGATCAGGTGCGTGCTGTGGTGCCGCTGGGCCTGTACCTGGCCCTGTTTCAGCTCATCATCCTCTCGCAGTCGGTCGAGGATTCCTGGATCATTACCGGCGGGCTGTTTGCCGTCATCGTCGGCCTGATGTTTTTCATGGAGGGGCTGAAGCTCGGGCTGATGCCGTTCGGTACGGTGATCGGCAGCAATCTGCCACGCAAGTCTGCGTTGCCGGTAGTGCTGCTTGTAACCCTGCTGCTTGGCATCGGCGTGACATTCGCGGAACCGGCCATCGGTGCCCTGAAGGCGGCCGGGCAGAATGTCTCGGTCGAGCGTGCGCCCTACCTGTACGCCATGCTGAACCAGTGGTCCGATGTGCTGGTACTGGTGGTCGGCGCCAGTGTCGGGCTCGCCGCAGTCATCGGTACCCTGCGCTTTCTCTACGGCTGGAGCCTGAAACCACTCATTTACCTTACGCTCACACCGGTACTGGCCCTGACGGTCTACAGTGCCTTCGACCCGGGTATCCGTAATGTCATCGGTCTCGCGTGGGACTGCGGCGCAGTGACCACCGGCCCGGTGACCGTGCCACTGGTGCTGTCGCTCGGGATCGGCATCGCGGCCTCTGCCGGCAAGGGCGACTCTGGCCTGTCCGGCTTTGGTATCGTCACGCTGGCCTCGCTGTTCCCCATCCTGGGCGTGCTGTTGCTGTCGCTGTATGTCTCCTACACGGTCACCCCGGAGGAGATCATGGCCACCGCCGAGGCGGCTGCCAGTTCCGGGGGGGTGCTTCCCTGGTACGAGAGAACCCCGGGCGTGGAAATCGTCCTCGGTATCCGCGCCATCCTGCCGCTGGTGCTGTACCTGTACTTTATTTTCAAGGTCGTGCTGCGCGAGAGGTTCGAGAACCAGGGCGAAATCATCTACGGCATCACCCTGACGGTTATCGGGATGATTATCTTCAACCTGGGACTCACGTACGGCCTGTCGAAGCTCGGCGGCAATGCCGGCAGCCTGGTACCGGCTGCCTTCATGGAGGTCACCGGACAGCCGGATTCGCCCATCTACCACTATGGTGTGGGCCTGACGCTGGCGCTGTTGTTTGCCTGGATACTCGGTTTCGGCGCTACCCTGGCAGAACCGGCACTGAATGCCCTGGGAATGACCACGGAAAACCTCACCAACGGCGTGTTCAAGAAGAAAACACTGATCCATGCCGTATCAATCGGTGTCGGCTGTGGAATAGCGCTCGGGCTGGCCCGGCTGATCTTCGAGCTACCGCTGGTCTGGCTGATCCTGCCCGGCTATCTGTTTGCCCTGGTACTGACGGTATTTTCCACGGAGGAATTCGTGAACGTGGCCTGGGACAGTGCGGGGGTTACTACGGGACCGATTACTGTGCCGCTGGTGCTGGCCATGGGGCTCGGCTTTGGTAATGCCACCAATGCGGTGGAGGGATTCGGTATCCTCTCCATGGCATCGATCGGTCCGATTATTACGGTGATGATCACCGGACTCTGGTCAAGCCACAAGGCCAGAAAACAAACCGAGGCTGCACTGCACGGGACTTCGGCTTCAAGTGAACAGGAGGCGCAGGCGCTACTATGAGCGACCATAATATAACGTACCTGACAGATGTGTCATTGTTGACGGTAATTGTGCAAGTCGGTCTGGCTGATGACATACTCAAGGCAGCCCGGGATGCCGGCGCATCGGTCGGCGCTATCGGCCACCATGCCCGCGGGATCGGCGTCCGTGAGCGGCTCGGCATACTCGGGGTCGCCGTTGAAACGGAAAAGGATGTCATCAGTATTCTGGTTTCCAACGAGCAGCGTGATTTGATCTTCGATACGATCTATCGTGCAGCCGGACTCGACACGCCGGGCAGGGGGTTCGTGTATGTGACCCCACTGGAAAAAGCCGCGACTTATGTACCGGAAAGCATTATGCAACGCATTAAAGATAAAGCATAACCTTTTGTATTTATAATTAATACTTGCACTCATGACAACTACCAGTCAATACAAGCTGATCACCTGCATATTGCCGGGCGACGGCAGCGACAAAAAGCTGATGCGCGCCTTGCGCAACGAGCTGAAGATCAATACGGCCAATAGTGTCAGTTGCCTCGGCCTGGAGATACTGGCCGATGCGGATACGAAGTATGGGGACCTGCCCGAGCCGACACTGGTCAGGAAGGTGGATGTGGTAGTGCCGGCAGCCGATGCGGACGCGCTGTTTGATTACATCTATGAAAAGGCAGATATCGGGCGTATCGGTGGCGGTGCGCTCTGGCTGGGGGAGGTTACGGCGGCCTCTGACTATGCACTGCCGGAAGACATACCGGATGAAAAACGCTAGCTTGTAAACTGCCGTATGAATCGTTTTAAATCCGCTGTCTCTGTCATGCTGATGTGCCTGCTGGCTACCGCCTGCGCATCTCAACAACTGACG
>QIFB01000078.1 GCA_003230545.1 Gammaproteobacteria bacterium | reverse complement strand
CATGAAACAGGAGATATCAATGGTAACGATGAAGTAAACCTTGGTGATCTGGTGATACTGCAACAAATTGTACTTGGCACTAAATGCCCCGACATCCATTCGCCATTCGGTGATATGAATAAAGATGGGCAGTTAAACGCTGCTGACATTCTACTACTCGAAAGAGCATTGCTGGGTCTATAGGCTGATTTGGCCGGAATGAGACCTTCAGAAATTTTAGTTAATGCAGGAGGATGATGTGAAAGAGCACACGTACAAACATATTGAGATAACTGGTAGTTCGGAGGCCGGAACAGATGATGCGATCCGTAACGCCATTTCGAAAGCATCAAAGACGGTAAGGAATATGCATTGGTTCGAGGTTGTCAATACACGTGGGTATATCGACACTGACGCAGTCCATTACTGGCAAGTAACAATCAAGATTGGATTTAGACTGGAAGACTGACGGACCAGCCGACAAGCTGTCTAACAACTGGTTCGATCACTCGAAGGGAAACATTGCCAGCTCTTATTAATATGGGTAGCCGCGTGGATCAGACTGGACGTTCCTGAATTTCCTCTGGCCGAAACAGGAACTACAGCATTTTCTAATTACTGGATTCCGGCATCCGCCGGAATGACGGGTGTTGACTGATATTATCCGTACACAATAATACCAGCATCTGGCTCTGTCTCTCTGGAGAATGACAGGTTCCTGGTTGTACTCGGAAGTTCACGATAATAATTTCCTGAAACGGTCACCACAATCTGTGCAGCTGTCTTCCGGCAGATGGCGCCCGGTTTCCGGGCCGTCGATGGCAAAGTAGTCAGCCATGCATCAACGCGAATTATCCATTAATTGCTTATCCTGTTGCATCTTCGACAGGACAGCCAACTCCTGTACCCTCTGGCGGTGAAACAACGTAACAACTATTGAGTACATAATCGAACGGTCGCATATAATGGCATCCATTATTGACCCCGGAGACTGCTCCGGCTGACCGCCAGGAACAGCGCAAGTCATGATCAGAAAAACTCACCTTTCGACCAGCGAACGCTTGCTGTGCCTGTTCACCGAGGTAAAACCCGGTGAAGGCGCCACTGCGTTAATGATGTTCGCCAATGTGTTCCTGATCCTGCTGGCCTACTATTTTATCAAGCCGTTGCGGGAAGGGTGGATTGCCGTTTCGGATGTGGAAGGGCTGTCAAAGATGGAGGTGAAGGCCTATTCCAGCTTTGCTCAAAGCATCATTCTGCTGTTCATCGTTGGTTGGTATGCCCGTCTGGCGGATCGCTGGGACCGGGCTACATTATTTACCCGTGCAACACTGTTTTGCATCTCCAACATGGTGATCTTCTGGTTCCTGCAACCGAATTTCTTTTTCGACAATTTACCGTTATCCGGCATCGTTTATTACCTGTGGGTCGGGATGTTCGGTGTATTTGTGGTGGCCCAGTTCTGGACCTTCTGTGCCGACGTCTATACCGACGAGCGGGGCAAACGCATGCTGCCGTTTATCGCCATTGGCGCGACCTCCGGTGCTGCAGCCGGATCCTGGATAGTGGACCTGCTGGTCAGTTCGGGGGCGGTCCCGACCGAAGCACTGCTGCTGGTGGCCACCGCACCCCTGTTTGTTTCCATCCTTCTGTTACGCATAGTCGAACGGCGGGAAGATCACCGCGGGAGGGCAGCCGAGGCGGCTGCTCCTGACGAGGAGTCCGCTACTGAAGCAGAACCGGAGCAAGCCAGTATCTGGAACGGTGCAAAACTTGTACTGCTCAGCCGATTCCTGCTGCTGGCGGCCCTGGTGACTATATTCACCAACTGGGTCAACACCAATGGCGAGAACCTGTTGTTCCGGGTGATACAGGAAACCCTGAGCGTGCAGGCGCAGGAACAGGGGATTGCTGATGGAGCAGCCATGCTGGAGTTCACCCGGGACGGCACCACCGCCTTTTACGGTAACTTTTACTTCTGGGTGAATATCATGGCGCTGCTGTTGCAGGCCTTCGTTGCATCCCGGCTGTTGAAATACGGTGGCTTCGCCGCCATCCTGCTGATCCTGCCGGTCATTGCACTGACGTCATACACAGTAATGGCATTGCTGCCGGTGCTGGCAGTCATCAAGGTCATGAAGATCGCCGAGAACGCCACCGACTATTCGCTGAATAATACCTCCCGCCATGTCCTGTGGCTGCCGGTCAGCTCCGCTATGAAGTTCCGCGGAAAACCCGCGATCGATACTCTGTACGTGCGACTCGGGGATGGCTTCGCGGCCGTCACGGTGCTGGTTGGCGTACACCTGCTGGCCCTGACCACCGGGGCATTCTTTGTTTTCAATGTGTTCCTGGTGCTGTGCTGGCTGGTGGCGGGGGTATTGCTGGTCAGGGAGCATCGTCGCGCTTCGGCAACCGTATCGTAACTGACTACTCCTGCAGCTGCAGGTTTTTCCGACGCAGCTGTTCTTCCCGTGGCAGTTGATAATCAAACCCGTAGAACGCCGATTCCCAGTGGCCGTACATCGGGTTGGGTAACACGATCCATTCACGCCCCCATCGATCAGCATGACGCCGGGCAAGCTCGCGACGCCGGGACGGATCCGTCCTCGCACCATCTACAAAATCATGCAGATTGTCGCCAACCAGCAGCAGGATTCGATATTTCCGGGCAATCATTGCCCGATACTCCGACTTGCTGGTGCCATCATTCAACAATAGCCCGGTCTCGCCCGCTAACGGCAACTGCAATGCGCGCAGATTCCTTGTCGTACAGTCACGCAGGTTTTCCCGGCGCGCGCTGTAATAGAACACCGCAACATTCCGCTCAGCCGCATACTCAAGGAATTCCTTTGCACCCGGGATGGCCGGTGCATCGGCTTCCCGGCACCAGTCAGCAAAACTCGCGCGTGAATACTTGCCCAGTCGCCGGATGATCCGCGCTTCGTAGTCAGTGTTGTCCAGGACCGTCTCATCCAGGTCCAGCATGATGGCCGGTGGCAGGCCGGTAGTGTCACCCGTCTGTTCCAGGGCGGCACTCCAGTGCGGATCAGCCAGCGCCTGGTCGAGATTATCGCGAGCCAGGCGGTACACCTGCAGGGTAACTGCCTCGTATTCGGCCGATGATTGCGCCCACAGGGTCGCATTCAGCATCTCATGCGCATCGATCCGGGGTGCTTGCTGCGAACACCCGGGCAGGACAGCAAACATTGCAGCAGCAAGAAGAAAACGATATCGGATTGCTGTATTGATCAAGCTGGTCTCTATGTGCCGCACTGTCAGGCGCCAGAAGTAAACCCGGTGCAGGTTAACATACTCGTAACAGGAAAGGATCAGGCGGAAAGGGTGCCTGCGAGGGATGAGACTAAAAAGTAATCAGTCGCCGGCTTTGGCCAGCTTGCGAGGAACCATGAACTCGTGAATCGGCTTGATCAGACGGCTGAGCCATAACCCACCATTCTTGTTTTCCGCCAGGGCCACAATAATGTACCGATGACCATCGGCCTCGACGATTGCGCTGTCGGCATGCCACCGGCTCCAGCTTCCTGACTTGCGAAAGATTCTGGCGTCGGGATAGTCAGCGAGACCCTTGACGAACTTGTGCTTGATGCCAGGGTTACCCAGCATGGCCTTCATCTCACGGGTCAGTCCGGGCTCAACCAGTTGACCGGTTTCCAGCAGGTAGTAAAAGCGTGCCGCCTGCATACTGGTCGCACCGTGTGACAGGTTATGCAGCGGGTCGCGTTGATAGGCCCCGGACTTGCCGTATTCCTTGCCAACCCAGAGCCCGCCGTTGACCTGCGGATCATAGAGACGATAGCTGTTGGATTGCAGGATCTCCAGCAAGCGGTCCTTGCCGACCTCGTTCAGCATGCGGGTTGCATCCGCATTGGACGATTTCCTGATCATGCGGGTCAGCGAGGAGCGGGTATCATTATCCAGGGCCATGTGGCCCTGCTCGATTTCCACAAAGGCGCCGAGCAGGATAGCAATCTTGGGAAGGCTCGCGGCATAGAGCATTTCATCGCCATTCACCGATGCCTCGCGGGGTTCTTCCAGGTCGGTGATATCGACCAGCGTGACGCTGAGCTGCTTGCTCCTGACGGCGTCGTCGAGGCCCAGGTCAGTCAGGGTCTTTTCCAGTTGCTGCTGCAGACCGGGATCATGACTTTCCCACAGGGTAGGGAAGCCACCCAGCCCGTCCGCGTAGGACAGCGTGGATGCGGCCAGCGCAAGCAAGCCCATCAGAAATGGGAGAAATGAACGTAATAGACGCATATAACTTGTCATTCTATCACCAAACCGGTCTTTATCCAAATATAAGTTCATACTAATATTCTTGCCGTTCGCCCTCTGGATGGAACACTCTATCCTGTTGTTTTAACAGTTATTTCTGATAGTATTCAATGGTTATCCATGCTTGCCAGTAATGACACCCGCCTGACGGGGTATCCAGGTCCCGGCAGCTTCCCCGAGGTCGCCGGTGCGCTACTGTCCGGGAGTATTATCGGCAGCTGCCACCAACCGGTTGAACACAGCATGAAGATTTTCATAAAACAGCGTGTCATCCGGACTGGCACGTGATGAATTCCGCCAACCGGTCAGAAGCCACGGCGCTTGGATTTGCACTGTTTGCTGCAACCATCATGATTGCACAGCAGGTTGCAGGCAAGGCGACACGCGATGCGCTGTTCCTTTCCAACTTTGATGTCACCAACCTGCCCAGGATTGTAATTGTCGCCGCCATCGCCTCCATGGCAGGCGTGTTGATCATGTCGCGGCTGTTGTCACGCTTCAGTCCCGCCACACTGATGCCGGCTATATTCGGTGCAAGCACCCTGTTGTTTGCCGGGGAATGGGTATTGCTGGAATATCAGCCCGGCATAACCTCGATTGTCCTGTACCTGCATATGGCCGTTTTCGGGGCCATCCTCATCAGCGGGTTCTGGTCCATTATCAACGAACGCTTTGACCCGCACTCAGCCAAGCAACGGGTGGCACGCATTGCGGCAGCCGCTGCCTTCGGCGGCGTCATCGGCGGTCTGCTCGCAGAACGTGTAGCCGCATTACTGGACGTGCGTACCATGTTACTGGTGCTTGGTGGCCTGCACGGAATATGCCTGTTTGCGGTCAGGTTAATTGGCACACCCACCCGCACGAAACAGACGGATCATGATGTTAAAACACGATCGGCATTTACTGTCATCGCCAATACCCGCTACCTGCAATGGATGGCGGTATTGATGGTACTGGTTTCGGTAATGGCAGCACTGGCTGACTATGCTTTCAAGGCCGAGGCCTCCGCCCGCTACCAGGACAGTGAGTCACTGATT
>QIFB01000104.1 GCA_003230545.1 Gammaproteobacteria bacterium | reverse complement strand
TATCTGGCACAGGGAGAACGCAGCGTCGAGGCCCTGGCCACGGTCTCCGGGTTGACGGTGGCGAACACCTCCCAGCATCTCCAGCAGTTACGCCAGGCCGGGCTGGTGGAATCCAGCAAGGTCGGGCTCAAGGTGTTCTACCGGCTGAGTGGAGATGATGTCCTTGCCCTGCTCGATTGTCTGCGCGGGGTGGCGGAACGCCGGCTGGCGGATGTCGAGCGCCTCATCACCACCTATCTGACCGTCAAGGACAACCTCGAACCGGTGCCGGCGGATGAACTGCTGGAACGTGTACGCCAGGGACTGGTCACCGTGCTCGATGTACGGCCGCCGGAAGAATATGCCGCCGGCCACTTGCCGGGCGCCATCAACATTCCCCTGTCGGAACTGGAAGACCGGTTACTGGATCTCCCCGGGGAACAGGAGGTCGTGGCCTACTGCCGGGGACCCCATTGCGTGCTGGCCTTTGATGCCGTGGCACACCTGCGTGCGGAAGGGGTACCGGCCCGGCGCCTGGAGGGCGGTTATCCGGAATGGCGACGCGCCGGCCTGCCGGTAGAGTCCACTCGTAAAACCTGACCAGGACAAGGCTCGTGACCTGCTGCTCCATTCCCTGCACCGATACCAGCCGTTTTTTTTCGCGCCTGGCAGCTCTCCACCGCTGGCGTTTTCGCGTGTTCGGTTTCGAGAAAACCCAGCAGCAACTGCTCGACGGCATTCAACAGGCGGGCATCGAGGCGGCCGAGCTGCTCGAGATCGGCTGCGGGGTCGGTTATCTGCACCAGGCCTTGCTGCAGGCAGGCGCCCGCACGGCCACGGGTGTCGATCTGTCCGACCGCATGCTGGTCGAGGCCCGACAACTTGCGCTGAAAACCGGGCTGGGCGAACGCACTGACTATCTACAGGGGGATTTTGTCGCGCTGGTCGATACGATACCGCAGGCGGACATTACTATCATGGACAAGGTGGTGTGTTGCTACCCGGAGCCCGAACGGCTGCTGAATGCAGCGCTCGACAAGACACGGCGTGTGCTGGCGCTTACCTACCCGCGTGATCGCTTACCTGTTCGCCTGTTGGTGGCGATTGCCGCATTCTTCCTGAAGCTCTTCGGCTCCGACTTTAGACCCTTTGTGCACGACCCGGCGGCTATCGTGCACTGGATCACTTCGAGGGGGTTTGCTTCCCAGACCCGGGTGACCACCCCGGGATGGCTGACGGAGATTTACCTCCGCACGCCCTGAAAGACAGTACCAGGCCGAATAAATTCGGCCCTACAAAGAATGATGTTGCAGAGCGGAATTTATTCCGCCAGACAAACTACTGACGGTTCAGGTATGCGATCGCACCCAGCGGACGATGTCCGCCGCACCCATGGCGCCGGGCTGGCGCGCCACTTCCTGCCCGTTTTTAAAGACAATCATGGTCGGAATACTGCGGATACCGAGATTCGCGCCAAGCTGCTGCTCGACCTCGGTATTGAGTTTGGCCAGGCGCACAGCGGGGGCGAGTTCCGTGGCCGCCTGTTCGAAGGCCGGCGCCATCATCTTGCACGGCCCGCACCAGGGCGCCCAGAAATCGACCACCACCGGGATAGCATTGCGGCTGATATGCTGCTGGAAACTGGCCGAGTCCAGTTCCACCGGATGACCGGTGAACAGCGCCTGATGACACTTGCCGCATTTGGGATTTGCCGACAGCTTGTCCGCAGGAATGCGATTGACGGCAGTGCAGGCCGGGCAGACGATGTGCAGGGGATCAGTCATGTCGTGACTCCGTTATCCGGTTCATTCGGGCGCGCAACTGCCTGACTTCATCCAGCAGTTCCAGTGCCAGCGCGACGCCGGCAAGATTGATGTCCAGGTCCCGCTGCAGGCGCTTTGCCGTGCGCACCCGGTGCAGGCTGTAGCCGGTAAAACACCAGTGTGATTTTTCAATACCGGACGGTTCGAGCACCCCCTCATCCACCAGTTCCGCTATATACCCGGTCGTCACGGCACAGGCATCACACAGCTCGCGCAGCGTCAGTCGGGTTTCGGCTTCCAGGATAATGCCATCCAGTATGCCGGTTTTCTGCTGGCCCATAAGCTATACCCCCAGCCGTGTACGCGGATTGAAATCAAGTTCCTTCTGCATATCCCGGTAGAGTTCCTTCGCCTTGTCCGTCGCCGCCGGCGGCAGTGTCAGCTGCAGTACCACGTACAGGTCACCGGGCCGGTTGCCGGCCGAGCCGGCAGGCAACCCGCGGCCTTTCAGACGCAGCTTGCTGCCGTTTGCCGATTCCGGCTTGATCTTCATGTCGACGGTACCGGCCGGCGTCGGCACCTTGATGGATGCGCCCAGTGCCGCTTCCCAGGGCGCCACCGGTACATCCAGGTAAATATCCCGACCATCGATACGGTAGATGCTGTGCGGGTTGAATTCGATTTCCAGGTACAGGTCACCCGACTTGCCTTCACCCAACCCGGCATTGCCCTGTCCGGCGAGCCGGATGTGCTGGCCCTGCCTGACGCCCTTCGGGATGCGCACATTGAGGATGCGCTCCCGGGTGGTGACATGACCACTGGTATCGACTTCGGGTACCTGCAGTTTGATCGAACGCGTTGCGCCGTGCATGGCATCTTCCAGGTCTATCAGCACCCTGGCATGATGGTCATTGCCGCGTGCATGGATGCCTCCCGGGCCACCGGCGTGGAACTGCCCGAACAGCGACTCGAAGAAATCACTGTAGGCGCCTGCATCACCCTCGACGCCACCGGTATAGCCGCCGCCGCTGAATTCAAACCCGGCATCCCAGCCCGGTGGTGCATGGAAATCCTGCCCCGCCTGCCAGTTGGCGCCCAGCTGATCGTAGGCCGCGCGCTTCTCCGGGTCCTTCAGCACTTCATAGGCTTCACCCACTTCCTTGAAGCGGGCCTCGGCATCGGTCTCCTTGCTGACATCCGGGTGGTATTTGCGCGCCAGTTTTCGATAGGCGCGCTTGATCTCATCCTGGGTGGCGTCACGTTCGACCCCCATCAGCTGGTAATAGTCCTTGTATTCCATGCGTCTCCTGAACAGTCAGATAATAAATCAGGCAAACCTGTTATATGGAGTTCAGGAGGCCGTTTTTCAATAGTAAACAATTCCCCGCGGGGCGCGGGTCCTACAGGACAAAAGCTCAATCGAATGGCAGGACCGGTCCTTTCTGCCCGTTTTATTTATCCAGCAGGCTGACGACCTGGTTGACGGTCTTCTTCAGAGCCGCCCTGGTGAAATTCGCCTTGCCCATGACCATCATGCCGGCCATGGTGGTGGCAATGGTGTTGGCGGTACTCCCGGTATCCAGGCCCTTTGAGAGTTCACCGGCGCGCTTGGCTTTCGTCAACCGGGCCTGCAACAGGTCCTTCAGGTCATGAATCGCCTGCGCCATGCTGTCCTGTGTCCGGGTATCGTGCTGGCTGCTTTCCAGTACCGATAGCACCATCAGGCAACCACCCGGGTTGTCCGTATCGAAGTGAATGTCGAGTGCCCCGTTCAACAGGCGCCGGATGCCTTCCCGGATATCCGGGGTCGAGTCCATTGCGGTGATCAGGGCCGACATGACCGACTCCTTGTAACACCCCATCACTCGCCCGAATATTTCACGCTTGTTCCCAAACGCATTGTAGATACTGGTGCGATTCAGCCCCATGGCCGCCTCGAGGTCCTGGATCGAGGTACCTTCATAGCCCTTTTCCCAGAACACCAGCATGGCAGACACAAGCACCTGTCTTTCATCGAATTGTTTCGTACGCGCCATATCGCACCCTGGATACCGTCTGAAACCATTTTATACCAATCAGTACAAAATTGCTTGACAGCATTAGAAATATCGCATATACGTATATTGTACCGTTCGGTACAGTATAAACGATGAGGAGACTGCCATGACCGAAGTCGCTGAAAAACTTGACGCCCGCGGAATGAATTGCCCGCTGCCCATTCTGAAGACCCGCAAGGCCATAAACAGTATCGGTAGCGGTGATGTGCTTGAAGTCATTTCAAGCGACCCGGGTTCCGTAAAAGACATGGCCTCGTTTTGCGAACAGACCGGCAACCGGTTGATATCCAGCAATGAGTCCGTAGACGGTTACGTGTTCCTGATCGAAAAGGGTTGAGCCGCCCGCAGCATAATCCACAGGAGAACCACCATGAGTGATTTGAAACTTGCAGCATCGGTCGAGGAACTGCGCAGAAGTCCGATGTCAACCTGTTCATTTAGCACGAGCTGGCCGGTTCTGGATTTTGGCGCCATCAGGAGAACCATCATGGCTGAATTCACTGAAAAATACGGGCCCTGGGCGCTGGTCACCGGCGCCAACGCCGGGATCGGCAAGGCGATCGCCAATGAACTTGCCTCCCGGGGAATCAATATCATCGGTGTCGCCCGGCGCCAGGTACTGCTGGACCAGCTGCAGGAAGAACTGGAGGAAGACTACGGCGTCGAGGTACGCACGATCCGGGCCGACCTGACCGATCCGGACAGCATCAGCAAGATCGAGCTGCTGACCAGCGACCTGGATATCGGCCTGGTGGTACCAAATGCCGGCATCGAGCTGTCGGGCGCATTTATCGATTCCACGCTGGCTGCCAACGAGCACCTGCTGCGCCTGAATGTGGTGGCACCCATGCAACTGGCAAAGATGTTCGGCGCCAAACTGGCCGCACGCGGGCGCGGCGGCATCCTGTTTGTCTCCAGCCTGTTCGCCTACCAGGGCATCCCCTGGGTGGCGAACTATGCGGCGACCAAGGCCTACATCCTGTCACTCGGCGAGGCGCTGCACGTGGAAATGAAACCGCACGGGGTTGATGTGACCGTCCTGTCGCCGGGCCTGACAGATACGGACATGCCGGCGAACATGCCGGTCAACTTTTCCAAAATACCGATTTTCAAACAGCACCCGGAACAGGTGGCCCGGATCGGCATCAAGGCGCTGGGTCGCAAGGCCACCGTGGTACCGGGCCTGCTCAACAAGTTCTATGCGTGGGAAAACCGCTTGCTGCCGCGCAGCTTCCCGGTGGCCCTGTTTGGTTTTCTTATCCGGCATGCATTCAGAAAAGACACGGGCGCAACCCGGGCAACACCCCAGTCACAAACCAGTTAACACACCAAGGAAGCCCTGATTTATTCCTATATCGTCATCCCGGCGAAGGCCGGGATCCAGAGTTTCAATGCCCTGGATGCCGGCCTTCGCCGGCATACATCAGAGCTGGAACTAAACAAGTATGAGTACAACATTACTGATTCTGTTCGGAATTGTTGTCGCGACCAACGATACAGTTCTCGGCATACTCAGCTGCCTCATTGGCAGTCCAGTCGCCTTTCGGCTTGTTCTCGAGTTTTTCGCACCACTTTTCGGAGTCCATCCCGAGTACACAATACTTGGTGTAGTTTCCTGCATCCTCGAGTGTCCACTCGGTCTTGGATATTTGGCTTTGCTTTTCACACCAGGACTCGCTGCCAATTCTGTCGCATGCCACAAATAACAGGCTGACCATGATAATGCCGGCAATTCTCATCTTCATGCTCATTCTCCAGTAATCATCGCGTCAGATTGTATTCGCCATACTTCACCACACGGAGGACCGAGCTGAGTCGGTAGTCACCGTCTGGCATGATTTTCAGTTGCTTATCCCAGGAACTTCCGAGAACAGCCAGAACCGGTCATTCGTAACTACCAAGCTCACCGGCCGACAAAAAGCAGAGTGTAGCGTAGCAAAACGTCGCTTTTGGCGGTCAGGTGCAGCGCATTGTTAGGCCATTGCATTGACTACTCGGGCACTACCGGCAAACCACC
>QIFB01000026.1 GCA_003230545.1 Gammaproteobacteria bacterium | reverse complement strand
GCGATGCCGTGAATACAGCGAATGCGGCCAAGGCGACCTCCGAGGAGACAGAGACCAAGATCGACCGCATGTTCAAGAAGGCGATGTACAAGTAGGACCCGCGCCCCGCGGGGAATGGTTTTCCCGGCCGGGGGCCGGTCCTACGCGCCCCGCGGGGAACGGTTATCGCGAAATTGCCACCGGGATGCCGTTCTTCTCCTTGCCGTTGAGCGTAAAGCTGCGCGTTGATTCGCCTTCCAGCGTGGTATCGCGGTCGGCGATGAATTCCGCAATGGCGTCGAGCACCTGCTGCAGATAGTTCTCGTACCGGGCGAGATCCTCGTCCAGCGGCGGGTGCAGTTCGATGAACAGGGTATCAGCCAGCCAGCCCAGCTTGATGGGCTGGTTGACGATCTGTACCGGCGTCCCGACCGGGACGTCATCAAACAACGCCTCGATGTCTTCCGGGTACATGCGTACGCAACCGTGGGTGACGCGCATACCCACTCCGTACGGCTTGTTGGTGCTGTGAATCAGGTAGCCGGGAATATTGAGACGCATGGCATAGCGTCCCAGCGGGTTGTCCGGACCGGCGGGAATAATATCCGGCAGGACATTGCCGTCCTGTGCCGCCTCCTTCTTGATAGATTCGGGCGGGCGCCATGATGGGTCTTTTTTCTTGGCCACGATTTTCGTCTTGCCGAGCGGGGTAACCCAGTCCATGCGTCCGACACTGACCGGATGTGTGATCATGACCGGGAACTGTCCCGGTTCGGCCTTCGGGAAATAGTAGAGTCGCATCTCCGGCAGGTTGAGGATCAGGCCGGTGCGTTCGGCATCCGGAATAATAAAGCGGTTCGGCAGCACCACGATGGAACCGGGTTCAGGCAGCCAGCGATCAACGGCGGGATTGGCCAGCAGGATCTCGTTCTGGCCGAGATCGTAGTCACGGGCAATATCCAGCAGGGTGTCATCCCTGCCGGCTTCCATGAACTGCACCTGTCCGACGACATCGACATCGGCCGGGGGCAGCACCAGGGTATCCGCCAGCAGGATACCGGCTGGCAAGTGTGTCAATAATACAGCAAGGATTTTCCGGATCATGGAGCGAGTAACGGGTGGTTGTCAGTGATGTTGTCCGCACCGAATTCGAACACCAGGCGTTCCCTGTGTTTCTGGTAGCGCTGCTGCGCGGGTTCCCCCGGGTTCTTGTTGCCGGCTTCGTAGAAATACAGCCCGGTGTGGTTGCCGGCGATACGAATGTGGACTTCAACCCGGATCGCCGGATTATCGCACGCCTGGAACAGCGTCCGGTATTGTCCATTGATCTCCGCGACCTTGACCGGGTGCCCGATATTCGGGTCGTGCACCGGTAACCAGTCATAACCGAGGGAGTCCATCATCCGTGAAATTTCCTCCGGCATGTACTGGGTGCCCTCGATGTCTGCGGTGTCAATATCCAGTGTTCCGCCACCGGTAATTGTCCCGCAGCCGGATTGCAGCAGTGCTGCAACTATCAGCAGGGCAGGGAGAATGACTGCTTGCATAAATGAGGCCTTGCGTTAACAGAACTCGAATATACCGCTATGGAGTCTGTAATTCGAGACTGCTACTATTCATCCGGCGGGCAGACGTGGGGGGGGGTGGTCCTGGATACCGGATTCCGCTGCATCCAGTTGTTTGTTTTTGAATAACCGGAAATAAAACTGGGGGTAGTCATGAACGGTCTCAAGCTCGTATCCCTGTTCCTGATGAGGATACTCATGAGACATGTAGTCGTGTTCATTGGTTTTGCATTGCTGGCCGGTTGCCAGTCGATGCATACCCCCGGCGAATCCTCGGTCTGGTTCAGGATAAATCCGGGTTCAAAGCTGATGCTTGAGAGGGCACTGGAGATACCCTCCGGCCAGGTGCATGTCCTGCTGCAGAAGGGCGCGGTAACCGGCGCTGTGGACCAAGACACGATCCATTGCAGTTTCGTGGTCAGAAACCCGGGGCAACAAACCATCAATCCAGACAGTTTTCTGATCACCAATGCATCAAACCAGCAGGAATGGATCTCCCGGCCCGATACCATGATTTTCTACAAGGTGTTTCGCATTACATCCGCGCAACAACCCGGTGTAGAAAAACTGGTATGCAGCTATCAGGACGGACCGATGACCGGCAAGCCGGTGACTGTAAAGCAGGTCAGGAAGGCGCTTGGAGAGTATGTGACATTCGAGTTTGCACCGTAGCCAGGAAAGAGCCCCGGTATCCCGGCGCAGGCCGGGATCCAGTAACCGGCTGAATTTTGTGGGCTGGGTTCCGGCTCTCCGCTGTGCTCCGGCCGGAATAACGGATTAATCAGAGGTTCATTATTTTACTGAGGGACCACGCCATGCACGTTTTGACAAAAACCGCCATCATCTTCATTTCCTTGTGTCTTTCCCATGGCGTCAGCGCCGAGAAGATTTATCGCTCGGTCGATAAAAAGGGCGAAGTGACCTTCTCCGATGAGCCGCCACCCAGTGCCGTTAATGTCGAACAGGTCGAGGTACAGCCTGCGCCAACCGAGTCCGAATACCGGGAAAGCGTGGAGCGTGTACAGCGCAGGGAGTCGCAGGCCGGCGAGATGGGCGCTGCACGCACAGGACGCGCGCCACCGCCGGTGAAGCTCCCGGAGGAGGTCCAGCCGACCGGGACCATCCGGAATTATGATGACGAATACGGATACTCCTATGACCGGGCCAGGCACCGCGATGCCATCCGGAATCGTCCCGGCGAGCGTCCCGCACAGATGCCGGCACGACGACCTGCAGGTCGACCATCTGCTCCGGGAGGCGGCGGCAGGCGTTAGTGACCGTTTCGAATTCCGTGCTGGTCACGTTCACATGCAGTGCATATGCCGATATCACCATGTTCGGCGACGTGGCCGTGCAACTGCTCAAGATGATGGGGCACAGCGGGACGGTACCCGGGGCCTTCAGGGCAGAGGATATCCCGGTGGCGCTGGAGAAACTGCAACGCGGGATCGATGCAACACCTCCGCTGCCCCCGGACAATGCCGGGGACAATGCCGGGGACGATGACGAGGAGAGCGTTAGTCTCAGGCATCGCGCCCTGCCGTTGATTGACTTGCTGAAGGCCGCAGCACAGGCCGATAGCGTCGTGATTTGGGAGCAGGGCACTTAGGTGAAATTCCTGTTTAATCGATCCCCCGGATATTTCAAACCGCCGGGATGTGGCCGATGATACTTCGCCTGTCGCAGCTGTTATCTGCCATCCTGCTACTCGCAGGCTGCGCAACCACCATTCCCGTTGATTACGATCGCCCGCCCTCATCGGCACTTGCCGATCCGGGAGAGACTGTGCTGGGCCGATTCTTCCAGCACGAGCTCAGCGCCTACCCCGGGGAATCCGGGATGGTCCTGGTGCCTACGGGGGAGTGGGGCTTTCGTGCCCGCGCGGGGCTTGCCAATCAGGCCGAGAAGACCATCGATGTTCAGTACTATATCTGGGAGGTGGATACCTCGGGAACAGCACTTGCAGAGCGGTTGATGCGTGCCGCCGACCGCGGGGTGCGGATACGCATGCTGCTCGATCATGTCACGACCAGGGACACGGATTTCAAGTTTGCACGCATGGATTTCCATCCCAATATCGAGATCCGGATGTTTAATCCCTACGCGAACCGCAGTTTCCGTGCCCTTGAATTTGTGTTTGGCCTCGAGCGGCTCAACCACCGCATGCACAACAAGGCCTTCATCGTCGACAATGCCATCGCCATCGTCGGTGGCCGTAACATCGGGGACAATTATTTCGGGGTCGATACGGCTGCAAATTTTCGGGACCTGGACCTGACAGTGGTTGGCCCGGTTGTGCAGGAAGTATCCGGCAGCTTTGATCGCTACTGGAACAGTGAATTTGCCGTACCTGTCAGCGTCATCATCGACGAGAAAATGTCTCAACAGGAGTTCCAGGAAAGCAAAGCGCGACTCTATCGCTGGGTGGAGGAGATCAAGGACTTTCCCTATCCCATCGATACCACCAGCGATGTCGTGATGGCCAGGCTGCGAGAGGTGCGGGGCGATTTTATCTGGGCACCTGCCAGGGCGCTGTATGACGAGCCGGACAAGCTGGAGACCAGGGAAGAGGATGTAGCGGACCACCTGATCCAGCTGGGAGTGGAGAAGGACCACGAGGTCATGATCGAGGCCGCGTACGTGATCCCCGGGCCTGAAGGGGTGGAGCGGACCCGGTTAAACCAGGAGCGGGGCATCCGCCAGCGCCTGCTCACCAACTCCCTGGCGACCAACGATGTCGCGGCGGCGCATGCCGGTTATGCCAAATACCGTCGTGACCTGCTCCGGAACGGCCTGGAAATCTATGAATTACGGCCCTATGCAAGTTCCGTCAGGAATAACTGGTCAGTGCTCGCCGGCAGGTCAAAGGCCAGCCTGCACACCAAGGCCTTCGTGGTGGATCGGGAGCTGGTCGCGATCGGCTCGTTCAACGTGGATCCCCGTTCCATTGCGCTCAACACGGAAATTGTCATCCTGGTGAAAAGCGAGGCACTGGCAGCGCAGGTGCTGGCTTACATGGAGGAGGGAGTCCAGCCCGCAAACAGCTACCGGGTGATCCTCGAGCCGGAGACGGAAACCGGGCTTGAACGCCTGGTCTGGATAACCGAGAACGATGGCGAGGAGGTTCGTTACTACTCGGAGCCGGAGGTCGGCCTGTGGCGCCGCTTCAGCACGTGGTTCATGGGTTTGCTACCCATAGAAAAACACCTCTAGCAGGTTGGTGCTGAGTGAGATCGACTATTGCAGGTAGTTCGTATAATGTATATTATGTTAAATAGAACACGGATCCATACAAAGGCCTGAGTCCAGGCCCCCTCAAATCTCCCCGGCAGGATAAATTCCGCCCTACAACACCGTCACCTTGTAGGGCCGAATTTATTCGGCCCTGAAGCCAATCCGGACGTGTGAACCGTCACAGAACGGTTTGTTGCGCGAGGCGCCGCAGCGGCACAGTGTGTAATGGTCCCGTGGTGCGCCGGCGCACCATTCCGCTTCACTGAATTCAATGCCGCCAGTCACCCGGTACGGACCGTTACGTTCAACGACGATCGTCGGTTCAGATGAAACCGCCGGCATGCCTTCCCCGTCAATGGAATAACTCAGTGCACCGGACGGACATTTTTCAATCAATGCCTTGATGCGCTCCACGCTGTCGCCATCAGCGTCGATCCAGGGATTGTTGTTTTCATTGAACACACTGCCAAGTTCCCGGTGGCAGTACTGTGCCTCGGCACACAGCAGCACGTTGTTGTGGATCGTGATGTGCTGGCCGTGGTATTCGGTGGCCTGGTCCGGTGTCCGCTCCGGAGATTTTTCATCTGTAAAGCCGATTTCCTTATGGCTGCCGTCACAGAACGGACGGTTTTTTGACGCGCCACAACGACACAATCCGATGGCCGGTTTGGTATCCAGGCGATTCCCCTCACCGTCGATAAAATTTTCCAGTCCCTTGACGATGAACGGACCGTTCGTGGCGCAGCTGATCACGGGTTTGGTCATGGTTAATGTTCTCTCCTAAAGAATAG
>QIFB01000136.1 GCA_003230545.1 Gammaproteobacteria bacterium | reverse complement strand
TTTTCTGATGCAGCAAAGAAAAAGGTATCCGGCCCCTTTTCTGCGGCCCCTTTTCTGTGGAAAAAGGTATCCGGCCCCTTTTCTCTCCCGCGGCCCCTTTTCTCTCCCTTTTCTCAGACCTTGCGGTAGATCTCCGCTCCCTGCTCGCGGAACTCCTGCGACTTGTCCGTCATGCCCTGCTCGATGGCCATTCCGACATCGCCAATGCCCTTGCTGGCGGCATATTTACGCACATCCTGGCTGATCTTCATGGAGCAGAACTTCGGCCCGCACATGGAGCAGAAGTGCGCCACCTTGGCGGAATCCTTCGGCAGGGTCGCATCGTGAAATTCGCGCGCCTTTTCCGGATCCAGCCCGAGATTGAACTGGTCTTCCCAGCGAAACTCAAAACGCGCCTTTGACAGCGCATTGTCACGCAACTGCGCGCCCGGGTGTCCCTTGGCAAGATCCGCCGCGTGTGCGGCAATCTTGTAGGTAATGATCCCCTCGCGCACGTCATCCTTGTCCGGCAGGCCGAGGTGCTCCTTGGGTGTGACGTAACACAGCATGGCGGTGCCATACCAGCCGATTTGCGCAGCGCCGATGGCCGAGGTGATGTGGTCATAGCCCGGGGCAATGTCGGTGGTCAGCGGGCCCAGCGTATAGAACGGTGCCTCGTGACAATCGACCAGTTCCTTCTCCATGTTCTCCCGGATGAGCTGCATCGGCACGTGCCCCGGCCCCTCGATCATCACCTGCACGTCGTGCTCCCAGGCGATTTTTGTCAACTCGCCCAGTGTTTCCAGCTCGGCAAACTGGGCAGCATCGTTGGCATCGGCAATCGATCCCGGGCGCAGGCCGTCACCCAGCGAGAAGGACACGTCATACGCCTGCATGATCTCGCAGATCTCTTCAAAGTGCGTGTACAGAAAACTTTCCTCGTGATGGGCGAGGCACCACTTGGCCATGATGGAACCGCCGCGCGAGACAATGCCGGTCACGCGGCTTGCGGTCAGCGGCACATAACTCAGCCGCACGCCGGCGTGGATGGTGAAGTAATCAACGCCCTGCTCCGCCTGTTCGATCAGCGTGTCGCGGAAGATATCCCAGCTCAGTTCCTCCGCCCGCCCGTCCACCTTTTCCAGCGCCTGGTAGATCGGCACGGTACCCACCGGGACCGGTGAATTGCGCAGGATCCACTCGCGCGTCTCGTGAATGTTCTTGCCGGTCGACAGGTCCATGATAGTGTCGCCGCCCCAGCGCGCCGACCAGACCATTTTCTCGACTTCCTCGGCAATCGAGGAGGTCACGGCGGAGTTGCCGATATTGGTATTGACCTTCACCAGGAAATTACGGCCGATGATCATTGGCTCCAGTTCCGGGTGATTGATGTTCGCCGGGATGATGGCCCGGCCACGGGCGATCTCATCACGCACAAACTCGGGCGTCACCCGTTCCGGGAGTGCGGCGCCAAAAGAGTTGCCAGGGTGCTGTACCAGCAGGCCGCTGTCACGGTAGTTCTCCAGCCGCAGGTTTTCCCGGATCGCCGCGTACTCCATCTCCGGGGTAATGATGCCCTGCCGCGCATAGTGCATCTGGGTAACGTTGCAACCGGAACGTGCCCGCTGCGGCGGACGGATGTGTTCAAAGCGCAGTGCAGCAAGTTCCGGGTTGGTCTGGCGCTGACGGCCGAATGCCGAGCTCGGGCCGTCGAGTCGTTGCGTATCACTACGCTCCTCGATCCAGCGACTGCGTACCTCCGGCAGACCCTGCATCAGGTCAATGGTTGCCTCCGGGTCGGTATACGGGCCGGAGGTGTCATAAACCGTGATGGGCGGGTTCTGCTCAGCGCCAAGGCTGGCCGGAGTCGCGGATTGCTCGACCTGGCGCATGGGAACGCGCAGGTCCGGGCGTGAACCGGTCACGTAGCACTTGCTGGAATTCGGAAACGGCCGGGTAACCTCGTCCGATAGCCGGGAGGCCCGGTTGATAAAATCTTCTGGAATCGCACTCATGAAACTGTCCTGTGTCAGCGGGTCGCAAAGGTCAGTGGGAGTGCAAGCTTTCCTACGCCGGGTTTAACCGGTTCAGGTTCGAAGGGTCTCTCTCAGCCCGCACGGGCACCCCCAGCTACGAAGCGTACACGGTAGCGAAACAGCCTCCGCATTGCAAGCGGTCTATACCGGCAAATAAATTGCAACTTATTGTTTTGTAAGATATTCATTGGCATTCGTAGTGCCATATTGTTGCCAGCCGCAGACAAACCCCGTACCCTTGGCCGCCTTGTCAGTCAGCCAATTACAGAGTCAGCATGAGCCAGATGGATATTGAGCAGGCCCGGTTTAACATGATTGAGCAGCAGGTCCGCACCTGGGAGGTGCTCGATCAGCGCGTCCTCGATGTCATGGGCAACATCCCGCGCGAAGACTTCGTACCGGAAAAGTACCGTTCACTTGCGTTTGCCGACATCAATGTCCCGCTGGGACACGAGCAGGTCATGATGGCGCCGAAGGTGGAAGGCCGCCTGCTGCAGGCGCTGGCCATCAAGCCCGGCGACTCTGTACTCGAAGTCGGTACCGGCAACGGCTACCTGACCGCCTGCCTCGCCCGGCTCGGCAATCACGTCACCAGTATCGAAATATTCCCCGAGTTCAGCGCAACGGCCGGCACCACGCTGACGGAACAGGGTATCCATAACGTCACCCTGCAACAGGGCGATGCAGCCAGCGGCATCGACTCCGGCACACGTTACGACGTGATTGCCGTCACCGCCTCGGTACCGGTAAACCGGGAACAGTTTCATGGAAGCCTTGCTATCGGTGGCCGCCTGTTCCTGATCCTGGGCAAGCCCCCGATCATGGAAGCCGTGCTGGTAACCCGCGTTGATGAGGAGGGCTGGACCCGGGAGAGCCTGTTTGAAACCGCGCTGCCGCCACTGGTCAACGCCGATGAATCACAGCGGTTTGTGCTCTAGTACTTTTTCAATCTGATGATGACGGATATTATTGCCACGGAATCCACGAAAAAACACGGAAAGAACGAACACCTGATAGATTTTTTTTCCGTGCCCTTCCGTGGATTCTGTGGCTAATAAAATTACTGGCACTCAACCTGGTTTGCCAGCATCCGTTATTATCAAGTTGCAAGAGTATCAGGCCTTGCTGCACCGATAACATCCACGGCATTAAGACACTCGTATGAACATTCACAGTCGCTTGCACGCCGGATACAAACTTGTCCTGTTGCTGTTCCTCGCAGGCAGCCCGCTGGCCCTCGCAGACGACCTGCTCTCGGTATTCCTGCTTGCCGAACAATCAGACCCGCAATACCGGGCGGCCATCGCCACACACAGTGCCGCAATGGAGATTGTCCCGCAGAGCCTGGCCGCACTGCTACCCGACCTGTCGCTGGGGGCTGATGTCTCGTGGAACCGTTTTCATGACCGCCGGCCGGGGCCCGGTGAAAAGGAAAACACCCATTCCACCAACGAGGTCTATGCCGCCCGGCTGCGCCAGTCGGTCTACCACCGCGACCGTTTTATCCGGCTGGCGCAGGCCGATAGCCGCGTTGCCCAGGCGGACGCCGAGCTGGTTGCCGCGCGACAGGAGCTGATCCTGCGGACTGCGAGACGCTATTTCCTGGTGCTCGGCGCGCAGGATAACCTGGAGTTCGTACGCGCCGACAGAGATGCCGTTGCCCGTACCCTGGAGCAGGCCAAGCAGCGCTTCGAGGTAGGCCTGACGGCCATCACCGATGTGTATGAAGCCCAGGCACGTTACGACGTAGCTCTCAGCGAGAAAATCCGTACCGAGCAGCTGCTCGATGATACCCGCGAGGCACTGCGCGAGCTGACCGGTGAAATTCCGGGTGATCTGGAGATCCTGAAGCCGGAAATCCCCCTGTTATCACCTGCGCCTGCGGATACCGAGCAATGGGTCAGCACCGCGACCGAACAGAACCCCTTGCTGCTCGCCAGGCGGGCGGCAACCGAGGCTGCACGCCAGGAAATCCAGGTACAGCGCTCCGGACATTACCCGTCCATGGACCTGACCGCGGATTACACCCGCAAGAACATCCAGTTCGGCGGCGTCGACCCGCAGGAACGCAACGACAGCGCCATCGGCATCGAGGTCATCATGCCACTGTACCAGGGTGGCATGGTGTCCTCGCAGACACGCCAGGCACGGGAGTTGTTCACCCAGGCACAGGAGGAGCAGGAAAAGCAGCGCCGCGAGGTCGAGCGCCAGGCCCGCGACAGCTACCGTGGCGTACTTGCCGAAATCAGCAATGTAAAGGCGCTGGCGCAGGCCATGCTGTCGAGCGAAAAGGCACTGGAGGCCTCCGAGGCCGGTTTCGAGGTCGGCACACGCACCATCGTGGATGTACTGGACTCACAGCGTGGACTGCTGCGTGCCCGGCGTGATCATGCACGCTCACGCTATGATTACCTCCTCGATACCCTGAGCCTGAAACGGTCCGCGGGCATCGTGGAAGCAACCGACCTGGAACAGATAAATGACATGATGGAAACACCACCAGTAACAGCAACCCGTGAATAAGACAGAGGAAACCGGCCTGCCCGGGAACCTGCCCGGCTTCGATGACCCGCTGGCGCTGCTGCGCGCCTGCCACACAAGGATTCTTGATTACTGTGATCTGCTTGAACAGCTGGCAAGCATGCTCGGGAACGGAAAAGATGAGACGCAGCTGCGCGACACGGCACGCAAGGTTAACACCTGGTTTTCGGGCAGCGCCCGGCTGCACCACCAGGATGAAGAGACCGACCTGTTCCCGCTGCTCGCACGGCAGTCCCTGAAACTGGCCGACCTGATCCATGCACTGCGGCAGGAACATGAACAGCTGGATACCCTGTGGACCACGCTGGAAACCGACCTGAAGCAGATCACGCAGCTGGACGACCCGGAACCCTTCATTGCCAGTGCCGCCCGTTTCTGCGAGCTCAACCGGCAACACGTGCAGCGCGAGAACATGGAACTGCTGCCAGTTGCCGCCAGCAGCCTGAGCCATGAGCAGGTCAAGGATATCGGCGTGGCGATGGCCGGACGCCGGGGTGTCAGATTTACCGGCTGAACTTACCAGACCCTGCCTTAAAATTCCGGATCGGGCGCCAGGTACCATTGCTGGTTATATCAGCATACCTTTCCCCGCGGGGCGCGGGTCCTACAACATCGTAGACCGGCCCTTTATGCCCATTGGGGTACTGGCCGGAAATGCCTTTCCCTGCGGGGCGCAGGTACGGCATAAACAGATTGCACATCAGGAGAAATTAAACACGGTGCGCATGACCGTCTCCAGCGCGCCGCGGTTCATCACCACCACGTCGCGTCCCTGGCAGCCTGCCTGCCGGCGCGCCTCCGGGTCCTCAAGCCAGTACAGCACGGCAGCTCCCAGATCCGCCGTACTCTCCACCATTCGGCAGGCGCCGGCACTCACCAGCAATTCGCTGATCCCGGCAAAGTTGTCGATATTCGGCCCGGTAATAACAGGGACCGCAGCTACAGCAGGCTCGAGCAGATTGTGCCCACCGGACTGCACCAGGCTGCCACCGACGAAAGCCACATCAGCTGCCGCATGCCGCATAAAACAGCATCAGTTCGCCAATCGAATCACCGACAAACACCCCGGTATCCGGCGAACAGGCGGCCCGCGTACTGCGCAACACCGGTTCATAGCCACGCCGTCGCACCAGCGCCGTTACCGTCTCAAAGCGTTCCGGGTGGCGTGGCACCAGCACCAGCAGGCAATCGGGCAGCTGTTTGCGAACCTGCCTGAACGCGTCCAGCACCAGCTCGTCCTCGCCCTCATGGGTACTTCCGGCAATCCAGACTGGCCGTTCGGTACCCCATTGCTGACGCAGTTCCGCGGCCTCTACGGGCAGTCCGGATGGCAACTGCTGTTCAAACTTGAGATTACCGGAAACGGTTATTTTTTGGCGATCGGCGCCCAGTGACTCGAAACGCCTGGCGTCCTGGCCACTCTGCGTCAGGATTTCCGTCGTAGCAGCGAGGGTATTACCGATCAGTTTCCTGAAGCGCATATATCCGGGCATGGACCGGTCCGACAGGCGCGCATTGACCAGCAGCAGGGGAATACCGGATTCACTGCAGGCATGAAACAGGTTGGGCCACAACTCCGTTTCCATGACAATGGCCAGCCGTGGGCGGACACGATCGAGGAAGCGTGCCACCGCCCCGGGCAAATCCCAGGGTGCATACACATGCGCCACGTGGTCCCCGAACAATTCGGCAACCTGTGCCGAGCCGGTGGGCGTAACCGTGGTTACCAGCAGCGAGTACTGCTGGTAGCGGTCCAGCAGGGCACGCACCACCGGCACCACGGCCTGCACCTCGCCGACCGACACGGCATGTATCCAGATCACCTGCTCGCCCACTGCCGGACTGACGTCACCAAAGCGCTCCGACCAGCGGTGCCAGTAACCTGGTGCACGCAGGCCACGCCACGCGAGCCGGATGATTACCAGCGGCGCCAACAGGTAGAGAAGGGCTGTATATAAGCTACGCAAGTTAGTCAGACAGTATTCATGACAGACAGAACGGCCTTTCCGAAAAGACGCATTCTTCCCGATAACAGAACAGTAGGGTCGAATTCATTCGACCAGGGTAATTTCATCGCAACCTGCCATCCAGATGCAGCCATAATTGGCCGAATGAATTCGGCCCTACAACGGTAATCTACACACTCTATCAGGGGAAGACTCGACAGCAGCTTGTTAGTGCCCGTCCATAAACCAATCCCTGTAGCCCGGATGGAGCTTGCGTAATCCGGGAACAGACGTTAATACCGCCACTTAATTCCCCGGATTTCGCTGCGCTCAATCCGGGCTACAAATTTTCGCTGGTTTATGGATGGACACTAGTTATGAATCTTCAACCACTCCATGTACAGTGGCACGCCTTCCTCAACCGTCATGAATGGCTTGTCATAACCGGCAGCCCGCAAGGCCGAAATATCCGCCTCGGTATGGTTCTGGTAACGGCCACGCAGCTCCTCCGGGAACGGGATGTATTCGACGCTGCCCTTGCCATGCCAGCGAATCACTGCATTGGCCACATCATTGAATGTCTGGCAATGACCGGTACCGACATTGAAGATCCCTGACTTGTCGGGGTTGTCCATAAACCACAGGTTGACGTCGACCGCGTCATCAATATAGACAAAGTCACGGCGTTGCTCGCCGTCCGCATAGCCGTCGCTGCCGGCAAACAGTCCGGGGTTCTCACCGCTGTGGATCTGGTCATTCAGGTGACTGGCGACACTCGCCATGCGGCCCTTGTGCTGTTCCCGCGGCCCGTACACATTGAAATACCGGAAGCCGGCCACCTGGCAGCTGGCCGTTGGCAGCAGGTGGCGTACGTACTGGTCGAACAGGAACTTCGAATAGCCATACACGTTGAGCGGGGCTTCATGTTCACGGGACTCCGTGAACACCTCACCACCCCCATAGACTGCAGCCGAGGAGGCGTACAGGTAAGCCACGCAGTTATCCAGGCAATAGTGCAGCAGCTGCCGGGAGTATTCATAGTTATTCTGCATCATGTAGCGGCCGTCCCACTCGGTTGTACTGGAACAAGCGCCCTCGTGAAAGATCACCTCAACCGGGTGGCCAAACCCGGCAGTACCGGTCAACCTGCCGATGAATTCCTCCTTGTCCAGGTAATCCA
>QIFB01000160.1 GCA_003230545.1 Gammaproteobacteria bacterium | reverse complement strand
CGCGTTCCCGGGAACGGGTAGTGCCGGATGGATTCCAGGTAGTTGTTTATCCAGTTCATCTTGTTGTTGGTTTGGGAACCAGATTAACGTCATTCCGGGTGGAGCGTAGCGGATATCCGGAATCCAGCGGTTACGATGTAGTGGTTACTGGATTCCGGCATTCGCCGGACTGACGGGACATTCGCCGGACTGACGGAAGAGGTTCCCTGTTTTTCTGCTTATTCCCGCCAAGACTACACCCTGGGGCTTTTGAACACAAAAAATTGCTGCGGATGCCCGTCCGGACAGGCAGGCATCCGGATAGTGAACTCGCCCCCGTCCTGGAATATGATAGGCGCCCCGCGGGCCGGGCCCGATCACCTGATTGACCGAGAACCTGTTTATGGCGGATTCCACCATTATCTACACCGAAACCGACGAAGCGCCGGCGCTGGCGACCTGTTCGTTATTGCCCATTGTGCAGGCCTTTGCCCGGGCCGCGGGGGTGGTGGTGGAGACCCGGGATATCTCGCTGTCCGGCCGGATTATCGCGAATTTTCCCGACAAGCTGACTGACTCACAAAAGCTTGGTGATGCGCTGGCCGAACTCGGCGCGCTTGCGAAGACGCCGCAGGCGAACATCATCAAGCTGCCGAACATCAGTGCCTCGGTGCCGCAGTTGCTCGAGGCGATCAGCGAGTTGCAGGGGCAGGGCTACGCTATCCCGGACTACCCGGAAGAACCGGCCAACGATGAAGCAGCCGCCATCAAGGGGCGCTATGCGAAGGTGCTGGGCAGTGCGGTGAATCCGGTGTTGCGCGAAGGCAATTCGGACCGGCGCGTGGCCGGACCGGTGAAAGCGTTTGCAAAGCAGCACCCGCACTCGATGGGTGCGTGGTCGGCGGATTCCGGGTCACATGTTGTATCCATGCCGGACGGGGATTTCCATGGCAGTGAACAATCGACCGTGGTGGATGCCGCCGGTGATCTGCAGATTACGCTGACAACGGCGGATGGCGCGTCGCAGATACTGAAAGAGGCCGTGCCGGTAACGGCTGGCGAGGTGGTGGATGCTGCGGTAATGAATGTTATGAAATTTCGTGCATTTTTCGAAGCTGCGACCCGGGCTGCAAAGGATGAGGGCGTGTTGCTGTCGCTGCACCTGAAGGCGACCATGATGAAGGTCTCCGACCCGATCATCTTCGGCCACGCGGTCCGCGTGTATTACCGGGATGTATTCGAGCAACACGCCGCGACGTTTGATGAACTCGGTGTGGACACGCGCAACGGGTTGGGCGATGTGTATGCGAAGATTTCCGGATTACCGGAGGCACAGCGCAGCGCGATCGAGGCCGACCTGCAGGCAGTCTATGCCAGCCGCCCGGAACTGGCGATGGTGAACTCGGACAAGGGCATTACCAACCTGCATGTGCCGAGCGACGTGATTGTCGATGCGTCGATGCCGGCCATGATCCGCTCATCCGGAAAAATGTGGGGACCAGATGGCCAGCTGCATGACACGCTGGCGATGATCCCGGACCGCAACTATGCCGGTATCTACCAGACCGTCATCGGGTTTTGCAAACAGCACGGTGCGTTTGACGTCGCCACCATGGGCAATGTCAGCAATGTCGGACTGATGGCGCAGAAGGCCGAGGAATACGGCTCGCATGACAAGACCTTCGAGATCCCGGTGGCCGGTACCGTGCGCATCACCGACGGCAGTGGCAACACGCTGCTGGAACATCCTGTGGAGCCGGGCGACATCTGGCGCATGTGCCAGACGAAAGATGTCCCGATACAGGACTGGGTGAAACTCGCGGTCAACCGGGCGCGGCTGACGGGTCAGCCGGCGGTGTTCTGGCTGGACAAGGCCCGGGCGCATGACGCGAATTTGATTGCCAGGGTCGAGACGTACCTGAAAGATCACGACACCAATGGCCTGGATATCCTGATCAAATCGCCGGTCGAGGCGATGCGCTATACGCTGGAGCGCGTGAAGGCCGGCGAAAACACCATCTCGGTCACCGGCAACGTACTGCGTGACTACCTTACCGACCTGTTCCCGATCCTCGAACTCGGTACCAGTGCCAAGATGCTCTCCATCGTGCCGCTACTGGCCGGCGGTGGCCTGTTCGAGACCGGTGCCGGGGGCTCGGCACCGAAGCTGGCGGAGCAGTTGCTGGAGGAAAACCATTTACGCTGGGATTCACTCGGTGAGTTCCTGGCGCTGGGCGTGTCCCTGGAAGACCTGGCGCAGAAGACCGGCAATGGAAAGATCCAGGCGCTAGCCGATGCGCTGGATGCCGCGAATGACCAGTACCTGAAGAACAACAAGTCACCCTCGCGCAAGGCAGGCGAGCTCGACAACCGCGGCAGTCACTTTTATCTCGCACTGTACTGGGCGCAGGCGCTGGCGGCGCAGGAGCAGAACCAGGAGTTGCAGACGCTGTTTGCACCGGTTGCACAGCAACTGGCGGAGAACGAGCAGGCGATTGTTGATGAACTGAACAAGGGGCAGGGCAGACCGGTGGAACTCGGCGGCTATTACCGCCCGGACCCGGCAAAGTGCGCGAGCGTAATGCGCCCGAGTGCGACCTTGAATGCGGTGATTGACACAATCCGGGCTAAAGTTTGAAAACGTCGTCATGCCGGACTTGATCCGGCATCCAGTGCCATGATTTCCGGATTCCGGCCTGCGCCGGAATGACGGCAGAGCAAGAATAACGGCAGAGCGGGAATGACACATGATGACGGTAGTAATGAGGTAACGATATGGAATGGAATGTCTATTTGTCGGGTGAGATCCACACCGACTGGCGCGAGCAGATCATGCAGGGCGCAGAGCGCAACCAGCTGCCGGTGGTATTTACATCGGCGGTTACCGATCACGAGGCCAGTGACGCGGCGGGCGATATGCTCGGTACCGAGAGCGAGAATTTCTGGCGCGATCACAAGTCGGCAAAGGTGAACAGTATACGGACAAAGACCCTGATTGAGTGTTGCGATATCGCGGTGGTGCGCTTTGGCGACAAGTACAAGCAGTGGAATGCGGCGTTCGATGCCGGCTGCTGCGCGGCACTCGGCAAGCCGTACATCACGCTGCACGATGAAGGCATCGTCCACCCCCTGAAGGAAGTCGATGCCGCGGCCATGGCGTGGGCGCAGACGCCCGGGCAGGTGGTGGAAATCCTGGCGTACGTGACGTCAGGATAATAGGTAATAAACTATATGGGGGCAGAGCACAGAGTGGAAGCTGTACTCTGCCCCTGTTTTTAATTGACGGACTGAAGGGTGACGCATGGCATTGATCGGTTTACTCAGTGATGTACATTCCACGCCCGGGCCGGTGGCCGAGGCGCTGTCGATCTTCGAGCGCGAGGGGGTGGAGCAGGTCTTTTGTGCCGGGGATATCGCCGGTTACCGTGAAGAGCTCCAGGAGACGGTTGCATTGTTGATCGAAAGTGGTTGCCAGTCGGTGATCGGCAATCATGACCTGCAGTACCTCGATCATCTCGACGACGAGGCCGGCGATGCCGCTGCGGCCTATTTGAGCAAGCTGCCGGCATTTATCGATACCACGATCGCGGGAAAACGGCTCTACCTGGTGCATGCTCACCCGCCGGATGCCTGTCATGGCGGTATCAAACTGCTGGACCGGGATGGTGCATTAAAGCCGGAGCGGGTCGCGGACTGGACGGCGCAGCTGGCTGCTTTTGCGCCTGATGTGCTGGTGATAGGGCATACGCACCAGGTGTTTGCGGAGCGACTCGGCGACACCCTGGTGGTGAACCCGGGCAGTTCGGCGTTCAATAACTCCTGCGCAATTCTTGACCTGGCCGAGCTGTCGGTGGCGTTTTTTCCACTCGGCAGAAAAGCCATAGAGAAGAACTGGAACTGGGCGGATCACGTGATCCGGGGTGAGTAATCAAGGTCAATGGTATCCCCATTGTCGGGTTACGCCCTGCGGGCTAACCCGACCTACTGCGTGCTGTTTAGTAGTATGGGTGTCACCATGAGCGACAAGCCATCACCCCTGAGTTATGTCATCAGCCGTCCGGGACGGTTTCTGCTCGATGTGTTGAGGGGTTTCCGGAGCAACCAGGGAATGCTGCTTGCCGGTGCTGTTGCCTACTACACCTTGCTGTCGATCATCCCGGTATTTGCACTGGTGCTGATCGTGTTGTCCCAGTTCATTGAACAGGAGTATCTGCTGGATACGGCATCGACCATCCTGACGATGGTCGCCCCGATCAGTGCGGAAGTCCTGGCGGATCATCTGGAAGTTTTCCTGTCACACTGGAAGGTGATCGGCACCATGGGCATTGTGTTCCTGCTGTTCTTCAGCTCGCTGGCCTTCTCGGTGCTGGAAAATGCCATGTCGATGATCTTCTTTCATCGCCGGCTGGAGCAGCAGCGGCACTACCTGGTCTCGGCGGTCATCCCGTATGTGTTCATCCTGATGCTGACCGCGGGCTTTCTGGTCGTCAGCCTGATGTCCGGCTGGCTGCAGCAGCACAGTGCGGATACGCCGACACTGATCGGGTTCGAACTCAACATGACCAGTGCCACGGCGACCACGCTGTACCTGCTCGGGGTGATCGGCGAGGTGTTGTTGCTGACGTCGTTCTACCTGGTCATGCCGGTCGGGCGGCTGGCCTGGTCACACGCCCTGATCGGCGGCATCGCGGCAACCCTGTTGTGGGAGGCCACGCGTCATGTGCTGGTCTGGTATTTCACCACGCTGTCCTTCGTGAGTATCATTTACGGTTCGCTCGCCACCGCCATCATCATCCTGCTGAGCTTTGAATTCGCGGCCATCATCCTGCTGCTCGGCGCCCAGGTGATTGCCGAGTACGAACGCATCGATCACGGCGGCGTAACACCACGGGAATAGATCATACCGGGGACTGGCAGTGACTCTGCCCGCTCGCGTAAGGGAATGCACATGACAACAGACCAGGCCATTATCTTCACAATACTGTTTTTCTTTTTTGCCCTGTTGCTCTGGGGCGCCTGCGTTATGACCTGGTTGCCTTCCTGACGCCGATCGGGCACAAGAACAATACCCTGATACTGGGCCCGGGCGGGTACCGCTTTGGTGATTACTGGCGCATGGGCCTGCCGCTGGAGGTGTTGATTGTCGTGGTGTCGATACCGATGATCCTGTGGGTGTGGCCGTTTTAACCGCACCGGTTTGCAGTCGGGGATAATTCCTGTACGGGATTTACGGGTTTTCCTCCGCAGCTGTGGATAAATCTGTGGATAACCTCCGGGATAAGCTGGCTAGCGCTTGATTATCAAGCGCTTTTTTCTGGCCACCTGATTTTCAAGCCGATCGATAAAACTTTTATAAAATCAATAGGATATAGTGACTCTCCAGTTTGTCCCGGGGAATACAGGTCGGTTAGACCAACTAATATTTATGGGCCGATTAGGCCGGTGAATAACTATGTCTGGCTGCAGTGTCAGGGACATTGTGGTTAATATGTTGATGTATAGATCAAATAATAGGTGATATTTATAATAATTAATATATACATCAATATCTATT
>QIFB01000058.1 GCA_003230545.1 Gammaproteobacteria bacterium | reverse complement strand
GGCCTACGCAGACTATGCGCATCACAAATACCTGGAGTGGCAGGCACGTTATCTGGATTGAACTCCCCTGATCGAGTGGCTGCACAGTCCGGGCAAGGTCAATCGAGCCCCATGGGAAGGGCTGCTCAAGACTCGCTGTGAATACATCCCTGTAAGCTCGATGGCCGCATCCCTGCGGCCAACGGTCTTGATCAACCCTTCCCATGGACCCCGATTGACCGGGCAGGCTCTTGCGCTTGGAAATCCGATGTCCCGTCATTTCCCTTGTCAGGGGCATCGGCTTCAGGGATGAAGCCGTTGAGCGTCCAGGGACGGACTTGCAGCGGCCCCTGACAAGGGAAATGACGGGGCGGCGGATTCTCGCACGACAGGTGCAGTCCGCTCGATCAAGGGAGATCTCTCAAATGTACTTGCTGATCTCCGTCACCAGCAGCAGGCCGAACACCAGTACCGACATTAGTAACACCGCATTGGACGAGAGTCTGTTCGCCAGTCCTCCGACCCAGGAGCGGCGATTATTCATGTACAGCAGCAGGACGGCCATCAGCGGCATGAAAAAGGCGCCGGCAACGGCATAGATAATGACCAGCCAGACCGGCTTGATCAGCAGCAACAATGCCATGGGCGGTATCGCAATGTAGAGCAGGTAACCCCGGTAGGCCAGCGACCGCGTGTTTACCGTGGCAGGTGCGCCGGGCTGCCAGGTGTACTGCTGGACAAAATCCGAGAAGATATACGGAATCCCCTGCCAGACCCCGAGCATCGAGCTGAACACGGCACTCCAGAAGCCAACCAGGAACCCCCACTTGCCAACCGGGCCAACGACGGTTTCAAGATAACCGGCAACAGACAGCACCATGTCGGGTCCGGTTATGACTTCCGGTTTGACGCCGGCTGCGATAATCATGATGGCGACACCGAATATGCCGGTCAGAATGTAGGCGATGGCCAGGTCTTTCCGGCTGCGATGTATGTCCCCGGGTTCTGTCCAGCCGTGCTCGCGTATCCAGTAGCCGTAGCACAGCAGGGTGACGCTGCCCCCGACGCCACCAATTACCCCGAAAATCAACAGAACGGAGCCGTCCGGTATCCGGGGAATCAGCAAGCCCTGCAGAACATCCGGAAGGTCCGGGGCAACCAGTACGGCACACACGAGGACCACCGCAAACATCAGCACGATGAACACCTTCATGATCCTTTCCAGGAAGGTGTAATGCCCCAGGATAACCAGCGCCAGCGCCAGCAGTGAATGCAGGATACCCCACTGGCTGACCGACAGGCCGGGGTACAGGGCGTGCGCCGCCAGTCCGCAGGCGGCTATCAGGGCGCCGGCAACAATAAAAGTCCACAACAGCAGGTAGATGAAGAAGTAGACCGAAATGAATTTTGGCAACCGCTGGACCCAGCCCTCCAGCAGCGTGCTGCCGGTTGCCAGCTGCCAGCGTGCCAGTCCTTCGTTCATCGCGAATTTCATGATGGCGCCAAGGACCGCCGTCCAGAGAATGGCCGTCCCGTAATTTGCGCCGGCTACCGAAGCGGCTATCAGGTCACCGGCACCGAGACCGGTGGCCGCGATAACGAGGCCCGGGCCGTATTCCCTGAGTGATCTCACTGGCACGGACTCATGGTTTTGGTCACTGGACTGTCTGGAAAAACAGACCTCATCTGGTCGTGTTAAAGTTAATCAATAACCGGTTGCGTGATGGCCGGGAATGATAATTTGGATAGTAAATTTCTGACTTATGAAGTTGCGTACCCAGATTTTCCTGTTCCTGTTCCTGTTCGGTCTGGTGCCGTTGCTGGCAGCTGTCATATTGAATGTCCCGCTCGTGCTAGAACGCATCGAGTCACTGTATCACAAGGCGCATTTGCAGAATCTTCGTGCCGGATTCGGTGACCTTGACCAGCATCTTGCCCGGCGCCATGAAATGGTACGCCTGCTGGCAAAGTTTCCTGAACCGGGCATGTTACTGGCGGACGTGGACCTGCAGCCCGACGCTGCCATCGACGCCGCAAGACAGGGTTACGTGGAGTGGATCAACCAGGTGCTGTTTGATCAGCTCGATATTATTCGCATCCGGTTCATCGATGATGCCGGTCAGCTGGTTTACCTGCTGGAAAAAAATAACACAACCGGTCGACTGGAACCCGTTACAGATCGCAACGTCCAGACTGACAGGGAACTGATCGAGGCCGGACTCAAGCTTAATCCCGGTGCGGTACTGACTGGCCCGATCGTATTCAGCCCCGAAGTCGACGCAGCGGCGCCCAATAAATTCATGCTGCTTGGTCTCATCAGTCCGGTGATATCGGCATCTGTGTCGGAAGACGAAATCGCCAGTGTGCCCCGGGGCGTGGTGATCGTTGACCTGGATATGGGCGGTCTCGCCACGGCCTACCGGGGTATGTACTGGGCATACGATGACGGGCGTTACCTGGGCATACCCGGCAGCGACCGTACTGAATCGACGGCGTTTACAGATTTTCCCGGGTTGCAGGACATATTCGCCCGGGACGAGCTGGCGCTGTGGGAATACCAGGGGCAGCAGGTTCTCTGGATTCCGCTGTTCATGACCGAGCAGTCCGGTCCGTTATGGGTGGGCCGCAGTGTCGATCCGTCACCCATTGCCAAACTGCGCCATACCATCGAGATCCGGGTGGTGACCGTGGTGCTGGGACTGCTGATAGTCGTGCTGGTCGTCGCCCGGCTGATTGCCGTGCGGACCGAGCGGTTGGGTAACGAGCTGACGAACGGCATAACCCGCGTTATGGAAAACAATGAGGTCGTCAGGTTTCCCTGGAAACGACCGGAAGAACTGCGGGTGCTGGGCGCCAATCTGACCCGGCTGGCGGAAACCAGTGTAGAACACAGCAGAGCCCTGGAGAACTATGCCCGTGAACTTGAAGAGTCGAACCGTTATAAATCCGAGTTCCTTGCCAATGTCAGCCATGAACTGCGCACCCCGCTGAATTCCATCCTGCTGCTTTCCAGGATGCTGGCTGCAGACAACAGCGGGGCAGCCAGCACTGAAAGCCGGAAGCAGGCAGGTGTAATCCATAGTGCCGGTACTGATCTGAAGGCCCTGATAGACAACATACTGGACCTGTCACGGATCGAGGCCCGCCACATGACGCTGGTGCGCGAGGCAGTGGACCTGCGCAAATTGCTGGAACATGTGCGGGAATTGCTGCAGCCACAGTTCGATGAAAAAGGGCTTGGGCTCGTGATCGAGGTCGCTTCGGATACCCCGGCCACCATACAGTCGGACCAGGACAAGTTGCGACAGATACTGGTTAATTTTCTGTCCAATGCCGTCAAGTTTACCGAGTCCGGTGGCGTTAACATCCGCATGCAATCCTGCAGTGAACAAACTTCCGGGCGGTTTACTGTATGTATCCGCGTAACGGATACCGGCATTGGCATTCCTGCCGGCAAGCAGGCAATTATCTTCGAGGCATTCAAACAGGCGGATGGTTCCACCAGCCGGCGTTTTGGCGGGACCGGTCTTGGCCTGACGATCAGTCGTGAACTGGCGCAGCTGATTGGCGCCGATATCTCCATCGAGAGCCAGCCCGGCAAGGGCTCGACATTCTCGCTGCTGCTGCCCGCAGTCATGCCGGATGCGGATAGTGAAGCCGAAAACAGACCGGCAGCAACCGCAGAGTCCCGACTGTCTGATCCAGCGGAGCTGGTATTACCCGTTGCCGATTACGCCGGGAAACGGGTGCTGCTGGTGGATGATGATGTGCGTAACCTGCTGGCCCTGACGCCGCTGCTGGAGAGCTGGAATATCGACGTGATGGCAGCCGGTGATGGTAACGAGGCGCTGCAGACCCTGGAAACCGGTGGTGCTTTTGACCTGGTACTGCTGGACATCATGATGCCGGACATGGATGGACATGAAGTGACGCGGGAGATCAGGAACCGGCCGGGCCTGGCGGGATTGCCGGTCGTTGCCCTGACGGCCAGGGCCGGAGATGAAGACCGGGACCAGAGCCTGCAGGCCGGTGCCGATGATTGCCTGGTGAAACCGGTGGATACCGGAGAGCTCAAGGCAGTGCTCGACCGGTACCTGGCCAAGACAGAAGACAAGGGGATCGCATGACTCGATATGCCGGCTTCCGGGTCATGATTGTCGATGACAATGAAAACAACCTGTACAGCCTGAACGCGCTGATTGGCAAGTACATGGATGTCGAGGTCATCCAGGCCTCGTCAGGCCAGTCGGCGCTGGACCTGGCGCTGGATGACCCCCGTATCGACCTGATTGTCCTCGATATCCAGATGCCTGAAATGGACGGTTTCCAGACGGCCTCCATGCTCAAGGTCAGGCAGAAGACCCGGGACATACCGATCATCTTTCTGACGGCCGCCTACAAGACCGATGAGTTCCAGAGAAAAGGCTACGAAGTTGGCGCAGCCGATTACCTGCTGAAGCCGATCGATGATAACCAGCTGATTAACAAGATCAGCACCTATCTCCGGCTGATCGAGAAAGAGCGTGAGCTAAACCGGCAGCTGGAAGCCCTGGTTGCCGAGCGTACCCGGGAGCTCCAGGTCGCCAAGAATTACCTTGAAAATGTGATCGGCAACATGGGCGAGGCATTATTGCTGCTCGAGCCATCGGGCAAGATAAAGGCGGTGAATCCGGCGGCCTGCCGCATGCTGGATTACCGGGAACCCGACCTGGTCGGGATGTCGATTGGAGATGTGTTCGAGGAGGAGGAGCAGGAACAGGCCAGGGCCTTCATGGGGACCTGGCTGGAGGCCCTGATTCGCACCGGTACCATCAGCAGTATCGAGGCCCGCTTCATTGCCCGGGATGAACGACGTGTATCGATCCTGTTTTCCAGGGCTGCGATACTGAACGAGACGGGTGAGATTACCGATATCATCTGTATTGCGAAGGATATGAGTGGTTATCAACGCATTGAAGACTAGTACCAGTCAATCAGGTTCTGCCGGGCAGGGTGGTTGCAACTCGGGCAACAACAGGTAAACTTTGCCGGGAACAGTTTCTGGAGTACCCGATGGAAGAATCAGAGCAGGACAAGTCACCAGGAGAGGATATTACCCTGACGGCAGATGCCCTCAAGGCCATGGGGCATCCCCTGCGCTGGAGAATTCTGTGTGTCCTGGGTAATAACGAAATGTCCGTCGGAGAGATTGTCGAGAAAATCGGGACCTCCCAGAGCAATGTCTCCCAGCATCTGGACCAGCTGCGCAACAAGAATATTGTCAAGTCACGCCGTGATGCGAATCGTATCTTTTACCGGGTGCGTAACGACCAGCTGCTGGAACTGATCGGTACCATGCGTAACGTACTGTGCCATACCAACCTGGACGACTTGCTGTCGCCGGAATAGGGTAATGTTGCTGGCCGAATGAATTCGGTCATACATAGTAACGCTGTTGTAGGGTCGAATTTATTCGACCAACGCTACCATTAAAAAAGGGGCAGCTCGCGAGAGCTGCCCCTTTGGCTTTTCTGGCAAGTAAACTTAATTACTTGGCAGTGGTGTCAGCCGCCTGCGGAGCAACCGGAGCAGCAACCGGAGCATACCCGTAAGGAGCAGCACCGTAAGGGGCATAACCGTAACCGTAGTTAGGCTGGTTATAACCGTAAC
>QIFB01000201.1 GCA_003230545.1 Gammaproteobacteria bacterium | reverse complement strand
TGTCATTCGGGTAAGTCAGGGGGTGTTGTTTGCTTTATACCATGAATAAATTGGGCATTAATGGGCTGTAAACCCGGTCTTTCTGTCGAATTTGTTAACATCGTGTTACAGGGGGTTTAACCAGCCTTAAGTATTTGTTTTTATTTAACTATACATTCCGGTTATTGCTCCGTACTGGCAAACGGGGTGTCGGTATAGCTATCAGTTCATCACATCAGCGCCTAGCAGCATTCTACTATCTTACTGTTTTATATTTGGTTATGTAATTCCGGCACGAAACATGCTTTAGTAATACTGCTTTACTTGGATACTGACTAAAAATAATCGTCGGATCCAAAAAAATAACAGATATTCATTAATTAGAGTTTACGGAGACTCATAATGAAAACATGGAAAAGCGCTTTGCGCTTGTACGTAGCTGCATGGGTCACATTATTTTGCCTCGCCTTTACGGCAACCACCCAGGCGGCATTAGTTATGAACGGGGGTACTGATAGTCTCTTGCCGATTGCCGGGAACGACTACAACGGCGACCTCACAGGGATCGGTTTTGATACCATGAGATCGGGTGGCTATCTGACCGTTGACATGACTGGATTTGTCACCTTCCGTCTTGTCGGGGCTGAGTCTGCGTTCGAAAACACCTTCACAGTCAATACAACTTCATCGATCACGGAGTCGGGAGGTACAGGCGTCTCAAAGTTGCCCTTTACTTTTGGTGGAATAGGCCCATCAATAACGATCGCTGTGACAGCCGGGGAAAGACTGGATTTCCAGTTCAGCAATAACAACGACAGTAATGTCGTTGATAACACAAAGAGTTTTTGGCTTGGCAGGTTATTTGACTTAGGTATTTTTTACGATAGTAACGCTATCTCGCTCGACCAGATCGTACTGGCATACGATGACCAGTTTTCCAAGAAAGGTATAGACGACAATCACGACGACATGCTGATCCGGGCCGATTTTAGTCCGTCCCGGTCCCGCCCGCCGTCTGGCTGTTCGGTTCCGGCCTGATCGGGCTGGTGGGTATTGCCAGAAGGAAAAAGACCAGTTGAGTCAGAAATAACGTTTTATCTATATTAATAACAATACGTAACGGCTACTTCGGTAGCCGTTTTTTGTTGGCCCGGCCAGGCGACGGACAGGTATACAGGCAGGTTGGTGCTGAGCGTACCAACGGGCCGCTGCAAAGACCTTAACAGCGGCAGCCAGACCGCTTGTCCACAATCATGGGGTCAATCGTCATTGGCAAATATCTTGTTGGGCTTCGCTACGCTCAGCACCAACCTACATCTGCACCAACCTGCAACTGAAGAGGTGACCTACCCCGGATTGCGCTGCGCTTCATCCGGGCTACGGGTGGATTCTGGTTGCTCTTCCTGGTTGATGGGTTCGACGACAGCAAGTGGCGGGGTGCTGGCTGCTGCCGGGGCCGGACGGGTCGGTAAAGGTGTCGTTCAGGGTCTGCACGTATTCATTGGCCTGGGCGATGCTCTGCTGCAGGCGCTTGCGGGTGCGGCTGCTCCACCCCACCGGGCGGGTCCCGAAGATACTGTGCCAGGCGCGGGTGTTGACGCTAAAGGCCTGGCCCATGCATTCACGGTCCGGTCCCGGCGCATAGTGTTTTTCGATCCGGTTTTTCACATGGCCGGCGGCCAGTTCCCTGACCCGAAAATGCAGCCAGGCATAGGCGCCGGTCAGCACCCCGAGTGCAATCAGCATGGAGGCGATATCACCGGCGGAGCCCTGCCACCATCCCGGTTTGGTAAACTGCCCGCCGTCCCGGAATCCCAGCAGGCTACTGAGCGGCAATGCCAGCAGCAGCAGGCCGGCCAGGATCACGGCATCACCCCCCAGCACCAGTTTCCGCCAGTGCGCCTTCCAGGCGCTCAGTCGTGGCACCAGGTTGTCTTCGATATGCCGTGCCGTTTTCTCCAGTGCCTAGGCGCGTTCCACACCGACCCGCTGGATACGGTCATGGATTTCAGCGAGGTCATGGTCACGCTTCGCCTCATAGCGCTTTCTCAGGCCCGCGTCCTCGATCGGCACTGCCACGTCCGGGTTGTAGATGCTGTAGAAGCGGCCGGCGGTCAGGCCTTCCTGCGCCAGGGCGCGTTGCCAGGCGCCGACGACCGCCTCCGGGTTGTCCTCGCGTGCCGTGGTGTCCATCTGGTTCAGGATATAGACAAACTTGGTGGCATCCGGACGCCGGATGGTATCGCCCACGAGGTGTGAAAGCGTATCACGCATGGCGCCCGGCTCCGGGTGGCGTGCATCGAAAAACACCAGCACCAGGTCAGAGAGATCGACAATATGGTTGGTCAGCCGCAGCGTGGCCGTGCGCTGGGAATCCGCATCAAAGCCCGGTGAATCGATGAGGATGCGGCCGCGGAGTTGTTCGCTGTGCGCGGTCTTCAACTGCAGGTAGGTGTCGACGCGGCGCCCTTCCCCGCTGGCGACCTTTTCGAGTTCCTTGCTGATCTGGTAAAAGGGAAACCGTGGATCGGCATCCAGCGCCAGTCCCGGCAGGGATTGCGACGGATGCTCTCCGCCATAGCAGATGACGGTGAATTTGTCGTCGACGGCCTGGTTGCCGGTCTGCTGCAGCGTCGAGCCCAGGTAATGGTTGATGAAGGTGGACTTGCCGGCAGAAAAGGTGCCCAGCACCGAAATCATGGGCCACCAGGAAATCCGGGTGGCAAAAGACTGTTCGGAATTCAGCAGTCCGAGAGCGCGCCCGACCTGGTCCAGTTGACGGTAACTGTTGACGGCGCCGACCAGCACCGGGTTTTCCTTGCTGAGATGCTGCTCAAGGCTCTTGAGCCGCTGCCTGATGGTTTTACCCGCGCCGGACATCATCGGTCTCGTGGTCTATGCAGTTATTCCGGCCAGTTCCCCAGGGAACCTCTGGTCAGTTCGTTTTCCCTAATAATCGGCATGCTGGTCTGTAATGTTCAAAACGGCATCATCCCGCCCATCATTCTCATGGGCCCGGCCACGCTGTTCATGTTGTGGTTCATGTTCTGCATATCGTGACGCATCTGGTACATCGGCACGGTCATCACACCCATGGAGTCATTGATCTTGTCCATTCTGACAATCACGTTTCTCATGTTGTCGGAATTTTCTCCAATCTCCGTTGCGATGGTGGACAGGTTCGTGGACATGGTTGCCACGTTACCCGATACCGTTCCCATGCTGACAACAACATCCTGCATGGATCCTACGATGGTTTCCATGCTGCCGGCCAGCCGGTGGACGTCCGCCGTAAGCGTGTAGATTAAAAAGAACCCGTAGGCCGCCAAAATGATGAAGGCAAGTAATGTAGGGTACACCACCAGTTCCCAGCGGCGTGCGCTGGCCTCGAAAGTCCTGGAGAACTTGTCGAGGCAACTCGCCATGGACAGGTTCATTTCCATATCGGCCTGGGTACTGGATTTCCTAGCGCTATAGTCTTGTTTATCAGTCACTTAGTGTCCTGTCATGGATCTGGCTGGTGGGCACCCACAGTATACGGATACCCGCCTGATTTGATATAGACCTTCGGATGAATCGCCCGTCTAGAACTCACCGGCGGCGCCACGCTCCATGATATCTAGGATAATATCCTTGACTGCGTTGGCTTCCTCGAACAGTTCCTCCGGCAGGCTGGTGCCCCCATGGATCATCATGTCCATATTCATGGTGTAGAGCCAGAGTTTACCGCTCTTGTCCTCGATGACAGAAATCCGGCACGGCAGGTAGGCTGAAAAGGCATCGGAATAATCAACCATTTTTGCTGCCGTGAGTGGATTGCAGAACATGTAAATCTTGAGGTAACGCTGCTCTTCACCGGTCATGGCGGCCACCTGTTCCGAGAGTGGCAGTTCACCCACGTTCTTGATGTTGTGCTCATTCGCGACAAAGCGCATGGTTTCCTCGACATCCTGTGCACTGAGTCCTTCCTCAACCGGAAACTTCCAGACCGTTGCTTCAGCTGCATTGCCGCTTGCCAGCAGACTCTTGGTCATGTCCATGTAAACTTCCGCGGCCTTGCCGTCGAAAGACTTGAGATTACTCAGGTCTTTCATATTCTGTAATCCGAAATCATAACTCACCATCAGCCAGATCAATCCAGCTACCAGTGCCAGGCCAACAAGCGCCAGCAGATTCCAAATCAGCTTTATCATGACGATCTCCTTTTACGGGAAGTTGGGTTACCTGTTTGTTTCACTGGCTGCCTTCACCAGGGATTCCAGTTCATCCGCCTGACTGCCGTTCAGCCCCCTGATAACCTCGACAAGCATTTCTGCCTGCTGGCTGCGGCCAGCCTTGATGAGCTTCTTGCCGGCGCTGAAATAGGCATCTGCGGCCTGTTCCCAGTTTCCCTGGCTGAAATACATATTTCCGAGTTCACCATAGCCATCCGGATTATCCGGTTCCAGTGCGATGAGGTCACGGTATTTCGTCTCTGCCTCTGCATAGTTATGCAGCCAGAAGGCCTCACGGGCGGCAGCAAGTAGCTGGTATGGCCTGTCCGTCGTCTCCTCCCCGGGGCTGGCTGCGGCATCCATGGCTGGTGCTGTGGCCCCGGCATGATCGGCTGCCGGTGCAATCGTGTCGGTAGCAGTTCCCGGTACGCTGTCAGCCGGCCGGGTGTCTTCAGCGACCGTGTCCCCGGCAAAGGCTTCCGGTTCCGGTTCAGCCGGCATGGCTTCTGCCGGGGCTGCAGTCTCCACAGCCGGTAATTCCGGTTCTCCGGCAGCAGCATCCGGCGCCACCGTGTCAACTGCTGCCGGTTCCTCTGGAACGATCTCTGCCGGTGGTGCGTCCGGCGCTGCCGGTTCCCCGTCCGTTACTTCCGGCGAGGGCGCATCCATCGGTGTCGGTTCCCCGGCGGTGCTCGTTGCGGCCGCATCCATCCCGGTGTCAGCCGGAGCCTGCTCCGGGGCTGGCTCGCCTGCGACCTCTGCAGGCGCAATCTCCACCGGGGGTGGTGCATCACGGTCGACCTCACCGGCCGGGGCCTCTGCCTCCGTGGGTGCCGGCGCACCCGGATACAGGAAGGCCGGCAGTTCCATGCCCGGAAACAGTTCACCGCGGTAGATATAACCGACTGCCAGAATCACTACGACAGCGATGGCAAAACCATGGCTGAGAATTCGTGCAAGAATATTCATCATGCTGACTCCTACCTGTAAATTAGTCAGGCCTGGCCTGAAACATCCGGATACAAGGCGGTTGCAAGGGCCCTGAATTCCTCCGCTGCCTTGCTCTTCGGCCACATTTCAAAAACGGTCAGGCCTTCACTTAACGAACGCCGGAACCCCGTTCGCAACCGCAGGCGCTGGGGCAATACCTCATCGATACCCGGCAGCATGCGCAATGCCGCTTCGGTTTCATGGGTCTCGCGTATCGATTTGTTGGTGTCTGCCCGATTGACGAATGCCAGTGTCTGCTGATTACCATTGACCTTCATGGCATCGGTATCCGGGCCGATAATATGCAGGAACCGCTGGGTAGCCCAGACATCCGTCTGGCTTGGCGGTACCGGGACAAGAATCCGGTCAGCGGCCGTAATGGCCTCTTTCATCGCTGCCATATTCGCCGCACCGACATCGACAAGAACTTCCTTGTCTCCGTGCGAGAGCAACTGGTCTTTCAGGACTGCGCGCACGGAATGTATCTCGATATCGGGCTTGATCTCGATTTCCTTGCGCAGCATGGCCAGATCACTGAAGGTGCATTGCGGGTCGAGGTCATAGCCAATGACCGGGCGTTGGTTATGTTCCAGCCAGACGGCCAGATTGAATGCAACGGTACTCTTCCCGGAGCCACCCTTGAGATTTGCAATAACGGTAATCATGCCGGCTTATTTGTCATCCAGATCCCGGTAACCCTCCGGCACATTGAATAAGTTTGCAGGCTGGGGGGCAACCTTGATGTTCCTGATTTCGCGCAGCGCACCTCCCGGCTGTTCTTCCCGGATATTCATCCTGATTTCGGGATCATACCATCGCCAGGTGAACTGGTCCGCACTACCCGGGCGGGATGCTGTCATCTTCCACTTTTCCGTTGTGCGGCCATTGACTTTTTCTGTTCCTGCCAGCTCCATTTCCAGCCGGGAGCCGTCCGGCATGCGCTGGCGCAGGGGAATATTACGCTCCTGGTCTAACCAGTAATACAGTTTCTCTCCGTCACCGGCAGACGGGTTGGTCAGCTCCCATTTCACTGTCTGACGCTGGCTGATCAGTTCCTCGCCCACTTTCCTGCAGCTAATACCCGACATGCCGGCGCACGGGCTGGCCTGGCTGGCCGCATCAGGCGGCATGGAAGCCCCTGTCGCCTTGCGCTGAATATAGGTCTGCTGTTCCGTGTTAATCATATAGGCCGTCTGGCTGTCGAAATCCATGATCTGTATCAAGGTGTTGTCATTCAGGTCCATCTCGGTACGGACCTTGCCGTCACCGATGTACAGCCGGCCAGTTTGTGTTCCCCGTTGTGGCGCACTGGTAACGGTATCTGCAGAAAACTGGACAGTGGGTTCTGCGGCAGTTACCGGAGATACCGGCAATGCAAGCATCAGGAATGCTGTTATCAGGAGTTTCATCGGTGTTCGGATATTAAAAAAACAACCGGGCCATTGCACATCCCTGTGCCGGCCCGTTTGTTGATAGTTGCTGTACTGCTCTTACTGGGCTGCGCCAGCAGCTGGAGCTGCCGGTGCTGCCGGGGCCCCACCACCGGCTTGCGGAGCACCATAGCCGGGGTAACCCCCGTACGGACCGCCGCCATAGGGACCACCACCATAGGGACCACCACCGTAACCGTAACCTGGTCCACCATAGCCGTAACCTGGTCCACCATAGCCGTAGCCCGGGTAGCCGTAGCCAGAGCCACGACCATAACCCCGGCCATAACCACTGCCACGTCCACCACCGCTCCAGCTCATGTTGAAGTCGCCGGTTCCGTCACCGTCGAAGGGGCCCCAGTCACTACCGTAGCCGCTGTTGTTGCCCATGGGACCACCACCGCCCCATGGACCCCAGCCGCCCCAGGCGTGCGCGGCTGAAAACGGCACAGCCATGGCGCCTGCAATAGCTGCCACACAGAGTGTTTTTGTCAATTTCTTCATGTTATTACCTCTCAACTTGCGTTGCTGTTTGCATTCACCATGCAAACGATCACTCCCTGATTATCAGAGACCGGCAATGGAGGGAGTCACCATTGCCGGTCTCTACTTCGACCGGTACATTACACCGGCGTTGTCAGTGGTTACCAGCCACCGTAACCGGGTCCACCCCGGCCAGGTCCGCCGGGACCGGGACCGTACCCGGGTCCACCCCGGCCAGGTCCGCCGGGACCGGGACCGTACCCGGGTCCACCCCAGCCAGGCCCGCCGGGACCGGGACCGTACCCGGGTCCACCCCAGCCAGGTCCGCCGTAACCGTAACCGGGATGGCCGTAGCCCTGGCCACGGCCATAGCCGCTGCCGCGACCACTGCCGCGACCACTACCACTCCAGCTCATGTCAAAATCACCGGTACCATCGCCATCGAACGGGCCCCAGTCATTACCCCAACCGCTGTTATTGCCCCAGGGACCACCACCGCCCCATGGACTCCCGCCGCCCCAGGCATGTGCGTTTGCGACGGGCAATCCCAACAGGGTGACAACCGCTGCAATTCTCAGAGTTTTCGAAATCACGTTCATCTAAAACTTCCTCCTGCTCGTTTAAGAAAACCCG
>QIFB01000047.1 GCA_003230545.1 Gammaproteobacteria bacterium | reverse complement strand
CCGCGCATATTCTGCAATGCACCCGGAAGATCTGCCTCGTTATCTACAGGTGGATTTGTCGGGATGTGACTGGCACCACCCCCGAAAAATGACCCATCGGCAGGGTTGTATTTATAACCACCACCCTGCACTACAAAACCGGGAAGGTTACGATGAATAAAGGTGCCGTCGTAGGCACCCGCGTTCATGTAATCAAGAAAATTGTCCGCGGTGAGTGGCGCGAGGTCATCCCTGAGAGTCACATCGATCCCGCCAAGGTCGGTTTGTATTCGCACATCGACGGCACCCAGGGCAACGGATGAAACCGGGAAGATCACCATGAGACACAGCACGGATCCAGACAATCTACTGGCATGGCTAATTAACTTCGAAAACATGACAAACTCTCGCAATCGGAATAATTATTTTGTGAATGTGCAGTCTGCTGACACCTGTATCAGCACCTGTATATCAGCAGCCCGGCTGAACATATTATTAGTATCGGACAGCATCACCCTACATCGTCGATCCGGCTGGGCGGTATTCCGGCCCCGCCAGCTCATGGTCATGTCATGACATTACCGGCTTGGTTTACCGGCATCCAGGGACAACTCCGCGCAGCATTGTGGACGACTGCCAACATAACCTTTTGTATTAGATATGTTTATTGTACTTGAGTACGAGGTAATTCTGTAATCGACTGAATACAAAGAATATTTCCATTATTTTCCGCTAAAGTTTATTGGTCATTACCCGATTTATTCACTGGAATCGCTCGCTTGATGGTTCGCCAGCAAGTTGGCTGTACAAACCACACAGTGATAACCGGGTAACCACAACAATGTCCGATGATTTAAGGGCTGGAACTGACAGCGCTTCTCCGGTACGGGACACGGCAGGCGATACCGGCCAGTTCCGGGAGCACCGGACGATGAATCGCTGGGAGTTCCGTGCCGACCAGCTACAAATGCTGTACCAGCAGGCACAGACTGAACTGGTGGTCAGCATCCTGGTCGCCTCTGTGGTCACCGCGATCTTCTGGACTATTGCACCACCGGCACTGATGCTGGGATGGACAGTGGCAATCATTGTCTTTGTTGGCGTCCGCTCCCTGTTCATCTCCAGCAAGGATACCGACAATAATCCGGATAATGCCACTGTCTGGGGCAGCCAGTATATTGTTGCTGCCATATTTTCCGGTTCCAGCTGGGGAGCGCTCGGCATCATAGCCGCCTTGTATGGTGACATTACCCACCAGCTGTTTGCCATCTTCGTACTGGCCGGAATTTCACTGACTGCCTATATTACCCTGCAGTCATCGCCCATGACCACGGCCGCCTTTGTTATCCCTGCCCTGCTGCCTGCTACAGCCTGGTTCTTTTACCAGGGCGGGAATATCCAGCTGGCAATTGGCGCACTCGCGGCTACATTCATGGTCCTGATGATGACCTCGGCGAAAACCATGCGCAGCATCCTCGGCAAGTCGTTCAGGCTAAGCTCACACAATACGGAATTAATTCGCAAACTGATCAGTGCGCGCGAATCATCCGAGAAAGCCAACATGGCATTGCAGGAACAGGTAAGGAAGCGCGAACTGGCCGAGGAACGCATCCGCGCCTCGGAACAGCGCCTGAGCTCGATCTTTGACAACATGCAGGACACCATTTACCAGGTTGATATCGACGGCATGATCAAGTGGACATCACCTTCGATAAAGCAACTGCTTGGATACCCGGTTGACGAGGTACTGGAAAAAGACATAGCAAACTTTTATACAAACCCAGGTGATCATGATGATTTCAGGCATGCCATGGATGTCAATTATGGCCGCTTGCAACACTTCGAAACCCGCCTCAATCACAAGGATGGCCATACGATCTGGATTTCCAAAAATGCTCATTACAATTACAACGGGAATGGCGAGATAACCGGCATTGAAGGGACTATTCGTGATATTACCGCCCTGAAACACGCCAAGGAGGCGTTGTACCAGGAGAAGGAGCGTGCACAGGTAACCCTTGGATCTATTGGTGACGGCGTCATCACCACCGACATGAACGGGGATATTGAATACATGAATCAGGTCGCCGAGCAATCAACCGGCTGGAAGCTGGAAGATGCACGTGGCAAACCCATGATAAAGATCCTCAAGATTGTCGATGAGAAAACCCTGAAGACCCCGCCTGACCCTGTGGAGATGTGCCTGCAGCAGGGCAAGAGCGCCGTGATGGTCGGCCACTTGCTGCTGATACATCGCTACCGCAACCAGCGTCTGTCCGTCGAGGTCAATGCCTCACCGATCCGCGACTCCAACGCGGACATCACCGGTGTGGTGCTGGTATTTCACGATGTGACGGAACTGCGCGGACTGGCGAAGAAAATGTCCTACCAGGCGACACATGACGCATTGACGGGCCTGATCAACCGGCGTGAATTCGAAAACCGGATCACCCAGGCACTGGATCATGCGCGCACATCGAGTGTACGCCATGCGCTTTGCTATATTGATCTCGACAACTTCAAGGTCGTGAATGACACCAGTGGACATATCGCCGGTGATGAACTGCTGAAACAGCTGACCATCAAGCTGCGCATGGAACTGCGTGAAGCAGACACACTCGCGCGCCTCGGTGGAGATGAATTCGGTATTCTCCTGGAGGGCTGCTCAATAGAAAATGCCCACGAACCTGCTGAAAATATTCGCAGAATTGTTGAAGACTTCCGGTTTGTCTGGGACAACCAGGCATTTCGAATCGGCGCCAGTATTGGCCTGGTGCAGATTTCAGCCGAATGCGGCACCCTGACCGACGTCCTCAGTGCTGCCGACTCGGCCTGTTATGTGGCCAAGGAACAGGGCCGTAACCGCATCCATGTTTACATCCCCGATGACGAGCTCCTGGTCGAGCGCCATGGCCAGATGCAGTGGGTGAATCGCATTCAGAACGTTCTCGAGAAGAACCGTTTTCGCCTGTTTTTCCAGCCAATCGCCAAGTTGAACATGGCCAGGAACGAGAAGCCCATGATCCATGGCGAGATCCTGTTACGCATGCTGGATGAGAAGGACGAAATTGTCGGGCCGGGTTCATTCATCCCGTCAGCCGAGCGCTATTTTCTAATGCCGGCAATCGATCGCTGGGTCGTAGAGCATACCTTCAGAATGCTTGCACTTGACAAGGACAAGGTGGTTGACAAGGTCAGTACCTGCTGTATCAACCTGTCCGGGCAGTCCCTGTCAGATAACCGTTTCATGGATTTCCTCGTCAACCAGATAAAAGACAGCGGTGTTCCTGCGGAAGTCCTCTGCTTCGAGATCACGGAAACCGCTGTTATTGCAAACCTGTGCCAGGCAACCCGGCTGATTTCAAAACTGCGTGATATGGGTTGTCGATTTGCACTCGATGATTTCGGTGTCGGCCTTAGTTCGTTCAGTTATCTGAAAAACCTGGCGGTCGATTATCTGAAACTTGACGGTTGTTTCGTGAAAAACATGGTCAATGACAATATTGACCATGCCATGGTCAAGGCCATCAACCAGATCGGGCATACCATGGATATTGAGACCATCGCGGAGTTTGTCGAGAGTGAAGCCATACTCAGGGCGGTACGTGATATCGGTGTGGATTATGCGCAGGGCTATGTCATTGCCAAGCCAGCCCCGATCGAGATCGGACTATACAATGAGCCGATAACAATCGATATTCCGGATACCAGTGAAGACGCGCCGGTTCCGATAAAGGTAATCTCCGGTAACCACTGAACCGGCTAGCGGTTTTCTTCCTCGGTCTCGATACGATCCAGCTCGGCCTCCATCTCGTCCTCGTTTAACGGCCGTGATACCTCAGATTCTCCCTCTGCGGCAGTGTCATTGCCCTTCATGGCAACAAACCAGCCGGAAAAGACGATGCCCAGTTCAAACAGCAACCACACCGGCACCGCCAGCAAGGTCTGGGAAATGATATCAGGCGGTGTCAGCAGCATCCCGACCACAAATGCCGCGACAATGACATAGGGACGTTTACTGCGCAGCCCGTCCTGCGTCGCCATGCCGGTCCAGACCAGCAGGACGGTGACAATCGGTACCTCGAATGCTGCGCCAAAGGCGAAGAACAGCGTTAGTACGAAATCGAGATACCGGCTGATATCGGTCATTACCGTCACGCCGTCCGGTGCCGTGCTGGTAAAAAATGCAAACACCAGCGGAAAAACGACGTAATAGGCGAAGGCAGCACCGGCATAGAACAGCACGGTACTCGATGCCAGTAGCGGCATCACCAGGCGGCGCTCGTGCCGGTACAGGCCCGGCGCAATAAATGCCCATATCTGGTAGAGCAGGTATGGCATGGCAATGAACACGGCCAGTACCAGCGTCAGCTTGAACGGAATAAGAAACGGTGACGCAACCTCGATGGCAATCATGCTGCTGCCTTCCGGCAGGTGTGCAGTCAGCGGCCCCGACAATGCCGAAAACAGCGTATTGGAAAACGGCATCAGCACAAGGAATATGACAGCGACGACCAGCACAATGCGCAACAGCCGGTCACGCAGTTCGATCAGGTGGGAAATAAACGGCTGCTCAGCGTCCCCGGCGGGAGGCGCCGCTTGCTGATTATCGCTGTGAGTCATCCGCTTTACCGGGAAGTAGTTCAGCAGGTTCGGCTACTGCCTGCTCAGGTTCCTTGCGGCTTGTATCGGACGCACTTTCCACGGAGTGCAGATCGCTGCTGACCTCCTCGATAATCTCCTCAAGCTCCGGCATGGCAGCCTGTTTTTCCAGTGTGCGCGAGTTCCTGGTCAATGTCGGCCTTGACGGTAACAATGAAACCGCGCACCTTGCCGAGCCAAAGGCCGGCAGTACGCGCCACCTTCGGCAGACGTTCCGGACCGACCACCAGCAGGGCGATCACCAGGATGAATATGAGTTCCCAAAAGCCGATATCGAACATGACATGCCTGCCTGTTGCTCAATGACCCGGTCTCACACCTTGTCCTTGTCACGCTTTGTTACCTCACCATCGATAACGCGCCCCTCATCCTTGCTTTCAAGCTTCTGTTCGTCCGCCGGCTCTTCTTCGCCTTCCTTCATGGCATGCTTGAATCCCTTGATAGCGCCACCGAGATCGGAACCGACATTCTTGAGCCGCTTGGCACCGAATAACACCAGCACAATGGCCAGGATAATTAAAAGTTGCCAGATACTGATACCCATCATTTCATTCTCCTGACTTTGTAGTAAGTCACTACAGTGTACCGGCAGCGGCAGCTATTTCTTGCGCGCCGCCTTTTCTTCCAGGCCGGAAAGTCCGAAACGGCCTTCCAGCTCATGCAGTATATCTCCCGGTCCCAGGCCACGCGCTGCCAGCATGACCAGGGTATGGAACCACAGGTCGGCCGTCTCGTGGACCAGCTGCGCAGCATCACCACCTTTGGCGGCAATCACGGTTTCGGTGGCCTCTTCACCGACCTTTTTCAGAATTTCATCCAGGCCCTTTGCATACAGGCCGGCGACATACGAAGCATCCGGGTCAGCCTGCTTGCGCTGCTCGATCACTGCCGCCAGCTTCTCAAGTGTATCGCTCATACTGGTAACCCTGCCGGTCTCCGCCTCAGCCCTTGCCGTACATTTCATCCGGGTCCTTCAGGACCGGTTCGATGGTTTCCCACCGGTCATCTTCAAGCCGCTTGAAAAAACAGCTGCGGCGACCGGTATGGCAGGCAATCCCGCCGAGCTGTTCAACCTGCAGCATGATGGCATCATTATCACAGTCCAGGCGGATTTCGCTGACACGCTGCACATTTCCGGACTCTTCGCCCTTGCGCCACAATTTCCCGCGTGAACGTGACCAGTACACTGCCCGGCCCTCGCTGGCCGTCAGGTTCAAGGCTTCCCGGTTCATCCAGGCCACCATCAGGATAGTACCATCCTGCCGGTCCTGGACGATGGCGGGCACCAGCCCGTCGGCCGTCCATTTCACCTCATCCAGCCAGTCCGTACTCATCGCATGCCCCGCGGTTTACAACCTGACCTCAATACCGGCAGCTGCCATGTGCTGCTTCGCCTCACCAACCGTAAATTCACCGAAATGAAAAATGCTTGCGGCGAGCACGGCATCGGCCCGGCCCTCGATAACTCCGTCAACCAGGTGGTCAAGGGTCCCGACACCGCCGGACGCAATCACGGGAACGTCCACCGCATCACTGATGGTCGATGTCAATGCCAGGTCAAAGCCGTCGCGGGTCCCGTCACGGTCCATGCTGGTCAGCAGGAGTTCGCCGGCACCGTATTCGACCATGCGCTGCGCCCACTCGACGGCGTCAATACCGGTGGGCTTACGCCCGCCATGGGTAAAGATTTCCCAGCGCGGCGCGGCGTCTGCAGTACTCGCCTGTCTGGCATCGATGGACACGACAATACACTGTGAACCGAAACGTTCGGCCGCCTCGCGTACAAAGTCCGGGTTATTGACCGCCGCGGTGTTGATCCCGACCTTGTCGGCCCCGGCATTCAGCATCCGCCTGATATTGGCGACTTCCCGGATCCCGCCACCCACGGTCAATGGAATAAACACCTCGCCAGCCACCTGCTCGACCACGTGCACCATGGTGTCACGCTGATCGGAACTTGCCGTGATATCGAGAAAGGTGATTTCATCGGCACCCTGCTCGTCATAGCGGCGTGCAATTTCTACCGGGTTACCGGCATCGCGAATATCCACGAACTGCACTCCCTTGACGACACGGCCTGCGTCGACGTCCAGGCAGGGGATAATGCGTTTTGCCAGTCCCATAAGCAGGCTATTGCTCCGGTTTAACGCACAGCTTGTCGGCCAGCTGCTGTGCCTCGGCAAGATCCAGTGTACCTTCGTAGAGTGCCCGCCCGGTAATCGCGCCCATGATGCCTTCCTCGGTCACTGCACACAGGGCGCGAATATCATCGATATTGGTAATACCGCCCGAGGCGATCACCGGGATATGAATGGCCTGAGCAAGCTTCACGGTTGAGTCGATATTCACACCACTCATCATGCCGTCACGCCCGATGTCCGTAAACACAATGGCCTCTACTCCGTCCTGTTCAAAACGTTGCGCCATATCGAGCGCGGAGTGATTGGACAGCTTCGACCAGCCATCGATCGCCACCTTGCCGTCTTTTGCATCCAGACCGACAATGATGTGGCCGGGAAACTCCAGGCACAGGTCATTGATGAAATGCGGTGCACTGACCGCCTTCGTACCGATGATGGTGTACTGTACCCCGGCCTCGAGGTAGGCCTGCACGGTGTCTTCATCCCGGATCCCGCCGCCGACCTGTATCGGCAGCTCGGGGAAGGCCTCGGCAACTGCCCTGATCGCACCGGCATTGACCGGCTCACCCGCAAACGCACCATTCAGGTCTATCATGTGCAGGCGGCGGGCACCGGCATCGACCCAGCGCTGCGCCACTGCAACAGGATCATCGCCGAACACGGTCGCGTCCTCCATCTTGCCCTGGCGCAGGCGCACGCACTTGCCATCCTTGAGATCAATCGCAGGTATCAGCAACATGATTCAGGATACTCCATTCCAGTTAACAAAATTGGATAACAGGCCCAGCCCCGCATGCTGGCTTTTTTCCGGGTGAAACTGCACGGCAAACACATTGTCGTGTGCAATAACCGAGGTAAATTCGATCCCGTAGGGGGTCGTTGCGGCCACGTCTGTGTCTGCTGCCGGGGCTGCGTAGTAGCTGTGTACAAAGTAGAACCGGCTGCCGTCCGGGATATCCTGCCACAGGGGATGTTTGTCCTGTTGCTGTACCTGGTTCCAGCCCATGTGCGGGATCTTCAGGCGTCCTGCGGTACCGGCCTGGCTGATACCTTCCTTAAAGTGCTGCACGCAGCCCGGGATGATACCCAGGCATGGTGTTCCCTCGTTTTCCGCGCTGCTGTCAAGCAGGGCCTGCATGCCCAGGCACACGCCCAGCAACGGTTTGGAGCGGGCCACCTCCATAACCACCTGGTCAAGGCCGGTGCGCTGCAGCTCGGACATGCAGTCACGAATCGCGCCCACGCCCGGAAACACCACCCGGTCGGCTGCCAGGATCGTCTCGCGCGCACTGCTGACACGCACCCGGTCCTTGCCGGCTACGTGTTCAAGCGCCTTGGCAATGGAGTGCAGGTTTCCCATGCCGTAGTCGATGATTGCAATGGAGGACATAAGACACACAAGGCAGATAACCCGCCATCAGCGGTCACCCGGTCAATCAGGGATACTCAGAGACTCCCCTTGGTTGAAGGCATCTGGTCGCCCATTCGCGGATCCGGTTCCAGCGCCATGCGCATGGCACGCCCGAATGCCTTGAAGATCGTCTCGGCGACATGGTGCGAGTTGTCACCGCGCAGGCAGTCAATGTGCAGGGTTACCAGCGCATGGTTGCTGAAGCCCTGGAAAAACTCGTGGATCAGGTCGACATCAAACTCGCCCACCCGGGCGCGCGGATACGCGGCATGGTATTCCAGGCCCGGTCTCCCGGAAAAATCAATGACGACCCGTGACAGGGCCTCGTCGAGCGGCACATAGGCGTGGCCGTAACGCCGGATGCCGCGCCTGTCCGCGATTGCCTTGTCCACGGCCTGTCCCAGCGTGATGCCGATATCTTCAACCGTGTGGTGGGCATCGATGTGCAAGTCACCGCTAGCCTTGATGTCAATATCGATCAACCCGTGCCGGGCTACCTGCTCCAGCATGTGTTCCAGGAACGGCAGGCCGGTCTCCAGCGTCGCCCTGCCCTCCCCGTCAAGATTGACGGAAACGGTAATCTGCGTCTCCAGGGTTTCCCGGTTAACCGCTGCGGTGCGTTGTGACATGACTGGTAGTGTTTCCCGTGTGCCGGTGAATGTTTCGGTAAGGAGTCTAATCGTAACGAAAAAGTCCGCCGGATAGAACTGTTTTAGGCGCAAACTGAGGGCCAATTCCCTTTATCTACGGGTAATTACCCGGACCGCCGGGGTGCAGCCTCCAGCCAGAACGTTACCGGGCCGTCGTTCACCAGCGCCACCTGCATATCGGCGCCGAACTCCCCGCAGGCAACCCGGCCATACCGCTGTTCCGCCAGTGTTACGAGCTGCTCGAACAGCCGCGCGCCGTCAGCGGGAGCTGCTGCCGGGGTAAAACTCGGCCGCATGCCCTTGCGGGTATCCGCCGCCAGGGTAAATTGCGGTACCAGCAACAGCTCGCCACCGGTATCGCTGATAGCAAGGTTCATCTTGCCGACGGCGTCCGGGAATACCCGATACCCCAGCAACCGCTCCAGCAGACGGGCCGCTTCCTGTTCGGTATCACCCCGCTGCACCCCGACCAGGACCAGCAGCCCGGGCCCGATATCGGCAATGCCCTGCCCGGCTATACTGATGCCGGCAGACTGCACGCGCTGCAGCAGGCCGATCACCGGTAGCGCATCGAAAACTGGCTGGTTGCCGTCATCAGTGCATCCACAATGCCAAGCTCGGTCGCTGAATGTCCGGCATCGGGGATAATCTGCAGGCGGGCATCGGGCCATGCCCGGTGCAGTTCCCACGCCTGCTCAACCGGGCACACGACATCATAACGGCCATGCACGATTACGCCCGGGATTCCATTCAGGCATGCCGCATTATTCAGAATCTGATCGGTCTCCAGGAAACTGTCATTCATGAAATAATGGCATTCAATGCGCGCCAGGCTGAGTGCGGTATGCGGGTTGGTAAAATGCTCCACGACCGAAGCCCGCGGCAGCAGCGTTGAAGCCCTGCCCTCCCATAACGACCAGGCCTTGGCTGCCGCCATTCTTACCAGTTCGTCATCACCGGTCAGCCGCCGGTAATAGGCCGCCACGAGGTTGTCATGCTCGCTTTCCGGGATTGGCTGCAGATAATCAGTCCAGTAGTCCGGCAGCAGAAAACTGGCGCCGTCCTGGTAGAACCAGTGAATATCACGCGGCCGGCACAGAAAGATCCCGCGCAGTATCAGGCCAAGCACCCGGGATGGATGGGTCTGCGCATAGACCAGCCCCAGTGTAGAGCCCCAGGAACCACCGAACACGATCCATTGCTCGACACCCAACTGCGCGCGAATCGTCTCCATGTCGGCGACGAGGTTTTGGGTGGTATTATCTTCCAGCGAGGCATGGGGCACGGAACGCCCGCAACCGCGTTGATCAAACAGGATGATCCGGTATACCTTGGGATCGAAGAAGCGTCGGTGCCAGGGCTCACACCCTGCCCCGGGCCCACCATGTACAAAGACCACCGGTATCCCTTCCTTGCGGCCACACTCTTCCACATACAGGCAATGACCATTTGAAACCGCGATACGGTGGGTCTCATAGGGCTCGATGGGGTTGAATAACTGGCGCATAACAGGTTACTACAGCAGATCAGTCACAGAAATAAAGAGGGGCGTGCTGTTGCACGCCCCTCGATAATACCCGTCCCCCGGGATCACGGCGGCAGGCCGTGCTCCCTGTGTCAATCAGATAAACAGGCAGACATCGGACTTCTGTGCGATCGGCAGGAACGAGGTCGCACCGACAAAGTCCGTGACTTCCGGGATGAACTCGCTGGC
>QIFB01000011.1 GCA_003230545.1 Gammaproteobacteria bacterium | reverse complement strand
CGCGACGGGTACTTCAGGTGAGGCCGGTCATAACCGAGCGGAACGATATCGATGCGGATATCACTGTTATTGACCAGCGGTGATGTGGCCAGGAAATTGGCAAACGCGATGGACTGGCGTTCGCCCAGCTGTGGAAGCCGTTGCAGCGGGTGACCATAGCGCTCACATTCACGCACCGGCAGATCTGCCGGCGCCAGCACAAAGCCGTCCACGTCGTTGCCGCTGAGACAGAATTCTCCGAGGTGTGACTCCAGCCGGACTATGCCCTTGAAGCTCAGCGCATTCAGTCGCGAGATCAGCTCGTAGACGATGGCAAGGCGACGGTCGCCAAAGGCCTCCTCCTGTACATCGTAGTGGCCGCCGAGATTTACGGCCCAGGCAAGACTGTTGAACAGCTCCACCGGTTGCCTGCGGGGCGGGGGCTCGATCATGGTCTGGTCTGCCGGTGCCGGTACTGTTCGGAAACGGCTCTGGTCCAGTTGCTCTATGGATGCCTGCAGGCGTGCCGCCTGGTTCCTGGCAATATCGAGTTTCAGTCGGGTTTCGCTGTTGACCTTGTGCAGCCAGATCAGCGGGATCAGCATGATCAGCACCACCACCAGCGGGATGAATACGCCGGTCCGACGCAGCAGTGACAGTACTGTTCCACTGCCGGCCAGCCGCCCGAGTGTGGACTTGATTTCGCTGAGGTCTTCTTCGATCACACTGTTGTGCTGTATCAGCAGGTCACCGAACTGGCTATGTAACTCCTGGGAGTGCTCGGCCGAGACGGCAGCGTGCAATCTCCTGCATTTCCCTGTCCCCGGCCAGGGCAGGGCTGTCATTTGCCGGCTCCATCATGACTTCCTGGCTTTCCGTGTCGTCTCTCCGGGTACGCCGGTCCTGCACCAGGCCGAGCTTGTTCAGTACTTCGAACAGTGCCGTCGGCTGCACCTGCTTCGGCAGGATACCGATCGCCCCGAGGGCGCGCGCCTGGCTGACATACTGGTCACCTCCCTTGGAGGTGTACATCAAGACGGGAATGGTGGCGGTGTCCGGGTTGTTCTTGATGGCCTCGACGGCCTCGAAGCCGTCCATGTCCGGCATCATGTGGTCCATGAAGATGACATCGGGGCTGGTACTGGTGAGATAGTCCAGCGCCTCGGGCGCGGACCCCAGGGTGGTTACCTCAAGCCCCTGCTTTTCCAGCATGCGTTTCAGTGTGACGCGTGCTGTCTCGGAGTCATCTACAATCAGTGCCAGCCGATTTGTCATTGTGATTATTGAGCCTGCTCGTGAAGACCCGGATATGAAGGTTAACTATAACTCATTCCTGTCCGGTGCGGGCAGGGCCGGCCGGGTGGTAGCCGGTTCAGCCGGTATTGCGCATGCCGCTGGCGATGGCATTGATAGAGCGCAGCAGCGGGTGTAGCCAGCGCTCGCGCTGGTCGTCGGTGAGGTCGGTATTGCGGTAACGTGCCAGCAGGGTAATCTGGATATTGTTGAGCGGGTCCAGGTAGGGATTGCGGCGGTACAGCGACAGACCGAGTGACGGGTTTTCCTCGAGCAGCTGGTGCAGCCCGCTAACATGCAGCACCTGCATGACGGTGCGCTGGTATTCATCGCGTATCTTGCTGTAGATGGCCACGGCCGCTTCCTGGTCTGTGGCGAGGCGTGTGTATTCACGGGCAATGTTCATTTCGCCCTTGAACAGGGCCATCTGGATATTGCCCAGCAGCGAGCGGAAGAATGGCCATTCCCGGTACATGGTCTGCAGGCGCGCCAGCCGCGCCGGGTCGTTAGCGCGCCAGCTCTCCAGCGCGGTGCCCAGCCCGTACCATGCCGGCAGGGTATGCCGCGACTGGGCCCAGCCGAACACCCAGGGAATGGCCCGGATAGAAGTCTTGGAGCGGTCCTGCTGCTGGCGATGTGACGGTCGCGAGCCGATATTCAACTGGCCAATCTCGGTCACGGGAGTGACATCGTAGAAATAGTCAAACAGGCCCGGCGTGTCGTCGATGAGGTCACGGTAGGCCTGCTCGCCATGTTGTGTTAGTTCATCCATGATGCCCATATTGTCACGGCGGTCGATCGCCTGCGGATCACCGACGGTGCGGCTCGCCTTCAGCAGCCCGGTAATTCCGACCGACAGTTCATAGGTCGCAGTTTCCACGTTGCTGTACTTGTAACGCAGTACTTCACCCTGTTCGGTGAACTTGATTTGTCCATGCACGGTTCCGGGTGGCTGGGACAGTATGGCGTCGTGGGTCGGGCCGCCACCGCGGCCGATGGTGCCGCCACGGCCATGGAACAATCGGCAGCGGATGCCAGCCTTGTCGGCGATGGAAATGATATTTTTCTGTGCTTCGTACAGGTTCCAGTTGGAGGCAAGGATGCCGCCATCCTTGCATGAGTCCGAGTAGCCGAGCATGATTTCCTGGCGATTGCATGTGCTGTCGAGCAGTGCACGGTAGGGCGCGTTGCCGAACAACTGTGACAGGACCTCCTCGACATGTTCGAGGTCGTCGATAGTTTCGAACAGCGGGCTGATGCGCAGTTTGCTGAACCACTTGCCATCCTGTTTGCCGGCCAGGCCGCACAGCCAGCCGAGGTACATGACCTCAAGAACATGACTGGCATTGTGTGTCATCGAGATGACATAGTTTCCGAAGGCATCGGGATCGACTTCCTGTTGCATGTTGCGTATGACGTCGAACACTTCCAGTGTCTCCCGGGTGTCGCCGGACAGGGTGTCGCGTTCGAGTGCCGGAGGCGGAGTAGCCAGCGCCTGGCTGAGGAATTGCTGGCGCGCCTGTTCATCCATGGCGTCATAGTCAATGTCGTCGTGCAGCAACTTGCACAGTTCGCTAATGGCCCCGGTATGGCGTGTCGATTCCTGGCGGATATCAAGGTGCATGAGGAAGAACCCGAAGGTCTCGACCAGTCGGATCAAATCCTTCAGTTTGTCGTTGGCGAGGTTGGCATCTCCGTTGTCGGCCAGGGAATCACGTATTAAATGCAGATCCTGCAGCAGTTCCTGTCCGGTTGCGTAGCCGATGTCCCGGGTAGTCGGGTCGAAATCCGGATTTTCCAGCCGTTCGCAGACAGCCCGCAGGTTCAGCTTGATGCGGTGCCGTATCAGGGCCAGCTTGCGTCGGTAGGGTTCATCGCTGTAATGCCGCGGGTACCTGGCAAAGGCCTCACTGAAAAAGTCCTCGTCCGACCGGATACTGTCCAGCAAATCAGCCGAAAACGAGCACAGGCGCGAGGAGTGTGTCAACCGGTAGGCGAGTTGTTCAATGCGCCGCAGGTAGGCAATCAGCACGTGCCGGGTGTGGGTCCGCAGCGCCATGCGCGTGGTTTCGGGTTTGACATGCGGGTTGCCGTCCCGGTCTCCACCAATCCATGAGCCGAACCGGATCAGTCCGCCAGGTACGCTAACAGCAGTCCTGGCCACGTCGTTGCCGTACACGCGGGCGATGGCCTTTTCGAGCCAGCGATAGGTTTGCGGGACGGCATCGAACAGGCTTTCCGTAAAGTAGTACAGCCCGTTGTAAATTTCCTCCTCGACCGTCGGTTTGTGCAGGCGTACTTCGTCTGTCTTCCACAGTACCTGGATCTGGCGCTTGAGTTCGCCGGAAATTTCCTCACGTTCGTCCTTGCTGAGACGCCGGTCATCCAGCTGTTCGCTGGTCAGAAACAGTCGCCGCAGGGCAAACATGACCGTACGCCGGATGGCCTCTGTAGGGTGTGCGGTGAACACCGGCAGGTAGAGTGCCTGGTCCAGCATTTCCTGCAGCTGGTCCGGGGAGATGCCCTCGGCATGAAATTCCTGCAGGGTCCGGCTGAACGAACCGGTCCACAGCGGCCCGGTTTCACGCACCTGGCGGCGGCGTTGCTGGTGCTGGAAAGTCTCTTCGGCGATGTTGACGAGGCTGAAATAGATATTGAATGCGCGGATGACGTAGGCCAGTTCGTTGGGTTGCAGCCCCTCGATCAGCCGTGACAGGCGCTTGCGCAATGCCGGATGCTCCTGTTTGCGCAACCGGATATATCCCTTGCGGAGGTTTTCAACAGCGGACAGTACCCCGGCGCCGGCCTGCTCGCTCAGGACTTCACCGAGCAGATTGCCAAACAGCCGCACCCGGCTGCGCAGCAGGCGGTCACGCGGCTGGTCGAAGGGTAATGGCCTCGTCGTCATACAAAAAAAGCCACGGCAATGCGTGGCCTGATCAATTCGGGGGTAGGATTATAACCCAGATACTCTCCGACAATGATTATCCATCCAGGACTTGCCGGTAGAGATCGATATAGCGTTCGGCACTGCGCTTCCAGCTGAAGTCCTGGCGCATGCCGGTGTCGATGATCCGGTTCCAGCCTTCGGGTTCTCTATACTGCTTGATGGCGCGTTGCACCGCGTTCCACAGTGCCGCGGTCGAGGCCGTCTGGAAGCAGAAGCCGGTGGCAGTTTTCGCTTCAAGGGTTTCCGGCGTGGTATCCACCACCGTGTCGGCCAGACCACCGGTACTCCTGACGACCGGTACGGTACCGTAACGCAGGCTGTAGATCTGGTTGAGTCCGCAGGGTTCAAACCGCGACGGCATCAGAAGCAGGTCACCACCGGCTTCCAGTAAATGGGCCAGCGTTTCATCGTAACCGATTTGAATGCCGACATGCTCCCGGTATTCACGAGCGGCCTTGCGCAGCGCGGTCTCGATGGCCTTGTCGCCACTACCAAGGACTGCAAGTTGTGCGCCCTGTTTTACCAGGTACGGCAGGATATCGATAACCAGGTCGATGCCTTTCTGTTCCACCAGGCGACTGATAATAATAAACAGCGGTGCATCTTCTTTGCGGGGCAGGGCAAAGTGTTCCAGGATGGCGTGCTTGTTTTCACGTTTGTGAAACAGCGAGCGGCGGTTGTACTGGATCGGGACCAGCAGGTCGCTGCCCGGGTTCCACTCCGAGTAGTCAATCCCGTTCAGGATACCGGTCAGCTTGTTGCGGCGGTGACCGAGCAAGCCCTCGAGTCCGCAGCCGAATTCACTGGTGCAGATTTCTTCTGCGTAGGTCGGGCTGACCGTCGTCAGCCAGTCGGCGAATACCAGCCCACCCTTGATAAAGGAGAACGAATTGTGGAATTCCATGGCGTCCATCGACCACCATTCCGGTGGCAGGCCCAGCGCATTGAAGGTTTTCCAGTCGTATTGTCCCTGGTAGGCCAGGTTATGGATGGTGAATATCGAGGCGGGGGCGGTGTCCGAGTCGGCCAGCATGGCCGGCACCAGTCCGGTCTGCCAGTCATTGCAGTGCACCACATCGGGTTCCCAGTCGAGTCCCGCCGCATTCACAGCCAGCGCGTGGATGGCACGGCAAAATACAGCGAAACGTTCGGCGTTGTCGGTCCACTCGTTTCCGGCCCGGGTCGTATAGGGGTTGCCGGCACGGTCGAAGTGGTCGGGAGAGTCGACCAGGTAGAGCTTGACGTTGCCGCCGGGCAACCGCCCGGACAGGATGCGCACCGGGTTTGGCACCCCGTCCAGTTTGAGGTAGGCGGCCAGTGCCAGGTTACCGGCACGTTCCAGGACCTGCCGGTAGGCGGGTATCACCAGCCGGATATCCTGGCGCTGGCTGAGAATTGCCCTGGGGAGGCTGCCCGAGACATCGGCCAGTCCGCCGGTCTTGATCAGCGGGTGTGCTTCACTGCTGGCAAACAGGATTTTCATCGGTGCTATGTCGGCTTTCTGGCAATCTGGTGCTACGGCGAGTCGCAAGGGTGCGGTATGCCGGGGATAGCGTCAAGCAACATAGCTTGCGTTTTTATCCAGACAGATTAATCTTCATGTGCAGAAGGCGGCCATAATAACTACAGAGTATGTGTCTATCCCTGGAGGAATGACATGGCAGATCTGGACCCCTGGAAAGAAGGCAGCCGGGTCAGCCTGGATGATGACTTTGTCAGCGGGCTGAAGCGCTTCAAAAACAATGATTGGGAAGGGGCACTGGATTTGTTCCGGTCGGCGGACGAGGCTGCGGACATCGATGATATCTACCAGAACCGCTACACCTCGTATCATGGACTGACCCGCGTCTATATGGGGGACAAGAACGGCGTGAAGCTGTGCCGCAAGGCAGCGGTCGGTGAGCGGAATGATGTCGAGGTGTATTACAATCTTGCCGTGGCCGAACACAAGCTCGGTTTTCACGAAAGCGCCGGGATGGCACTGCGTCGTGGCCTGGGAATTGATTCCGGCCACCCTGGTCTGAAGCAACTCCAACAGGAAATCACCCGGCACGGGAAGCACAGTCTGCCTGCGGGCAAGGGACGTGAAAACTTCATCAGCCGGGTTTTCGGCAGGCTGTTCCGGGGTGGCCGCAAGACCTGACCCCTTAATCGCGTTAGTGTCACTGACGGCGCGCAGCGTTTTCACCTATAATTCCCACTGGAGTCAGCCAGACAGTCGCCCCGGTTTCCGGGGAGGAAAGTCCGGGCTCCGCAGGGCAGGGTGCCAGGTAATTCCTGGGGGGCGCGAGTCCATGGAAAGTGCCACAGAAAATATACCGCTGGTTTCGTTCGCGGTAAGGGTGAAATGGTGCGGTAAGAGCGCACCGCGCGGCTGGTAACAGGCGTGGCAGGGTAAACCCCACCCGGAGCAAGACCAAATAGGGGAACCATGGTGCGGCCCGCACCGTTCCCGGGTAGGTCGCATGAGGTATGCGGTGACGCATATCCCAGATGAATGGCTGTCCACGACAGAACCCGGCTTATCGGCTGACTCCTTTTTT
>QIFB01000186.1 GCA_003230545.1 Gammaproteobacteria bacterium | reverse complement strand
GACCTGAGTAAGTTATGGCCTCAACCAACCCCACACTTCATCTCAGCGGACTGGCTCGCCGGCTGGTCATGGACGGCCTGATCGATGAGCAGGAAGCCTCCAGGGCGCATGAAGGCGCCATTAAAAAGCACCAGCACTTTGTCAGCTACCTGGTTGAAAACAGGATAATGAACAGCCAGGACATTGCCTGGTCGGGCGCCCAGGAGTTCGGTGTTCCGCTGTTTGACATGAGCGTAATGGATCTCGAGGCAGCACCAATCAGTATGGTCAGCGAAAAACTCATTCGCCAGCACCATGCCCTGCCGCTGTTCAAACGCGGCAACCGTTTGTATATCGCCATTTCAGACCCGACCAACCTGGGCGCTATCGACGAGTTCAAGTTCCATACCGGCATCAATACCGAAGGCGTACTTGTCGAGGAGCAAAAACTCCACAAGGCCATTGAATTCGCACTGGATGAAATGGACACCGCGATGTCCGATCTCATGGATTCGGACCTGGATAACCTGGATATCACATCCGGGGATGACGAGAATGCCGATGGTGATGTTTCTGAATCAGACATCGATGACACGCCGGTTGTCCGCTTTGTCAACAAGGTACTGCTGGACGCCATCAACAAGGGCGCCTCGGACATACACCTCGAACCCTATGAGAAAGTATTCCGCGTCCGCTTTCGCAATGACGGTGTGTTGTATGAAGTCGCCTCACCGCCGCGGTCACTCGCAATGCGCATTATTGCCAGGCTCAAGGTAATGAGCCGTATGAATATCGCCGAACGCCGGGTCCCGCAGGACGGACGCATCAAGATGAACCTGTCCAAGAACCGCTCAATCGATTTTCGTGTCAACACCCTGCCGACACTGTACGGCGAGAAGGTCGTGTTGCGTATTCTCGACGGCAGTATCGCCTCGCTCGGTGTAGATGCGCTGGGCTTCGAGGAAGAGCAGAAGAAACTGTTCATTGATGCCATCCACAAACCGTATGGCATGGTGCTGGTGACCGGACCGACCGGCAGCGGTAAAACGGTCACGCTCTATACCGGGCTGAATATCCTGAACACACCAGACCGGAATATCTCCACCTGTGAGGACCCGGTGGAAATCAACGTAATGGGAATCAACCAGGTCAATGTCAATCCCAAGGCGGGTCTTGAATTTGCCCTCGCACTGCGCGCCTTTCTGCGCCAGGATCCGGACATCATCATGGTCGGTGAGATTCGTGACCTCGAAACCGCTGAAATTGCCGTCAAGGCCGCACAAACCGGTCACCTTGTGCTCTCGACCCTGCATACCAATGATGCGCCCCAGACCCTCACGCGACTGGCCAACATGGGGGTTCCACCCTATAATATTGCCTCGGCCGTGCACCTTATCATGGCCCAGCGACTGGCACGGCGCCTGTGCACCAAGTGCAAAAAAGAAAGCGACATACCAGACGATGTACTGCTGAAAGCAGGCTTTACGGAACAACTGCTCAAGGATGCAAAGATCTACAGCCCCGTGGGCTGTGATCAGTGTACCGGTGGTTACAAGGGCCGCGTCGGCATCTACCAGGTCATGCCGGTGTCAGAAGCCATGGGACGTCTTATAATGGATGGGGGTAATTCCATGCAACTGGAACAGCTGGCCCGTGAAGAGGGCATTCCCGACCTGCGGGCATCCGGGCTACGGAAGGTTGCGGCAGGCACTACCAGTCTGGAAGAAGTCGATCGCGTCACAAAGGAATAGATCATGGCGGAAAAAGCACTCAATCAACCCGACGTCTTTATCTGGACCGGCACCGACAAGCGCGGAGTACGCGTCAAGGGCCAGACACGGGGTACCAACCCGTCCCTGATCCGGGCCGACCTGCGCAAGCAGGGTATTGTCCCGCTCAAGGTCAAAAAACAGAGCTCCCTGTTTTCCAAGGGCGTCAAGAAAAAGATCGTCCCCAAGGACATCGCCGTATTTTTCCGGCAACTGGCCACCATGATGGCGGCAGGTGTCCCCCTGGTACAGTCGTTTGACATCATCGGTCGCGGCCATGAAAACGCCGGCATGCGCAAATTGATCATGGATATCAAGTACGAGGTCGAATCCGGCACCAGCCTGTCGGAAACCCTCAACAAGCACCCGCTGTATTTTGACGAACTCGTGGTCAGCCTGGTCGGTGCCGGTGAGCAGGCCGGTGTCCTGGAGACACTGCTCGACAAGATCGCGACCTACAAGGAAAAAACCGAGTACCTCAAGTCCAAGATCAAGAAGGCCCTGTTCTATCCGACCGCAGTTGTCATTGTTGCGTTTATCGTCACCGCCATCCTGCTGATCTTCGTGGTTCCGCAGTTTGAGCAGCTGTTCAGCAGCTTCGGTGCCGACCTGCCGGCATTTACCCGGGTCGTGGTCAACATGTCCGAGTTTATGCAGAGTTACTGGTGGGTGGTAATAGGTATCTCCATCGGCGGTGCTGTCGGACTGATGCAGGCCAAGAGACGGTCGCGAAAATTCGGCCGGGCACTCGACCGCGCGATTCTCAAGCTGCCGATCATCGGCCCGATCATGCACAAGGCCGCCGTGGCCCGTTATGCGCGTACCCTCGGCACCATGTTTGCCGCCGGTGTCCCGCTGGTTGAGGCACTGGAATCCGTTGCCGGTGCAACCGGTAATGTCGTCTACTCGGATGCCGTCCTCATGATTCGTGACAGCGTGGCAACCGGTCAGCAACTCCAGTTCGCCATGTCGCAGACCGGACTGTTCCCCAACATGGTCGAACAGATGGTTGCCATCGGCGAGGAATCCGGCGCCCTGGACACCATGCTCAACAAGGTGGCAGATTTCTATGAGCAGGAAGTTGACGATGCCGTTGATGCACTCAGCAGCCTGCTGGAACCATTGATCATGTCGATCCTGGGTATCCTGATCGGTGGCCTGGTGGTTGCCATGTACCTGCCGATCTTCAAGATGGGTGCTGCAATCTGATATCGCTCGCGCTAGTCGTCCACAGCCCGGCCGGCCAATAACAACCAATGGACGTGTTGCTGTTGCTGCAGGAGTCTCCCCCGCTGTTTTACGGCACGGCCGGCATTCTGGGCCTGGTGGTCGGCAGCTTCCTGAATGTCGTCATCCACCGACTGCCGATCATCCTGAACCGGCAGTGGGCAGAGCAGTGCTGTGAACACCTGGAGCTGGAACCGGAAGCCGCCGCGGAAGATACCCCGTTCAACCTGGTTACACCGGCATCCCGTTGCCCGGAGTGCGGGCATCGCATCGGCGCGCTGGAGAATATTCCCGTACTGAGCTACCTGGTACTGAAGGGACGTTGCCGCATCTGTGCTACGCGCATTTCACCGCGTTATCCGGTGATTGAACTGGCTACCGCCACCCTGTCCATCATTACCGTGATGCACTTCGGGTTTACCATCCAGGCGGCAATGGCGCTGGTGTTTACCTGGACCATCATCCCGCTGTGCATGATCGATTACGACTGCCAGCTGCTGCCGGACACCATGACCCTGCCCCTGCTCTGGTTCGGACTGGGACTGAGCGTGTGGAATATTTTTGTTGACAGCCAGAGCAGCATTTTCGGCGCCATTGCCGGCTACCTGTCCCTGTGGCTGGTGTTCCAGCTGTTCAGGCTTGCGACCGGCAAGGAAGGCATGGGGTTTGGTGATTTCAAGCTGCTGGCCGCCATCGGTGCCTGGACGGGCTGGCAGCTGCTACCGATCGTGATCCTGTTTTCTTCGGCAGTCGGGGCGGTGATCGGTATTTCGCTGATCCTGCTGAAAGGCCATGATCGCAGCCAGCCGCTGCCCTTCGGCCCATTCCTGGCAAGCGCCGGCTGGATTACCCTGCTGTGGGGACAGGACATCCTCACACTCTACCTGCACTAGTGGCCACCGCTGGTAAACATACACCCGGCCCCCTGGTCATCGGGCTGACCGGGGGTATCGGCAGCGGCAAGAGCACCTGCGCCGCCCTGTTCAGCAAACTCGGGGTGCCGATCATCGATGCCGATGAACTGGCCCATGCCCTGGTGGCGCCGGGCGAACCTGCGCTGGCAGAAATCATCACGGCATTTGGTCCGGAGTACCTGGCAGCGGACGGACAGCTGGACCGGCGCAGGCTACGTCAGCAGGTGTTTGCCGAACCCGCCAGCCGACGCCGGCTCGAGGCCATCCTCCACCCATTAATCCGCTTTAATATCAAAGAGTTAGTAAACTCCGTGCAGGCGCCTTACTGTATCGTGAGTATCCCGCTGCTGCTGGAAACCGGGCAGACCGACCTGGTCAACCGGATCCTGGTCATCGATATCCCGGAAGCGCTGCAGCTCAGCCGGACCGCCGCACGTGACCGGCTCGCCATGGGCGAGATCCGGCCCGTCCTCGAGAGCCAGGCTAACCGGTCTGAACGACTGGCCGCGGCAGATGACGTGATCAGCAATGCGGGATCACAGGACGAGCTTGCTGAAAAAATACAGACACTGCACAAAAAATACCTGTCGTTATCGGCCAGGAATTGATTTGCGTGCAGCCGCCGGCTGCGCGACAATAAGAGCCCGTGGAAGCAGCCCTCGACAATCAGCCCGGCTCCGTCAGTAAAAGCATCCTGTACGAACAACCGCTGAATGAACGTGTCAGGACCTTCCTGCGGCTGGAGTACCTGTTCAAACAGGCGGCGCATCACGCAAAGCGCAATACAGAATGGGACAGCCGCGCAACCCTGAACTGCATCCTCGAAATTCTTTCCGTCTTTGGCAATACCAACCTGAAATCCGAGGTACTGAAGGAACTCGATCGCCACGCTGGTAACCTCAAACGGCTCGAAGAAAACCCCGGTATCGACACGCAGCAGCTTGGCTTGCTGCTGGATAGTCTTACCGAGCGTATGGATGGTCTCCGCCAGATCAATGGCCAGATTGCCGGCGAGCTGAAAAACAGCGAATTCCTGGCCAGTATCCGGCAACGCAGCGCCATACCCGGCGGCACCTGTGATTTTGACCTGCCGGCATTTCACTACTGGCTGCAGCAACCGGCCAGGAAACGCACCGACGATCTATACCGCTGGCTGGAAACATTCGATGCCATCGGCCAGGCTATCCAGCTGATAATCCGCCTGACGCGCGAGAGTGCCGAGCTCAAACTGGCCATCGCGGAGGGCGGTGTGTACCAGCAAACCCTCGATCCCAATCTGCCATTTCAACTGGTGCGAATTGCCCTGCCGGCGACTGCGCCCTACTACGCAGAATTGAGCGGCGGCCGGCATCGCTTTACGGTACGTTTCCTCGATTTCTCCACGGTTGAAGACCGCGCACGGCAAACCAGCAAGGATGTTGAATTCGAACTGGCGTGTTGCGCCATCTGACCGCGGTAGATACAGGCCGTTACATGCAGCAATCATCCAGGAACAAGACTGTCAGGTGCCCGGTGTGTGAAACACCGGTCATGTGGTCAGCCGGCCAGCGCTGGAAGCCGTTCTGCAGCGAACGCTGCAAGCTGATTGACCTCGGTGCCTGGTTTGATGAATCCAACTGCATCCCCGGCCCCAGCCTCACCGACTCGAACCCTGAAAATACCTGACCTGCCTGTTGCACTGGCACTACGACCCTTCCCCTGATCGTGCGGTTTGCACCTGCCGAGCGTGAATCCGCCGCCCCGGCAGTCCCCTTGCCAGGGGCCGCTGCAAGTCCATCCCTGGACGCTCAACGGCTTCATCCCTGAAGCCGATGCCCCTGGCAAGGGGACTGCCGGGACATCGGATTGCCAGACGCTGGAGTCTGCCCGGTTGCTCGGGGTGCAGGGGAATTGCTCAAGACCGTTGGCCGCAGGGAAGCGGCCATCGAGCGTACAGGGATGTATTTACAGCGGGTCTTGAGCAATTCCCCTGCACCCCGAGCAACCTTGCTGGAAAGGTGCAGATCTGTAACCGGTTCCTCAGGTGCGGTACTCCGCGTTGATCTTTACATAGTCATAAGAGAGATCACAGGTCCAGACCCGCTCCGAAACAGTGCCGCGCCCCAGCACGGTACGGATGGTGATTTCGTCCCGGTCCATTACCTGCTGCCCGGCCGCTTCCGTGTAATCGGCCGCCACCTCACCGTGACGAACGATACAGATATCGTCGAGAAAGACATCCACACCGGCCAGGTCGAGGTCCGGGATGCCGGCGCGTCCGATTGCGGCAAGAATGCGCCCCCAGTTCGGATCGCTGGCAAACAGGGCCGTCTTAACCAGTGGTGAGTGCGCAATGGTATAGGCCACCTGCAGGCATTCATCCGTACTCAATCCATTCTCAACAGCGACGGTGACAAACTTGGTCGCGCCCTCGCCATCATGAATAATTGCCTGTGCGAGTTCGTCACAGATACCGGCAACGGCCTGGCAAACCCGCTCGTAATTCCCGTTCGCTGCGGTAATGGCCGGTAAATCACTGTACCCGGTTGCCACCAGTACGCAGGCATCATTGGTCGAGGTGTCACCATCCACGGTAATCCGGTTAAAGGAACCCGCGACCGCACGTTCCAGGCAGGCCTGCAGCAGATCGTTATTGATAGCGGCATCCGTCGCAATAAACGCCAGCATGGTTGCCATGTCCGGGCGGATCATCCCGGCGCCCTTGGCGATGCCCGTCACGGTCACCGTGTGACCGTCGATATCCAGCCGACGCGATGCGCCCTTGGGTACGGTATCGGTCGTCAGGATGCCTCGGGCAGCATCCTGCCAGCCGGCATCCGCAAGACCGGCCAGGGCTTCAGGCAGACCGGCAGCAATGGGTTCGACCGGTAACGCCTCACCGATCACGCCGGTTGAAAACGGCAGCACATCGGTTGACTCACACCCCGCCCCGGCGGCCAGCAATTCGCAACACCGTGCGGCATCGAGCAAACCCTGCGCGCCGGTACCGGCATTGGCATTACCGGTATTCACCAGCAGATAACGGGGCGGCCCGGATTGCAGGTGTTCGCGGGCCACGGTCACCGGCGCCGCGCAAAAAGCATTTTGGGTAAACACCGCGGCACTGCGGGATCCGGGCGCCAGTTCCATCACGACCAGGTCCCGGCGGTCCGGGTAGCGAATGCCGGCACAGACCGTGCCGAGCCGGAACCCGGCGACCGGCAGGAGATCACTCAGCTCAGCTTGCCGTGGCACTGCTTGTATTTTTTGCCTGAACCGCACGGACACGGCTCGTTGCGGCCGACCTTGCGCCCCTTGCGGGTAAACGGCGTCTGACCCCCGGCTTCCGCCTGGCCCTCTTCTCCCATGGCACTGGCCTCGGCATGGCGGTACTGCCTCGGCGCCTGACTGCGGCGCTGCTGATCCACGGCCTCGACATCGGATTCCGCGCGCACCTGTACCCTGGACACGATACCAATCAGGTCATGCTTGATACGTTCCAGCATATCGGTAAACATGCCAAAGGCCTCACGCTTGTATTCCTGCCGCGGGTCCTTCTGGCCATAACCGCGCAAGCCGATCCCCTGGCGCAGGTAGTCCATTGCCGCCAGGTGCTCCTTCCAGGAGCCGTCCAGCACCTGTAGCATCACGGCCTTTTCGAAATGCCTGACGACCTCTGGCCCGGCTTGCGCCTCCTTCCCGGCATAAGCCTCTTCCATGGTTTTCAGGATACGCTCCCGCAGGGTCTCTTCATGCAGATCATCATCCTGCTCCAGCCACTCACCGACCGGTATTTCTATACCGAATTCCTTGGTCAATGCCTCCTCGATGCCCGGAACATCCCACTGTTCATCGAGACTGCCCTGCGGAATAAAGGTATTGATCAGAGCATTGACGACGTCCGCGCGGATCGCATTGATGGTGTCAGAGATATCCCCGGTTTCCATCAGCTCGTCGCGCTGCTCGTAAATCACCTTGCGCTGGTCATTGGCAACGTCATCGTATTCGAGCAGTGTCTTGCGGATATTGAAGTTGTGCGATTCGACCTTGCGCTGGGCATTCTCGATCGCCTTGCTGACCCACGGGTGCTCGATGGCCTCGCCCTCCTGCATACCCAGCTTCTGCATCAGGCCGGCCACCCGGTCGGAAGCAAAGATCCGCATCAGGTTGTCTTTCAGTGACAGGTAGAAACGGCTCGAACCGGGGTCACCCTGGCGTCCCGCCCGGCCCCGCAACTGGTTGTCCACGCGCCGTGACTCGTGTCGTTCCGTACCGACGATATGCAAACCGCCGGCGGCGATGACCTGGTCGTGACGCTGTTGCCAGTCGGTGTTGATTTTTTCGATTTGCGCCTCGCCCGGATTGTCAAGGGCATCGATTTCCGCCTCAAGGCTGCCACCCAGCACGATATCGGTGCCACGGCCGGCCATATTGGTGGCAATGGTTATATGACCCAGGCAACCGGCCTGGGCAATGATGTGTGCCTCCCTCTCGTGCTGCTTGGCATTCAGCACTTCGTGCTTGATGCCTTCCTTCTTCAGCAGCTTTGAAAGATACTCGGAGGTGTCAACCGAGGCCGTACCAACCAGTACCGGCTGGCCCTGCTGCTGGCATTTGCGCACATCACCAAGGATGGCGGCAAACTTTTCTTCCATGGAGAGGTAGACGAGGTCACCCATGTCGTCCCGGACCATCGGATGGTGTGTCGGGATCACCACCACTTCCAGGCCATAGATCTGGTGCAGCTCGAAGGCCTCGGTATCGGCCGTACCGGTCATGCCGGACAGCTTGTTATACAGGCGAAAATAGTTCTGGAAGGTGATCGACGCCAGCGTCTGGTTCTCGTTCTGGATCGGCACCCCTTCCTTGGCCTCAACCGCCTGGTGCAGGCCTTCCGACCAGCGCCGGCCCGGCATGGTACGGCCGGTAAATTCGTCAACAATCACCACCTGTTGATCCTGCAGGATATAGTCCACGTCCTTCTGGAACAGCAGGTTCGCGCGCAGGGCAGCCATCAGGTGGTGCATCAGGTTCAGGTTAGCCGCATCGTAGAGACTTTCACCCTCCTTGATCAGCTGGTTACTGAGCAGCAGCTGCTCGACATGCTCATGCCCTGCATCGGTCAGGAATATCTGCTTGTTTTTCTCATCCAGGGTGTAATCACCCGGTCCATCCTCTTCCTCCTGCAGGCTCAGCTCGGGTATCAGGACATTCATCTTGTTATACAGGTCGGAGCGCTCATCCACGGGCCCGGAAATAATCAGCGGGGTGCGAGCCTCGTCAATCAGGATGGAATCAACCTCGTCGATAATGCCAAAGTTGCGTGCGCCCTGTACCCGGTCATCCGCCGTAAACGCCATGTTGTCACGCAGGTAATCAAACCCGAATTCGTTGTTGGTCCCGTAGGTGATGTCGGCCCCGTAGGCCGCCTTCTTTTCCTCATAGGACTGGCCGGACGCCACCACGCCGGTTGTCAGACCGAGAAATTCGTAGATCTTGCCCATCCACCCGGCATCGCGGCGCGCCAGGTAATCATTGACGGTCACGATATGCACACCATCCCCGGGCAGTGCATTCAGGTAGGCCGCCAGGGTTGCGACCAGCGTCTTGCCTTCACCGGTACGCATTTCCGCTATCTTGCCATCGTGCAACACCATGCCGCCGATCAGCTGCACATCGAAATGGCGCATGCCGAGCGTGCGTCGGGAAGCCTCCCGCACGGTGGCAAAGGCCTCGACCAGCAAGTCATCCAGTGAAGTGCCATCCTGCTGGCGCTTGCGGAACTCCCCCGTGCGGGCTTTCAACTGCTCGTCAGAAAGCTTCTCCAGGTCGGGTTCAAGCTCATTGATACGGGTAACCACCCGCGACATCCGCTTCAGCTGCCGTTCATTGCGGCTGCCGAAAACCTTGCTGAGAATTTTGATTGCCATGTGAGTCTGTATCTGATTTACAGGGTAAAAATCGAGTGGGACATAATACAGCAACTACCTGCAGATTAGCAGGCCGGCAGGGGTAAAATGGGGGCGCCGGAGCAGCTCCGGCCTGGAGAAACGCGTCAGTCAGTAATGTACCGCGATGGATTGACAGGCTTGCCGTTGCGCAGCACCTCGAAGTGGACGTGCGGTCCGGTGGAGCGGCCGGTGGATCCGATCAGCGCGATCAGCTGGCCCTTCTTGACGGTATCACCGACTGCTACAAGCTGCTTCTTGTTATGGCCATAGCGGGTAACATAGCCGTTGCCGTGATTGATCTCGACGAGATTGCCATAGCCCGAGCGCTTGCCGGACCACATCACCACGCCGTCGCCCATCGACAGCACGTCAGCCCCTTCCTTGTCGGCAAAATCAACGCCATTATGATATTCCTGCTTGCCGGTGAACGGATCAGCGCGCTTGCCAAACCCGGAGGATAACCAGCCCTCGGTAACCGGGCGGCCGGACGGGATAATCCGCTCGCGCAAACTGCGGTCCATCAGCAGGTGCTCGAGCACGGTCAGTTTCTGCTCGCGATCATCCAGTCCGGTCGTGAGTTCATCCAGCATATTCAGGAAATCGGGCAGTTCAGTCGATGCCAGTCCGGACACATCCTGCGGACCACCCACCGGCGGCAGTGCCTTGAAGTCGAATTCCTCGCTATCGATATCCGCCTGGCTGACCAGCCGCTCGCCGAGCGCATTCAGACGCAGCATCTGGGCCTGCAGCTGGCCTACTCTCAGGGTCAGGGCGTCGAGGTTATACCGGGCAGAAACCTTGGCCCGCTCGACCGCGGCCCGTTGTACCTGCACCTCATCCTGCCACACGGCGACATAGGCGAGCTCGTCCGCACCCAGTCGAAACCCGGTATACAGCAGTACGCCGGACAGGACCGCCAGGCAGGCGCCGGCAACCAGGCCGGTCACCGGCAGATTGATCTCGAAATTCCAGACCTGTCCGCGCTTGCTGGTAAACAGTATGATGTTCATAATTAGTCGTTAACGGCAGTAGCTGTCGTTTTCCTTAAAAATATGCGTTCAAATAAACCATTACGTATTAATACCCTGCTTGGCAAAAGCGGGATGGCACGCCTGCTGTCCCGCGCCCGCGCACTCAGAAAACTGGATGCCGAACTGCACGAGCTGATTCCGCCACCACTGAACGATCACTGCCATACCCTGTCGGTCCGGGATGGCACGCTGGTGCTGGCGGCCGATTCACCGGTGTGGGCAGCCCGGCTGCGTTTCCAGTCCTCTCAACTAGTAAAACAACTATCAGATGCCCAAACTGTGAACCTGCGCACAGTTCGGGTGTGCGTACGTCCACCTGAAAGCCGGCGCACAGCCCGGGCGAGCAGCAAGCAAAGCCCGGTGCCCAGAAAGCATTCCCACATCCTGAAGCAGGCTGCCCGTGAAGTCACAGACCCCGGACTGAGAGCTGCGTTGCTGAAACTGGCCAGTCGTCACACGACCCCCGGCCAGTCCTGAGCCGGGGACAACGACAATGCGAAAATCAGATCAGTTGACCAGGACCGGCCGGCTGAATGTCATCGGGACGTCACACACATCGTCAAACGTGACACGTTCCCAGGCTGACTCGTCTTTTATCAGCGTACGCAACAGCTTGTTGTTCAACTCATGTCCCGACTTGTAGCCACTGAAAGCACCGATCAGGCCATGACCCAGCAGGTAGAGATCACCAATCACATCAAGAATCTTGTGTTTCACAAACTCGTCACGGTAACGCAGACCGTCTTCGTTCAGCACCCGGGAATCATCCAT
>QIFB01000033.1 GCA_003230545.1 Gammaproteobacteria bacterium | reverse complement strand
CCTCGCGCCGTGATGAAGACCTGTTAAACAGTTATATCGACTGGTATGGCCCATGGCCATTGGTAGCCACCGTCATGATTACCGTGATGAGTTGCCTGGATGCTTTCTTCACCCTGATCTTGATCGGTAACGGTGCAGTGGAAATGAACATTTTCATGGACTGGCTGATACAGAAGGATGTCCAGACGTTTGCAGTCGTCAAAGTGGCCGTTACCAGTGTGGCGCTCGTGGTGCTGGTCATGCACTTCAATTTTCGCATCTATCGCGTGATTGCCGTCCGTTACCTTATGTACGCACTGGTCCCCGTCTACATGGCACTCATTGCACATGAAATAAACCTGCTTAAGCAGGTCATCTGACGTTAACAGTAAACACCGAAAGCTGTTGGCCGAATAAATTCGGCCCTACAACTCATTTGCAAGTCGAATTCACGATGCAGGGTCGAATTCATTCGACCAGCGACTATCCGTCATGAGAACCGTTATATGCACGGACAAATTCAATGAACGGTTCAATCGGTATTGATTTCGAATAATACCAGCCCTGGGCATAATCCACGCCGTGCTGACGCAGATAATCTGCCTGTTCGCGCGTCTCCACGCCCTCGGCAATAATGCGCAGTTCCAGCCGTTTCGCCATGTCGATGATGGAATCGACCAGACCGGCAGTCAGTGCATCGGTCCCGATCGATTCAACAAAGCTCTTGTCGATTTTCAGATAATCGAGCGGGAACGAACTGATATAACTGAGGCTGGAATATCCGGTACCGAAATCATCCAGCGCGATATGCGACTTGCGCTCACGCAGGCGTTTCATCACATCACGGGCTATACCACTGTTTTCCTTTATCAGGCCACGTTCGGTAATTTCGTAGATAATCTGTTCCGGAAGAATGGTGCTGTTACCGAAGATCTGGCTCGACATTTTCAGGATCCGGTTGTTTTCAAAATGGCAGGGGCTCAGGTTGATGGCAATATGCAGGGAACGGTCTTCGGCCAGCAACCCGGCGATTTCGTTACGCAGCTGCTTCATCAGCCATTCGGTCATCGGCTTGATCAGGCCGGTGTCTTCCGCGAGCGGGATAAACAGGTCGGGCCGTACCTGCCTGCCGTCCGGGTGCGCCCAGTTGATCAGGGCCTCGGCCCCCACACAGCGGCTCGCCTGCAGGTCCATGACCGGCTGATAGCGGACCTCGAACTCGTTTTTCTGCAGGCTGCGCTGTAATTCACCCTGCAGTGACAGGCGCCGGCGCATGATCGTAAGCACCAGTAACAGCAGGATGACAGAGGTACCGAGGCCGATGGCGCCCAGTATCATTGCCATGCGGATCCAGTCATGCAGGATCCAGCTGTCCGATGCGGCCGTGACAGAATAGATACCCGGATAACCTTCCAGCTCGACTGCGACCAGGGTACGCTCGATCCCGTCCCTGAAGTGTGCCCTGAGCTGGGTTGCCCCCTCCTCAGCCTCGGTCTGCGAGGCAACCATTTCCATTTCCGGGACATTGCCTTGCCTGGCAAACAGGTGGTTGTCCTCACGGCGGATCAGTACGGCAAATCCGTACTCACCCAGGTCTGCCCCGAGATGACCGATGAGTACACTCGGGTGGATCAGCGCACCGATCTCGGATCCATCCGGCCACTGGCGCAGTGCAACCAGGCCGTAACGCTGCATCAATTTGATCTCCAGCGGGCCTACCAGCCGGAACCCCTGGACCGGTGGCGGCAGGTCCGGTTCAAGCGGAGGATCCACCACGCCCCAGCTGGTGCAGACCAGTTTCCGGTCCGGGCGAATCAGCCCGATATCGCTGATCTCGGGAATGTCATAGGCCATGGTGTTCATGGCAGCAATATCATCCGGCGTACAGTCATAGGAGAGGCCGGATAACGCCACCAGCGCCTCGTCAACATCCTGCAGCATCTTTGAAGTATCCGCTGCAATCGACTGCGCAATGTTGCGCAGGCTGGATTCGGCGTTTGACAGGGTTGTCTGGTAGGCCAGCCAGATGGCAATACTGACCGGCGCCAGACCGGCCAGAACAGCCAGCATGGAGGCCAGCAGGATGATCAGTTTGCGTTTCATGACCGGATCGTTCTGTGAATTCTGATTATGCTAAGCTCTGTCAGGAATTTATGATTAGTTAATTCATCGTCATTTCATTCCCGTGGAAGCGGGAATCCGGTTATTCATTACCAGTAACCCCTGAATTCCGGGTCTACGTTTTGCTCCACCCGGAATAACGATCTGGTCAGAGGTTCTTTTACTAACAGACAAACTGACTGATACAGTTAATGCCGGAGGCCAATATACATGAGGTCAGTGGATTTGAAGTTCTGATCATCGGTATTCTTGTCTGGTTCCTCGGTAATTATATCACGGACACCGTTACCGGGATGACTGGAACATCAAGAGATTGCTTCGCTATACATGCAATGATATTGGTTATCGAATATCCTGTTTAACACCTTCGGTTAAAATATTTATGAAAAATTTCGCATTAATTTTTGTCCTGCTGTGCCTTCCCGTCGTCAGCCAGGCAGAACAAGGCCAGTCCACCATGCTTGATAACCAGGACCCCTTTTACGATAAACGCTCCGGCAATGCTGCGGCGGAAGAACAGGCCGACCACTGCACGCAACTGCGCCAGCGCATGAACGAACTCAAGGGACGACCACTAAGCCGCAATGCGGTAGTCCGGCGTTACCGGGTGGAGTGTCAACCGGGCTATGAAATGCCGGGGCAATCGCGGTTGCGGTGAGGTTTTTTACCGGAGCAGGCATTCGCGGAAATCACGCGAAATCAACAAGGATCTTCCCCTGATCGAGTGGTAGCACCTGCGCAGCAAGGTTACTCGAGGTCCAGGGAGATCACTCAAGACTCGCTGTAAATACATCCCTGTACGCTCGATGGCCGCATCCCTGCGGCCAACGGTCTTGAGTGATCTCCCTGGACCCCGAGTAACCGTACGGACTGTTGCGTCATGCAATCCGGTGTCCCCGTCAAGAGCCCCTGTCAGGGACATCGGCTTCAGGGATGAAGCCGTTGAGCGTCCAGGGATGGACTTGTAGCGTTCCCTGACAGGGGCTCTTGACGGGGACGGCGGATGCACGCTCGACGGGTGCTACCACTCGATCAGGGGAAAAGCCAGCAAATCAAGGCATCACTGGTCTTTCCCGCCAGCCTTTGTCTCCGCCTCCTGCTGTTTTAACTTCTCCTCTTCAGCCGCCTTGGCCGCCTGCAGGGCAGCGCAACCACCACCGTATTCATCCTTGTCATCCACGGACTCCCACAGATTGCCCAGGACTATCGCCGGAATAGCGACGTAGGGCACCAGCAGCAGCGGTCCGATATTCTTGGCCGCCTCCTTCGCTGGAACGACATGCACGTCCGGATCGCGCATGTCGCCGGTGAGTTTGACGGGGGAAATGCTGGAAAACAGGCGTTTTTTCTGCTCCGGCAGAAATACGGCATCAATGGTTTCTTCGCCAAGATCGAGCGTCATGGTGCCCTTGATCATGAGCTGCGGACCATCTGCAGCAAGCAGGCCGCTTTTCGCGATGCCGTTATTGATATCGAACCTTGCCAGTACGCAATCGAGGTTCGCATACTGTTCTTCCCTGCCCACCTTGCTCTGTACCCAGCCAAATACATCGCCCGAGAGCATAATGATATGTCGTCTGGGGATCCGGACATTCTCAAACGCCAGCGCCACATGGCCGTTCAGGCTGGCTGCCAGCTCATGCTGCGAATTGCCTTCGGCATCCAGCACGATATGGTAATTGGCATACCCGTCCACCGGCACTTCATCCTGCAACTGTGCCAGCCAGTGGCCGAGCTTCTGATCATCAGCGGTCAGTTTCAGGGAGATCGTTGGCGTGTCGCGCGCATCGATTTCCAGGTCAAGGTCTGTTGGCCCGCCCTCGGCAACCAGTTGCATCGGGCGGACCTGTAACCGGCCGTTTTCCAGCAATATCCGTCCATGCAGCTGGTCGGCAGATACCTGGCCACTGGCGATTTCATCAATCCTGATGTTCATGTCCAGGTCAAGCAGCTTGAGAATGGTGAAATCCAGTGGCTCACGGCTGAATGCATGCGGACTCCTTTCCGGCTGCTGATTGCCCGTCTCGTCGCTATCCTTCACCGGAGTCTCGGGTTGGGCATCCGGTTCCAGCCCGACATCCTCAAGATACAGCACCGGGATAACAAAACTGCCTTTCAGGCTCGGGCGCTCACCTGCCAGGGTGCCCGACAGCAAGGTCGTCGAACGCGTTCGGCCGACCTGGTCAGCACCCTTGTAGGTCACCTGCTGGTCCTTGATGACGATGACACCTTCTGATCGAATCGAGGCAATACCTGTGAGGTTCATATCTGCCGCTTTCCCCAGGGCGGCCGGGTCCGGGATGGCAATCAGTATGTTGATTTCGCCCTTGTCACGCCTCACCACGTCATCGAGCGCGCCCGAAAAGTTGACCGTGTAGAGTGATGTTTGCGTTGACGCTATATCAAAATTGTCCAGGCCCCAGCTCCCGTCGATATCGGACATTTCCACGCTACCCTCCAGGCGGCCCAGGTAATCCGGTGTGACATTTCGCAGGGCCGCCACCAGGTCACCGGCGGCCACATCAAAGGTCACTTTGAGCACACTGCTGTGTGCCTTCAGCTGTGTCTTTGCCGTCCCGTTGAGACGGATCGTGGGCTGGTCCGGCCTGCCCGTGTACAGGCTGATCCTGTCAACCGTCAGGTTATCGCTGGTGCCATTCATCTGCATGCCGGCACGGACGGCGCCGAGATCCGGCAGCGCATAGTTGACAGCATCCCCCAGCGCCTGGCTGCTCACTGCAGTGAGAGAAAGGTCAAGATCAATGCCCGTGACTACCTTGTTAATTTCAAATGCAAGAAAACCGATGTCGCCGGTGACCGTCGCGTGGACCTGCTCGCTGCTGCCGGCCTCGAGCCGGATATCGCTGTAGCGGACACCGTCCAGGTACGGCGTGACTCGCGCCGAACCGGTGACATGGCCAAATTCCGGGATGCGTCCGAGTTCCGGCAGGTTCAGTGCCGCCATGCTCGGTGAAGAAATATTCAGGACCAGTGGCTGCCCCGGTGCGGGGCGCGGATGCACCCTGGTCGGTATCTGGGTATTGCCCTTGAGGCTGAGTTCCAGCCCGGTGCGGGCACTGGCATTGGCATCCACCTCCGTGGCAAAAAAGCGTCCGTTGTCTTCGTGTACTTTTCCCTTGATCCTGAATGACCGGATCTGGTCCTCCTTGCCAAATACCAGCCATGACAGCAAGTTCGGGTCGCTGGACTTGCCATCTACCTGCAGCGCCAGGCCTTCACCGGTCAGGAGGTTGTTGACCTTGCCGGTGATATTGAGGGCCAGCTCCGTGCCGCGCTCCAGGTGAAGGTCCAGGTCATCCAGGCGCGGTGCGGCATAACTGCCACCGAGGTGCGCCTGTGCACGTACGGAACCGATTTTCGGCACAGATTTATCAAACAGCCGGAGCACTTGTGACAGGGAGGGGTCCTGGAATGACAGGTCGAGGTCCACTCCCTCACCCCGGACCGGGTCGGCAATTGCACCGGACAGACGCAGTTGCATCTCACCACTGGCAACTTCCAGGTTCAGCGAATAAGGCTGCTGTGAATCGATCAGATCCGACAATGCACCGAAGCTGCCCTCGATGGATAATGGCCGTCCATTTACCAGGCCGCTGCCGTTCACACGGACCGGGCCACTGTCGTTGATATCATCCACAACCAGTTCCAGCAGCGATATTTCGTGCGTTACCGCCGGATCCTTCCGGGTGTAAAACAACTGCAGGTTATTCAGTCGTGCTTCCTGGATTACGACCGGAGGCAGGGTCAGGTCATGAAGATTAAACGATGATTCCCCGGCCAGCTGTATATCCAGTTGAACATCGCTGAGTACCAGGCTGTTGATCCAGAAGGTACCCGTCCTCAGGTAAGCGCCAAGACGCTGGTTGCCGCTGAATTCTCCGATCGTTGCCGAGTAACTCCCGTCATGGGCCATCAGGCGCACCGATTCAGCGACCAGTGTGATCTCCTTGCCCAGAG
>QIFB01000151.1 GCA_003230545.1 Gammaproteobacteria bacterium | reverse complement strand
TGACGGATTAATCAAAGAGTCCCTAAATAATATATTTGGGATTCATGCCTTTTCGGGCAGTATATTGCATCACTGCAAGTCATCAGGTGTGCAGGTAATGAATATCAGTATGGAGAACACTCCAATGGGTGAGAAAAAGAAAATGCTGGGCACGTTCCCGTTTGTTATTGGCGGACTGGCGTATATCCCGCTGATAGGGATTGTCTTCGGATTGGCCGCCATTGGATGGGGACTGGCGACGAAGCAAGCGACCGGGCGGTGACGTATTGGCACGGGTTGGCGCTATTGGAATTGCTTTGACGGTACTGCTGTTCCCTGCGGTTTACTATATGGGGCTACTTGAAGAAGACGGATTTTTCGACGAGATAAAATCGGAAATGACAGGAAGTGCGCTGGAAACCCTGGTCCCGCACATAGAATTTTACCGGACCCAGAACGGCAAATATCCGGATTCTCTTGAGGTGCTGGGTCTTGCCCTGCCTGAAGCGATAAAAGGCCAGATTTATGATCCTGCATCGGTGTTGATGGATGGTGATCCCGAGTTGTTCTATTACGAGAAAGTCGGTCCGAACCACTATTACCTGCTTGACCTGGGTCCTGACGGCGAGCCGTTCACAGAAGACGACATCGTTCCCGACATCGCCGTTACTCCGCAGGGCGGGACTGGTTTACTCATCAAGGGAAAGGAATATGCGTTTATCAAGCCGGACATAACCGATTACCTGCACCTGGGGAGGAACCTTGCCTCTACCGCACTGCTGGATGCCGCGAAAAACGGTAACCCTGATGCCCAGGGGCACATCGGCTATATGCATGAAAAGGGGCATGGTGGCTTCATATTCAGCAATGCGATGGCGATCGAGTGGTATGAGCAGGCGGTAGCGCAGGGCAATCCCCGCGCCATGGGGAAACTGGGATTGATGTACCAGGAAGGCAGGGGCGTAGAACAGAATGTCGATAAAGCCTTTGACTTGATATTGAGAGCTGCTGAAGCCGGTGATAGCGAGGCGCAGAACAATATCGGCCTCATGTACAACAGGGGCGAGGGAGTTGCGCAGGATGCCGGCAAGGCGGCTGAATGGTATCGCCGTGCGGCCGACCAGGGTATCGAGACTGCACAGTATAATCTGGCGCTGATGTATTTACAGGACCCTGATGTCGAGAAGGATGTTGACAAGGCCTATTACTGGATGAGCCGGGCTGCCTACAGTGGTGACCTGGACGCGCATAATGCCCTTGGGCTGATGTATCGCAAGGGGGAAGTTGGCGAAGAGAATATAGACAGGGCGATCTTCTATTTTGCGGTCGCGGCAGGCCTGGGTCATGCAAAGGCACAGATTAACCTGGGTGGAATGTATCTCTACGGGGAAGGAAAATTACCCGTCAACCAGGATATGGCGGTATACCTGTTCCGGCTTGCGGCCCAGCAAGGTGATGAACAGGCAGTGGAGATACTGAGTGATCTGAGCGAGCAGGCAGGTTCGATTTGACAATGGCGGAAATCTGTCCCGCCGACGGCCAGATGCCACGCAGCTCAGCACCGTCCCATCCGACTGCTGCTGGCATCTCTACGTGGTGCGAGTTCCTACTTCTTCGCGGCCTCGCGTTCCTTTGCTTCCTTGATAACTTCCTCGGCCACGTTTTTCGGGCATGGCATGTAGTGCAGGAATTCCATCGAGAACTGGCCGCGGCCGGAGGTCATGGTGCGCAGATCGCCAATGTAGCCGAACATCTCGCTTAAGGGGCACTCGGCATTGATGTGCACGTTGGTGGCGCCCGCCTCCTGGGACTTGATCATGCCGCGGCGCCGGTTGAGGTCGCCAATGACGTCACCGACATAATCGTCCGGTGTGTACACGTCCACGCGCATGATCGGCTCCATCATCTGCGGACCGGCCTTCGGCATGGTCTGGCGGTAGGCTGCACCGGCAGCGAGTTCATAGGCCACGGCGGAGGAGTCGACCGGGTGATAGCCCCCGTCCAGCAGGGTCACCTTGAAGTCGAGACAGGGATAGCCCGCGAGCACGCCCTTCACCATGCTTTTCTGGAAACCCTTGGAGACCGCCGGCCAGAATTCGCGCGGCACAGTACCGCCGGTGACCGCCGACTCGAATTCATAACCGCTGCCGGTCTCGCCAGGCTCGATCACATAGTCGATCTTGGCAAACTGGCCGGAACCACCGGTCTGTTTCTTGTGGGTATAGCTGTCTTCAGTGCGCTGGGTGATGGTCTCACGGTAGGCCACCTGCGGTTTGCCAACGGTGACATCAATGCCATGCGTGCGCCGCAGGATGTCGACCTTGATGTCGAGGTGCAGTTCGCCCATGCCCTTGAGGATGGTCTCGCCGCTGTCTTCGTCGGTCTCCATGTGGAACGACGGGTCTTCCCGGATCATCTTGCCAAGCGCAATCCCCATCTTCTCGGCCGCGGTCTTGTCCTTGGGGTCGATCGCCATGGAAATCACCGGCTCCGGGAACACCATCGGTTCCAGCGTGGCCGAGTTCTTCGGGTCGCACAGCGTGTGTCCGGTCTGGACATTCTTCATACCGATGACGGCGACGATGTCACCGGCCTGGGCACTGGTCAGTTCTTCACGGGAGTCGGCGTGCATCTCGACGATGCGCCCGATGCGTTCGGTCTTGCCGGTAAAGGTATTGAGTACCGTCACGCCCTTCCCGATTTTTCCCGAGTAGATGCGGATAAATGTCAGCGCGCCAAAACGGTCGTCCATGATCTTGAAGGCGAGTGCACGCAGTGGCCGGTCAGGATCGACAATGGCGAACTCGCCGGTCTCGTTGCCTTCCAGGTCGACCTCCGGCTGTGGTTTGACTTCCGTCGGATCCGGCAGGAAGTCCACCGTGGCATTCAGCACCGGCTGCACGCCCTTGTTCTTGAAGGCCGAGCCGCAATAGGCCGGGAAGAAATCCAGCGCAATGGTACCCTTGCGAATGCAGCGCTTGATATCCTCGATGGAAGGCTCCTCGCCCTCGAGGTACTGCTCAAGGACATCGTCATCCTGCTCGACGGCGGTTTCAATCAGTTTCTCACGCCACTCTTCAATGGCATCCGCCATGTCAGCCGGCGGATCCAGTAATTCATAATTCTCCGGGTCGCCGGAGTCGTCCCAGACCCAGGCCTTGCGGGTCAACAGGTCGACGATACCGGTGAAGTCGTCCTCAATGCCGATCGGCAGCACCATGATCAGTGGCTTGGCATCGAGGATGTCCTCCACCTGGCGCACCACCCGGTAAAAATCGGCACCGATGCGGTCGAGCTTGTTGACGAAAATAATGCGCGCGACCCCGGACTCGTTGGCATAACGCCAGTTGGTCTCGGACTGCGGTTCAACACCGCCAGAGCCGCAGAATACGCCGATGCCGCCGTCGAGGACTTTCAGTGAACGGTACACCTCGATGGTGAAATCCACGTGTCCGGGGGTATCGATGATGTTCAGGCGGTGGTCGTTCCACTCGCAGCTGGTGGCGGCTGACTGGATGGTGATGCCGCGTTCCTGTTCCTGCTCCATGAAGTCGGTGGTGGCCTCACCGTCATGCACCTCGCCGGTCTTGTGGATCTTGCCGGTGAGCTTCAGGATACGTTCCGTGGTCGTCGTTTTACCGGCATCCACGTGAGCGAAGATACCGATGTTTCTGTACTGTGCTAATTCAGTCATTTTCCAACTACTCTATAAAGTTAAGTCATTCATACGCGCGTGGCCCGGCCGACCGGCCCGATTCCCGGAATCTTTCAAAAAATATCCCGATAACACGCATTTAGGTTCAAAGTCAGCCGCGGGATTATATACGAATGTGGCTATAAATCCATGAATCCGGCCCATTGCAGCTGGTGGCGGGGCTGATCCGCATGAAATACGGGCATTTTCGCAGTACTACCAAGGCAGGTATAATTTTCCCATGCACGATATTCCCAACCGCATTGCCGACGTTCTGCTGGAAGTCGAGGCGACCCTCCGGACCGGCGGCCGGTGGGATTCGTGCCAGCCGTCGCAGGAAGCCCTCGTTAGTTCCCAGCCCTTCTGTTTTGATACCCTGCGCTTCGAGCAGTGGCTGCAGTGGATCTTCCTGCCGCGCATGAAGCAGGTCCTGGAGCACCGTAAACCGCTGCCGAGGAACAGCGGTATTCTTGCCTATGCTCAGGAGACCCTGCGCAAGAACGACCTGTTGGCTGCCAACCTGCTAACGCTTATCAAGCGCTTCGACGACCTGATTGCCATCCAGGCTGGTGCCTGGCAGCACTGACTTTGTTCCCTGCATGGGAACGGTAAATATTCCCCGCGGGGCGCGGGTCCTACAAGGTGGCCGGAAATATAACGTACCGTAGGACCGGCGCCCTCGCCGGGAAGGTACGTATTCCCCGCGGGGCGCGGGTCCTACAGCGGGGCTTCCTGGATCAGGACGCGGGTGCCGACTGGCACGGCATTGAACAGTTCGATTACATCATTGCTGCGCATTTTCACGCAACCGTGCGAGGACGGGACGCCCATCGGGTCATCGTCCGGGGCGCCGTGGATGTAGATATAGCGGCGCATGGTGTCGACCTCACCCAGCCGGTTCTTGCCCGGCTCCTCGCCGCACAGCCACAGGATGCGGGTAATGATCCAGTCGCGCTCCGGATTGTCGACGCGCATTTCCGGTGTATAGAACTCACCGGTCGGGCGCCGGCCGATAAACACGGTATTGACCGGGCATGCTTCGCCAATGCGCGCCCGTACCCGGTGCCAGCCGCGCGGGGTGCATTCGCTGTTAATGACCTCGCCCGGGCCGTTTGTGGCGGTCGAGACCACGACATCCATGACAACTTCAGCGTCATTCAGCAGTTGCAGGCGCTGCTCGTCGATGCTGACCTTGATGAGATACGGGCTGGCGGGCATGGAAGGATTATACCGGTTGCTGATTCACAAATCGCATCCCGCGGAACCGCATGATGCGCTTAAGGTCGTAGGATGCGCTTAAGGTCGTAGGATGTGCTGAGCGCAGCGATGCGCATCAATTCAGGCCCGATGCGGTTCGTTTCTCTCACCGCATCCTACGGTCGAACTCGTTGCACGAATTGCAGACCGTCGTAGTTGCCGTCGCTGGCGAGCCGGTAACCGGTGATCGTGTTGCGCGTGGCGACGAAGTGATCTTCATACCACAGCGGCACGTACGGCAACTGCTCCAGCAGTCGCACCTGTACTGCGCGCCAGGCCTCCGCTTGCCGGTCGAGCGTCAGGGCCTTCTCGGCGGACTCGATCAGTGCATCCACACGGGCATCGGCGAACCGTCCACGGTTGGCGCCCTCCGGCGGCAGTGAGTGGCTGTGAAAGGCATAGCGGAAAATATCCGGTGTCTTGATGCCGACCCAGGCGAGGCTGTACATCTGGAAGCGCCCGGCCTTGATATCACCGTAGAAAGTACCCCAGTCATAACTCGACAGGGTCATGTCGATACCAATATCCGCCAGCTGCTGCTGAATGACAGTAGCGATGCGGACGCGCAACGGGTCGGTCGAGGTCTTGTACCGCAGTTGCAGGGGGTTGTCGGTGGTGTAACCGGTCTGTTCCAGCAGTTGCCGGGCGCGCTCCGGATTATAGTCAAGCGGGGCCAGCGCCGGATTGCCGGCCCAGTGGTCCGGCGGCAGCAAGGCGGCGGCAACGTGTGCATGTCCACCCAGCAGGTGATCGATAATGGCCTGGCGATCAATCGCAGCTGCAATGGCTTCGCGGATTTGAAGACGGCCGGTCAGCGGGTCCTGCAGGTTGAATCCGAGGTACGAGAAATTGCTCCCTGCCCGGTAGCTGACGCTGATGTCTGCCTGTTGTTCCAGGTAGTCGAGCATTTCCGCCGACAGGTCGTTCTGCAGCAGGTCAACCTCACCGCGCAGCAGCTTGAGCACCCGCACGGTGGGGTCGCCGACCCGCAGGAACTCGACTACCTGTCCGTCTGCCTGGCGCGTCAGCTGTAGCCGGCCCGGTTTCGGCCAGGCACTGAACCGGAAGGACCCGCTGCCCAACGGGTCCTGGTGCAGGGGATGATCATTCCTGATGGCGGCAGCCGGGACGATGCCGATGACGAGGTAGCCCGGAAACAACGGGTCCGGCCGCTCGATATGAAAATCCAGCGTGTCGTTGTCAATGACCTCGATACGCTCGATCAGATCCAGCGCACTGCGGTGCGGCGAGGCATTGACGGGATCAAGGATAAACCGGTAGGTCGCTGCCACATCGCCGGCGGTGAGTGGCTGGCCGTCGTGGAACGGGTTTCGACCGGCCTTGAGGGTGAAGCGGTAGTGCCGGGGCGTAATGGCAACCCACGTGGCGAGCATTGCCTGCGGCCGGCTGTTTTCATCGAAATCC
>QIFB01000124.1 GCA_003230545.1 Gammaproteobacteria bacterium | reverse complement strand
TACGAATTTCACAGCGGAATTAAATCGCTGGTTGGTGACCTTAACCGGTTGTATCGCGAGTACCCGGAACTGCATCGGCATGATTTTACCTCCGACGGATTTGAATGGATCGACTGTAATGCCGCCGAGGAATCGATGCTCAGCTTTATCCGCCGTGACGGTGATGAATTCGTGGTCGTTGTCCTGAATTTTACCCCGGTGCCACGCCATGATTACCGGATCGGTGTCCCGTCACCCGGCACTTATGTCGAGCTGTTCAACTCCGACTCCGGCTACTACGGCGGCTCGGATGTTGGTAATCATGGTCGCGTGGAAGCCGATGAACTGCCGTGGGCGGATCGTCCCTGGTCTGTCAGTATGACGATCCCGCCGCTGGCTGGCATTGTGCTCCGGCATACATTTTCCTGACCAAAAACCTTCACTTGCAATTTTTCCAGCAGTGCCCTATCTATCCTGTAGAGGGAGAATGAAATGGGCGCTATCAGACAACCCGCCGTGGCAGGGAGCTTTTATCCTGCCGACCAGCAGGCCCTCGGTGCCTCGGTGGATGAGATGCTGCAGGCCGCACGCACCGACAGGAGTGCCCCGCGGGCACTGATCGTGCCACACGCCGGCTATATCTATTCCGGCCCGGTGGCCGCTACCGGGTATGCCTGCCTGCGAAACCGCGCAACGCCGTTTACCCGGGTCATCCTGCTCGGCCCGGCACACCACGTTGCCTTCAGGGGCCTCGCGGTCAGCAGCGCGACGGCTTTCGCAACACCCCTGGGTGATGTGCAGCTCGACCAGGCCGCCATCAGGCAACTCGTGACACTGCCGCAGGTCCGCTTGCTGGACGCGGCCCATCAACCGGAACACAGTCTGGAAGTGCATTTACCCTTCCTGCAGAGACTGCTGGGTGATTTTACCCTGGTCCCGCTGGTGGTTGGCGAGGCCACCGCAGAAGAAGTGTCCAAAGTGCTGGAAATCCTGTGGAATACTCCGGACACGCTTGTGGTGGTCAGCTCCGACCTCAGCCACTATCACAGTTATGCAACGGCCACCCGGATGGATCGGGAAACCTCGGACCACATAGAGCGACTCGAATACGAATCGATTGAATACGATCATGCCTGTGGACGGACACCGGTTTCCGGTCTGCTTTACTATGCCCGATCGCATGACATGACGGTGACCACGCTGGACCTGCGCAACTCCGGTGATACGGCCGGACCAAAAGACCGTGTCGTGGGCTACGGTACCTATCTTGTCAACTGATGCTGCCGGTCTGCATACGGGAGAACAACGGCAGGTGTTGCTTGGACTCGCTGTCGGCTCACTCGAGTCAGGCCTCGAGCATAACAGGCCACTGGATATTGATGTGGCCGACTGCCCCGGCTGGCTGACTGAAAAGCGCGCCACCTTTGTTACCCTGAAGTCTGCCGGCAAGTTGCGTGGCTGCATCGGAACGCTGCGGGCACATACCGCGCTGTGCAAAGATGTGACCGGCAATGCCTGGGCTGCGGCTTCCAGGGACCCGCGCTTCAGTCCGCTGACAGCGGCAGAGCTTCCCGGCCTGGCGATCCAGGTCTCGATCCTGGGAATACCGGAGAAGATGATTTTCGCTTCAGAACAGGACCTCGCCAGCCGGTTACGCCCCGGTATTGACGGGCTGGTACTCACGGAGCGGTCTGCCAGCGGGACGTTCCTGCCAGCGGTCTGGGAATCCTGCCCGGAACCCGGGATTTTTCTACGGCAGTTGAAGCTGAAGGCCGGACTGGAAGCCGATTACTGGTCCGACAGCATCGAAATCAGCCGCTATACCACGGAGTCGTTTGGCGCGGAGGTAAAGGATATCGAGCGTCGCGGGATCCAGCGATTGGCCGAATTCATTCGGCCAATAGATTCTAGCGCTGGGTAAGGCTGAAATAGGCCACCACGAGGCTGATCAGCAGTGCCATCAACAGAAATACCCGGTATGACTGCTGGTTGTTGTTCTCCCAGTAGCGTACGTCTGAAGACCTGTTCATCAGCAGGTATCTGAAAAATTCGGTATTACTGTCCGCACAGCGCCGTTCCTTGCCGGTGCGGCGTTCCTGACCGGGTACCGGCGCGGTACTGCGCTGGCGTCGATCTGATACACGCTCATCGTACTTGATTCGTGCCATGACCAGCTTGTGGTAATCATCCCAGTTCTCCAGTCGGGATAATTCCCCGGGTAACAGGTGCGGGAAATCGGTTACCGGCTGCCAGCTGTTGCAATCCCTGCTCAGTTCATCATTCAGACGTATTCTGCCCAGCAGGATATATCGTGATACAACCTCATCCGCGAAGGGGCCCCTGACAGTGCCATTGCGTCTTGCATACCACCGGGCAGATTCGGAATTACCGGACATCATATCGGTTCCGGTCAGTCAACCAGCCAGGCTTCCATGCGGGCCCGCAGACGAATCAGGGCCTGGCCATGAATCTGGCAGACACGGGATTCGCTGACACCGAGAATCTCGCCAATCTCCCTCAGGTTAAGCTCCTCATCGTAATACAGCGCCATGATCAGTCGCTCACGCTCCGGAAGCCCCTTGATCGCCTTGGCAAGCCCTTCCTTGAAATCACTCTTTTGAAGGTTCTCAAACGGCTGGTTGGTCTGCCGTTCCGGGCTGACAAAACCCTCCTCGCCCAGCGTGCCCGGGTCTTCAAAACTGAAAATCCGGCAACCGGTCGCATCCTGCAATATCTTGTGATATTCATCCAGGTTGATCCCCATGATCTCGGCGACCTCGACATCACGTGCATCCCGGCCCTTCTCGTTCTCGATCTTGCGCACGGCCTCGGCAACCTCGCGCGCCTTGCGATGCACCGAACGCGGGGTCCAGTCTGTGCGCCTGATCTCGTCAAGCATGGAGCCGCGAATCCTGATACCTGCATAGGTTTCAAAACTGGCGCCCTGTTCGGGATCAAAATTACGGGATGCCTCGATCAGGCCAATCATCCCGGCCTGGATCAGGTCATCAGCCTGAACGCTGGGCGGCAGCCTGCTCATCAGGTGATAGGCAATCCTTTTCACCAGTGATTCATGGTGTATAACGAGATCATTACTGCGCTGCTGGTCCAGGTTTGTTGCGGTATTAGCTTTCATGACAACACCTCCCTCTCGACATGATTTTGCTGAAGTATGCGTTCTACAAAAAACTCAAGTTGGCCGTGCGGTACATCGGGACGTCGCCAGCGGAGAACCCGGCGAGCAAGATTATTTATGGCAACAGAAGACCCGGATTGCGGGCTGGCGCAGATAACGGCCTTGCGTCTGGAAACGGCCTTGCGCAACAAGTCATCACGCGGCACGAAGCCGGCATAGGAAAGGACGATATCCTGGTCATCGCCAAGCAATTCCAGGATTCGTTTGAATAACTCGGTGCCGTCCCTGGCTGTGAGCACCATGTTTGCCAGAACATGGAAGTGTGCAATGGCATTCGTTTTGTTCAGGTGTCTGATCTGGGCCACACAGTCCCGGATCGATGCCGGTTCGCTATCGGTAACAACCAGGACCTGGCTGGAAGCGCGGCAAAAACTGGTAACACTTTCGGATACTCCACTCGCGGTATCGATAATCAGTGAGTCAATACGGCCTTTCAGTTCGCTGAAAGCATGAACCAGTCCACCGCATTCGAGTGCGCCCAGTTCTGACAGGTACTGGTTGCCCGAGGCGGCTGGTACGATCAGCAGACCTTCAGGACCTTCAATAAGGATATCCTCCAGGCGACAATTACCCTCGAGGACATCCAGCAGGTTGACACTGGCATTGAGGCCGAGCAGTTCATCGATATTGGCCATGCCCAGGTCGGCATCCAGTAACAGCGTACGGTGGCCGGCTTTTGCCAGCGCCACGGCCAGATTCATCGCAATATTTGTCTTGCCAACACCGCCCTTGCCGCTGGTAACGGCAATCGTCCGGACTGCCGTCCTGTTGTTCGATGATCTGCCGCCAGTGCGGCCCAGTTTCACCTCAGTCAGACGCATGGCAGCTACCCGTGGGCATTGGTGATCGCGGTGTGCATGAGTGCTTCAAATCAATACTCCGGCAGTTACGGTTTGCTTGCATGTGATTCACTAAAGCAACATGCATACCAACCCTGTTTCCCGGCATTATCCAGCAGGAAAAAAATAACTAACCAATTGAAATATATGGGTGATTATTACTAGCAGAACGCCACGAGAAATACTGTGCGATACGCCGGATTTCTGGCAGATCAGGCCAGAGCCGGTCGCCGCGTCAGAAATACAGCACAAAAAGAGGGGTTATAAACGATTGGTGCTTGCTTCAGCGGAAGCGTTGACAGTTATATGGGGGTCAGGTTTGCAGGACTTTACAGCTGGACCGGGCGGGCCAGCCAGTCTGAAAAGTTACTCTCTGGCAGGGGCTGACAGATATGAAAGCCCTGTGCTGCGTCACAGCCGAGGTTGTTCAGCATGTTCCAGGCCATGCTGTGTTCCACGCCCTCGGCGACAATCTTGTAGCCAAGGGCGTGGCCCAGATCGATAATGGACCGGACAATGGCGATGTCCTGGTTGTCAAATGCCACGTCCATGATAAAGGACTGGTCAATCTTCAGGGTATGTAACGGCAGTTTCTTCAGGTAGGAAAGCGACGAATAGCCGGTTCCAAAATCATCGATGGCAACAGTAACCCCGAACTCTCCCAGCTGTTCCAGTACTTCCCTGGCACGCTCAAAATCCAGCATCAGGGTCGCCTCGGTGATTTCTATTTCAAGATGATCACCAGCAGCACCGGCAATCTGCAGCGCTTCCTCGATTTTCTTCACCAGCCCCGGGCTCTGGAAAGAGCGGGCCGAGACATTGACGGAAACCGGTACAGTCTGCCCGTTGGTGTTCCACTGTTTGCACTGCTGCAGGGCAGTGACCAGGACCCAGTCGGTTATCGGCGAGATCATGCCCAGTTGCTCTGCAACCGGAATAATCCGTTGCGGCAGAACAGTACCTTCAGTCGGATGTTGCCAGCGCAGCAGTGCCTCGGCACCGGAGACCCTTGATGTCTTCAGATCTACCTGCGGCTGGTAATACAATTCGAACTCGTCATTCTCCAGGGCTCCCTGAATCTGGCCTGAATAACGCAGCTGCTCTGCCGGGCTGACATCACTTACCGGGTTATAAAACTGGTATGGCAAGCCGTTGCGCTTGGCGCGATACATGGCCGTCTCTGCATTGACCAGCAGGGTTTCCTCGTTCGTCCCATGATCGGGAAAACATGAAACCCCCAGGGTAATGCTGACACAGAGCTGTTTGTCGGCGCAGTTAAAAGGTACATCGAAGCTGTCAAGCACTTGCGTGATGACCCTTTCAGCGGCCGTCCTGGCATCACTGTCCGGTTGCAACAGGATGCCAAACTGGTCACCTCCCAGTCGTGCCAGTGAATCGGACTCCCGCACGACTGACCGCAGACGTTCCGCAATATTTTTCAGCAAGGCGTCGCCAACCGCTCTGCCAAGCGTGTCGTTATACATCTTGAACTGGTTGATATCGAGAGAAATGACCGCAACCTGCGACCCGGGCACTCGTCGTGACGCAGCCAGCGCCATCTTGAGGTGATCTGTCCACAGGGTACGGTTGGGTAACGTCGTCAGGCTGTCGGTGGTACTCAACTGCTCAAGCTGCTTGCGCTCGTTGATTATATTGTTGATGTCCTCCAGCATGCAGTGGATTTCCGTTGTCCGTCCACGGTGGTTGCGGGCAGGATACAGCGAAAGCCGGTACCAGTGCTCCGGGGCCCCGGCCAGTGACATGCGGGCTTCTGCTGATGAATTGTGGCCGTTCACTGCATTTTGCCAGGCAGTCAGCAACAGCTGCTGGTCTTCCTGGTGTACCTGCTCCAGAAATGGGTAGGGAACATCCAGCTTGTCACAGTACAGTTCCTGGAGCGGGTAACTCGCATACAGTAATTTGTTTTTTCGGGTATCCACACTCCATAAAAAATGTGGCAAACCGGCAAGTAATTGTTCTGCCCTGGCGAACTGGCCGGTAGCATGCGCTACCTCCTTGCTTGCAGTTTCCAGCAAACTGCCCCAGTAGCCTTCTGTCATGAGCCCCAGGTCCCGAATTACCAGCCTCAGCAGCGCAGAACCCAGTCTGGCGCTGTCCTT
>QIFB01000022.1 GCA_003230545.1 Gammaproteobacteria bacterium | reverse complement strand
CGGCTGGATCCTTTCCAGGCTGCCGCCCGTTGATATGTGTTCGACAGCGGTGTTGCCGGGGAACCGGAAACGCTGGTGGCAGCGGCTGCTGCTGGGCTCCTGATTGCCAGTAGCTGGAGCCTGTCCGGGGAGACAGGTCAGCAATTTGTAATTGAACTACAATCAGGGAAGGTCTGATGTGTCGTCATTGCGAGGAACAAAGGGCAACGAAGCAATCTCTAACCAATTGATCCAGATCAGGAGATTGCTTCGCTATGCTCGCAATGACGCGAAAATCGACACATCATGAGGTTCATTAGTAATAAATGCCGCTTGAAGTGTATTAATGCCTTTTAATATACTATGCTAGATGGTTCCAGCTGGCCTGCTGTCGTGGTGAGGGAAACAGATTTTATCCAGCATGTCTTCGGGCGCGCTGTCATGTGGATCAACAAAAACCTAATGGAGTCCGGAAAATGAAAAAGATCGTGAATGTAATTGCAATGAGTGCAACCTTGGGATTCAGTGGCCAGGTCATGGCTGCTGATGGTCAGGCTGTGTACCAGAAGAGCTGCCAGTCCTGCCATGCCACCGGTGTTGCCGGCGCCCCCAAACTGGGTGACAAGGAAGCCTGGGCGCCGCGTATTGCCACGGGTATGGATGCCATGGTCGCCGTGGTAACCAGTGGCAAGGGCGCCATGCCGCCGAAGGGCGCCTGCATGGATTGTTCTGACGACGACCTGAAGGCCGCAGTTGAGTATATGGTCAGTCAAAGCAAGTAACCGGCTGATGTCTTGAAGAAAAAGGGCTGCCTGGTGCAGCCCTTTTTCTTTGCCTGCCCACCGGCGGTTATAATAGGCTTGAAGAGGGGCGGAATTTTGTTGGTCGCTGAGATCGGCCGAATTCATTCCGCCATATCTACTAACCGCGAATCCGGTGATTGACGAACAGTAGCGCGGTCAATAGCACCAGGGCGCCGCCCTGGTGGGTTGCTGCCAGCGGGACGGGTACATGCAGCAGCAATGTTGAAATACCCAGTGTGACCTGCAGGGCCGCGGCAGCCAGCAGACTGTGCAGGCCGATACGAACCGGTACGGGCAGGCTGTGACGCAGTGACAGCAGCCAGAGCGCGACGATTCCGGAGAATGACAGCATGGCCAGCACCCGATGGTCAAACTGGACCGTTGCAATATTTTCGAAGAAGTTACGCCATGCCGGCTCCAGCACCAGGATTGCCTCGGGAACCCAGTGTCCATCCATTAACGGGAATGTATTGTAGGCAAACCCCGCCTTCAACCCGGCAACAAAGCCACCGGACAGGATGGTTATGAAAACCAGGACTGTCAGTATGGATGCGAGCGTGCGCAGGTATTGTGGAGAGTTGTGTTCCGTCGGCGGGAACAGCAGGCCAAGTGCGACCCAGAACAAAAAGGCATAGATAATAACTGCCAGTGCGAGGTGGGCAGTCAGCCGGTACTGACTGACATGGGGATTGTCCACCAGCCCGCTCATGACCATGTACCATCCGAGCACGCCTTGCAGTCCACCAAGAACAAACATCGCAACGAATTTCGGCACTAACGACCGGCGAATTCGCCCGGTTACCAGAAAGTACAGAAACGGGACCAGGAACACGACGCCGATGGCGCGGCCCAGCAAGCGGTGCGAGAATTCAAACCAGTAGATTCTCTTGAATCCATCAAGGTCCATGCCGATATTTATCTTGTTAAATTCCGGCGACTGCCTGTACAGGTCAAATATCGTGTTCCAGCTTGCCTGGTCCAGCGGCGGAACAACGCCGAACACCGGGTTCCATTCGACCATTGACAGCCCCGATCCTGTCAACCGCGTCACGCCACCCAGTACGATTATGGATAAAATCATGGCGCAGCAAATCAGCAGCCATACGGCCAGCTGCCGGTCATTGCGGTTACTCGTGGAGTGGTACATAGCGTTGCCGGCAAGTTTACCCATAAACTGCAGTGCGCGGTAGAATGGGCCAACCATGCTGTAACAGGGCTGCACAGGAGAAGTATGAAACCGGGATTTGGAGTGTTACTGCTCGCCGTACTGGTGCCGGTACTGGTGTACCTGGTAACCGGCCTGTTGCCCGGAGAGCACAATGCTGATGTCACGCAGACAGTCAGCATTAACGAACAGCCCGCACCCCGGGCCGATACCGAGGTCGGCCCGGAACGGGTGATACTGGATATCAGTGTGCATACCGAGGAAGAGTTGCAGGTCCTGTTCGATCGCGCCGGGCAGCTGGCAGACAAGCTGCGCCCGGCAAACCGGCAAGCCAGTATTGTGCTGGTATTGCATGGACCGGAAGTCGAGTTCTTCTCCACCAGGAACTATGACAGGTATAGCAATATTGTGGACCAGGCTGCCCGGCTTGATGCGCTGGATATCGTGGATGTCAGGATTTGCCAGACGATGATGAAGATACGCGGGGTCGAGCGCGATGATATTCCGTCCTTTATCGAGCAGGTGCCCCTGGGGTCTGCGGAAGTCAGTCGACTGGTCAGGGAAGGTTATGTGTATTTCTAGGGGACCTCTGATTCATTCCTGTATCGTCATCCCGGCCTTCGCCGGAATGGCGGATAGATCAGGGCTTCTATAATCGGGTTTATTTACCCGAACTGGTAATGCTTGGGAACAACGACAACCCCGCTGGCTGAAACGGTAAACCGTTCACGGTCCCTGTCCATGTCATAGCCGATGGACTCGCCGGCCGGTACCCGCACTTCCTTGTCGATAATGCACTTCCGCAGTTCTGCGTTATCTCCCACCCTGACCCCGTTAAACAGGATGGCATCCCTGACAACGGTTTCATCACCCACACGTACCCCCGGGAACAGGATTGAATGCTGCACGCTGCCACCGGTAATAACAGTACCCCCGGCAACGATTGAATTAATGGAAACGCCCTCGCTACCGGATGCGCCGGGAACGGTGCGCGCCGGTGGCGGCTGCGACTGGTAGGTGCGGATCGGCCAGTTGTCCTGGTACAGGTTCAGGGCCGGCACCGGCTCCAGCAGGTCCATGTTCGCCTCGTAAAACGAATCGATGGTGCCGACATCGCGCCAGTAGTTGTCCGGTGTTACCCGGCCGGTGGTTTCGCCAAACCGGTAGGCGCATACCCGGTAGTTGTGAATCAGTTTTGGCAGGATATCATGGCCAAAGTCATGCTCTGATTTTTCGTCGGCATGGTCAGCCTTCAGGGTTTCCTGCAACAGGCTCATGGAAAAAATGTAGATACCCATTGAAGCAAGGCAGTGGTCCGCATCACCCGGCATGGTCTGCGGCTGTTCCGGTTTTTCCTCGAAGGTATTGATGCGCATTGAATCATCAGCGCCTATGATGCCAAAACTCCCTGCTTCATCATGCCGGACTTTCATGCAGGCCATGCTGACATCGGCATTGGCCTGTCGGTGGAATGCCAGCATGGTCGCGTAGTCCATGCGGTAAATGTGGTCACCCGACAGGATCAGCACGTTGTCGGCGTGACTGCGTTGCAGCAGGAACAGGTTCTGGTAAATGGCATCCGCAGTTCCGGCGTACCAATGGCGGCCACTGCGCATCTGCGGTGGAACCGTCGTGATGTACTCGCCCAGCTCGGGGTTGAAGATCGACCAGCCATCGCGCAGGTGCTTGTGCAACGAGTGTGACTTGTACTGTGTGAGTACCAGTATATTCCGCAGCCCGGAGTGCAGGCAGTTTGCCAGCGTGAAATCGATAATGCGGAACTTGCCGCCGAATGGTACAGCCGGCTTGGCGCGTTCCGCGGTCAGTGGATGAAGTCGCGAGCCGACTCCTCCCGCAAGGACGATTGTCAGTGTATTCTGCATGGTTTTCTGTTACTGAGAAGTGCGGGCTAAAGGACTTCGCAGCGGACAACCTGCCCGTACTTGTCGAGGAACATTCGCATCTGGCCGGAACAGGATACCCTGCCTGCAAGGTTCCCGCCGCCTTCCGTCATCAGCTCATCAAACTCGACATCGACGAGTATCTCGTTATCGGTTAGCCAGGTAACCGCATAGTGCAGCGACCCATTGTCAATCCAGCCGTTCTGGGAACAGAAGCGTGACAGTTCACTACAGGATTTCAGGTAGGTTTCGATCGTGGACATGGGTGCTACGGGAACTGCGCAATGGCAGAGGACACGGAGAGGGGGCTAGTTATAGTCCGCCACGTTGGGGTCGGGATTATCCAGGTTGACAGTAAAATCGATGCCCGGATGTTCAACTTCAATATCGAGGTAGGCGCGGCGGGTTTCTTCGGACTCGAAGTAAATCTTTATTGCGAGGTGGCCTTGCCCCTCAACGACGAAGGGCTTGGACTCCGGGTTTACGAGATCCTCACCTGTCATCGGATCGGTTGTCGTAATAATCACTACCGCACCTCCAGCTAACCTGCTGTTTTTACTTTGATAAAATCAGCTTACTGAAGTATAGGATAAATTAATGAGGATGCAAGCGGGGCATACGAAATTTGTCTGGCGGAATAAATTCCGCCAGACAACGTGTTCTTTAGCTGGAGCAGGGGTCAGGTACTGGTCCGCTGTTCCAGCATGTGCTCGATAATTGGCGCCAGGATGATTTCCATGGCAAACCCCATCTTGCCACCGGGGACCACGATCGAGTTGCGGCGCGACATGAACGAGTCACTCAACATGCTGAGCAGGTGCGGGAAGTCGATATCGAACTTTTTCGGGTCCTGGAAACGGATCACCACGAAACTTTCATCCGGCGTCGGAATATCCCTCGCAATGAAGGGGTTGGAGGTATCGACCGTGGGGACGCGCTGGAAGTTAATGTCAGTGCGGGAAAATTGCGGGGTAATGTAATGCACGTAGTCATACATGCGCCGCAGGATGGTGTCGGTCACGGCCTCGGCCGAATAACCGCGCTGCTCGCAGTCGCGATGGATCTTCTGGATCCATTCCAGGTTCACGATGGGTACCACGCCGATTAGCAGGTCTACGTATTTGGCAACATCCGCGTCATCCATGACGACCCCGCCGTGCAGTCCTTCGTAGAACAACAGGTCGGTCCCGGCTTCGATCTTTTCCCAGGCAGTAAATTCGCCGGGCTGCTGGCCGAAGGGTTTGGCCTCTTCCTTGCTGTGCAGGTAATAGCGGCGCTGGCAGGAGCCGGTTTCGCCGTATGACTTGAAGGTCTCTTCCAGCTTGTCGAAGATGTTTGCCTGCGGACCGAAATGGCTGAATTTCTGGTTACCGTCGTCTTCCGCCTCCTGCATGGCCGCTTTCATCTCGGTGCGGTTATAGCGGTGGTAACTGTCACCCTCGATAACGAGCGGGTTTACGCCTTCACGCAGGAAGATGTGTTCAAAGGCCAGCTTGACGGTCGTGGTGCCGGCCCCGGATGAACCGGTGACCGCGACAACAGGATGTTTTTTGGACATGAGGGTTCCTCGTCCTTTTATCTATTTAAAGTAAGAGCCGGGTGCATGGCAGTAACAATGCACTGCAGGGTGGTTATGTGCTTTTTGAACCCCGGCACCCGCCAGACCAAGGCCGCGTATTGAACCATTTTTACATTGTGTCACTCAAGCCTGAATCCGGCTGAATTTGAATGGCCTATAAATGGATATAAAAAACATATACATATGCCATTTTTCAGGAGTCCGGAATGCCTGCTTTCAGGGGACCTGGCCCGGGGATCCGCTGCCGGATGCAAGGACGGGCCGGCATCCAGTAGCTGCACATGTCGCATCGTCGTTGGCCCGGGCAGGAAGGATTTGGAATATAATGGCGGGTTTCCGCTACGCCTTGTATACGGTGTCACGCCGGACAGCTGACAGGAATATCAATGGCAGACAGCACTCGCGACGACTGGAAAGGCAGGCTGTTCCCCTGGTTGTGCTGGGTTGGCGAGCTGAAAAAACCGGAAGTCCTCAAGGCCGACCTGATCGCCGGTATCACGGTTGCGCTGGTGCTGGTGCCGCAGTCCATGGCGTATGCCCAGCTGGCGGGGTTGCCCGCTTACTACGGCCTGTACGCCTCTTTCCTGCCCGGCATAATCGCCGCCCTGTTCGGCTCTTCGCGCCAGCTTGCAACCGGGCCGGTGGCGGTGGTGTCGTTGATGACGGCATCGGCACTGGAGCCGATCGCGGGCGCCAGCCCGGATCTGTATGTCGCCTATGCCATCATGCTGGCCTTCATGGTGGGTATTTTCCAGATAGCCCTGGGCCTGT
>QIFB01000131.1 GCA_003230545.1 Gammaproteobacteria bacterium | reverse complement strand
AGGCGGAAGCAGAAGCAATGGCCAGGGTAGCAGCCGTAATCACTGTAGCGAGAGTTTTCATATCAGTTCTCCAGTAGTTTCCAATTAAAAATCGGGTTAAAAGTGGTTTGTCCAAATGACGGAGAAGATAATATAAGCATTCACTTAATTAAGCAAGTATTAATTTAATAAATCACTAACTATCTGGAAGAATAAATTTATATCTATATATTACAAATAGTTATGAAGTTCCCTGCGGCGCAGGCCAAGCCTGCCTGTGGCATAAAAATGCTGAAAACGCGGTAACAACCGGGCTGAATAGCGGCAATCAGGGCAACTTCAGGGTGGCGTACTTGCCCAGTGACGTTTGTATTTCCACCAGGCCGGGGTATCTCGCAAAGAAGGGGTAGTCATAGGCGCCCCCGCAGATCAGGGTCAGGCGTTCGGGCGGTGTCTCCGCGTGCAATGCGATGTAATAGGCTTTCACGATCCATCCTTCACCTCCATTCGATAACTGCAGACCACTCCCGCCCTGCGCCGCGGCCAGCCGTAGTGGTCCACGCTGCGGGCGCAACGCATAGTGGGTCTGTCCGATAATCCGGCCGATCCGGTAACTCCGTGCCGGGATAATCTGTGGCTCTTCACTGATTTCTGGCACGACGAGGTCGCAGTGCGGGTACGCTTCATCGTAACCATACGTTGGCGAGCCATCCTGAAAACTCTTTCGTACCCGGCCGGGCCTTATGGTGATCTCTTCATGCAGGATAAACTCACCACCAGGCAGCGCATGAAACAGGTTGTCCTCCCCTGACAGCCGGCTACCCGGAATACAGGCAGCCACAAACAACACACAAAACCCCGTTGTTAACACATTGCGAAATATCACTGGATATCTCCTGTCCTTATGAATACCTCAGCCGGGACGCACATCCCGAACCTGCACCATACCGTGATGTATTCGGACAGCAAACGTATTGACATCTTCATAGGCCGGTGGTGCAGTCACCTTGCCGGTGCGCAGGTCGAAGCGTGCGCCGTGGCGCGGGCACTCGATCTCGTATCCTTCCACGTCACCCTCGGCCAGCGTTCCGCCATCGTGGGTACAGATGTCCTCAATGGCAAAGAATTCGCCGTCAACGTTAAACACGGCGACCTCCGTACCCTCCACATCCACCAGTTGCACTATTCCTTCATCGAAGGTTTCAGTGGCAGCAACATCTACCCAGTCAGACATGGTATGCCTCGAACTGCTCAGAACATATCCAGCAGCAACCGGGCATCTGCAGTCATCCGCTCCCGGCTCCAGGGCGGGTCCCAGACCAGTTCGACGCAGACCTCATTGACACCGGGGACCTCTTTCACGGCACACTCGACGGTGCCCGGGAAGGTCTGTGCCACCGGGCAGCCGGGCGCTGTCAGGGTCATGTCGATATGTACCTTGCCGTGCTGCGCATCGACCTCAAGTTGATAGATCAATCCGAGATCATAGATATTGACCGGCAGTTCGGGATCATAAACACCCCGCAACGCATCGATCACCTGCTCCTCCAGCAAGCGCTGCATCAGACTTTTCGAATCGGCACTCATACCGGCTCCGTGGTGGTTGTCTCTGAATTCCGGTCCAGGGCAGCGCGCAAGGTGTGCCACGGCAGGGTCGCACATTTGATACGCATGGGATACGCGCGCACGCCTGCCAGCACCTTGAGTTTCCCCACGTCAGCGGTAACACCCTCCTGCGTCAGCAGCTCGTGCATATTCTGAAACAGCGCCAGTACCTCTGCTTCGGTCCTGCCCTTGATGGCCTCGGTCATCAACGAGGCCGAGGCCGTCGAGATGGCACACCCGGCCCCTGCAAACCCGACCGCAGTGATAACACCGTCCTCCACCGTCAGGTGCACGGTAAACTCGTCGTTGCACATCGGGTTATAACCATGCGCATGACGGTTGGCGCCTTCCGGCTCAACCATGAAGTTGCGCGGATTGCGGTTGTGGTCGAGGATTACCTCTTCATAAAGCTCGCGAATATTTGACAGGTCCATTGGAGTTCACCCCTGGCACTAACCGGACAACCGATCGCGCAAGAAATCCAGCGCCTCCGTTTCCATAAATCGACCGGCCAGCCGCCGCTCCAGCATGCGCCGGACCGGTCGTATCCGGATCCGTTCCAGTACGTCGGCCGCAAAGGCATAGACAAGAAAGTTGCGCGCCGTGGTCGCATCCACCCCGCGCGAGCGGAAATAAAACAGCGCTTCCTCATCAAGCTGTCCCACAGTACACCCGTGCGTGCACTGGACGTCATTTGCATGGATCTCGAGCTGCGGTTTGGCATCGGCCTCCGCATCCCCGGAAAGCAGCAGGTTATGGTTATGCTGGTGCGACACGGTCTGTTGTGCATCCGGATGTACAACAATCCGGCCATTGAAGACTGCCCGGGAGCGGTCATCCAGTATTCCCCGGTACCATTCGTCGCTGCGTGCCTGCGGTTCGTTGTGATCAACCCGCGTGTGGTTATCCACATGCTGCCGGCCCCGGGTGACGGTCAGTCCGTTCAGGGTGGTTGCAGCACCCGGCCCGTTCAGCGCGACCTGCAGATCATTGCGCACCAGTTGCCCCCCCAGCGCGATGTTATGCGAGTCAAACCGGCTGTCCCGGTCCTGCGTTACATAGATACCGGCGATGTGACTGGCGGACGCGCTTTCCTCTTCCAGCTTGTAATGCTCGATGTGCGCACCGGTCTCGAGACTGATCTCGGTCACTGCACTGGTCAGGCCGGCGGCATCATTGAGTGCCACGTAAGATTCAATCACGGTGGCATGGCTGTCTGGACCGGCAACGATAATATTTCTCACCGGCCGCAGGGAGGCGTCCGTTCCTGTCGAAACAAACAGCAGGTGTACCGGCTGATCGAGGACGGCGCCATCGCCGAGACTGATATACGCACCGTCGCGCATGAAAAGGGTGTTGAAGGCATTGAACCCGGGCTGTTCAAGATCGGTATTGCGTCCCAACCGGTGCTCGAGCAGGTCCGGCTGTTCCTCCAGCACCCGGGCCAGCCCGGTCAATGTCACCCCGGAAAGCAGCGGACCCGGCGGGCACAGCTCGGGGACAAAATATCCATCGATAAACACCAGCCGGTGTTGCAGCTCGTCCTGCCACCACGGGTCAGCAGGAACTGCGCAATTCGCTGGCTGTGGTCGGGCTGCCGGTCTGTAGTGTCGGCGTGTCAGCGACCGCAGGTCGGTGTATTTCCAGTCCTCGGTGCGTGTCGTCGGAAACCCGGAATCCAGGAAGGACTCCATGGCGTTCGTTCTCAGTTGCTGCAGCCAGGGCACTCCGGCACCCGGCAGGGTCGCCTGCACCGTCCTGAAATCCTCTGCATAGCTTGCGTGTCCCGCCGTCATTGCACGGCACCCTCTCCCTGCTCGATCCAGCCATAACCCCGCTGTTCCAGCTCAATGGCCAGTTCCGGGCCACCGGAACGTGCAATGCGTCCAGCGGACAGCACGTGCACATAGTCCGGCTCGATGTAATTCAGCAGTCGCTGGTAGTGGGTCACCACGATAAATGCCCGTTCAGGGCTGCGCATGCTGTTGACACCGTCAGCAACTACCTTGAGTGCATCAATATCCAGTCCGGAGTCCGTTTCATCCAGTATGGTCAACACGGGCTCGAGCACCATCATCTGTAATATCTCGTTGCGTTTTTTCTCGCCCCCGGAAAAGCCTTCGTTTACCGAGCGGTACAACAGGTCTTCATTCATCTGCATGGCCGCGAGCTTTCCCCTGACCAGGCTGATGAAGTCCATGGCATCCAGTTCATCCAGACCCTGGTGCCGGCGCACCGCATTGAGCGCGGTCTTCAGAAAGTAGATATTACTGACACCGGGAATCTCCACCGGATACTGGAATGCCAGGAACAGACCCAGGCGCGCGCGTTCCTCAGGTGACAGGTCCAGCAGGTCCTGATCGAGGAAATGTGCCGAACCCTGCAGGACTTCGTAAGTCTCGCGACCGGCAAGCACCTGTGCGAAAGTACTCTTGCCGGAACCGTTTGGCCCCATAATTGCGTGCAGCTCGCCGGCACGCACTTTCAGGTCAATGCTGTTTAATATGATCTTCCCTTCCACCGCGACCTGCAGTCCGCTGATAGCAAGCATTTCCCTGGCGGCGGTGTTCATCCGATGGCCCCTTCGAGGCTTATGCCAAGCAGTTTCTGTGCCTCGACGGCGAATTCCATCGGCAACTCGTTCAGGACCTGCTTGCAGAAACCATTGACGATCATCGTGATCGCATCCTCCTGCGAAATGCCGCGTTGCAGGCAATAGAATAACTGGTCCTCGCCAATCCTCGAGGTGGATGCTTCATGCTCCACTCTGGCCGTGTTGTTCTTCACCTCTATATAGGGGAAGGTATGTGCGCCGCAGCGGTCGCCCATCAACAGCGAGTCACACTGGGTATAGTTGCGCGCACCATCCGCGCTTTTCAGGATCTTTACCAGGCCACGGTAGGCATTCTGCCCCTGACGTGCCGAGATACCCTTGGAAATGATGGTACTGCGCGTGCCCTTGCCAATGTGGATCATCTTCGTCCCGGTATCGGCCTGCTGGTAGTTGTTCGTCATGGCGACGGAATAGAACTCGCCGATCGAGTGATCCCCCTCGAGGATGACGCTGGGATATTTCCAGGTGATTGCTGACCCGGTTTCCACCTGGGTCCAGGATATCTTTGCATGGGCGCCGCGGCAGACACCGCGCTTGGTGACAAAATTGTAGATACCGCCCCGCCCGTCGGCATCGCCCGGGTACCAGTTCTGCACGGTCGAGTACTTGATCTCGGCATCCTTGTGCGCAATCAGCTCGACCACAGCCGCATGTAACTGGTTCTCGTCACGCATCGGCGCTGTGCAGCCTTCCAGGTAACTGACATAACTGCCTTCGTCAGCAATGATCAGCGTGCGCTCGAACTGCCCGGTATTGGAGGCATTGATACGGAAATAGGTCGACAGCTCCATCGGGCAACGCACGCCCCTGGGCACATACACAAAGGACCCGTCACTGAACACTGCCGAGTTCAGACTGGCATAGAAGTTATCGGTAAAGGGCACCACGGTGCCGAGGTACTGCTGCACCAGGTCAGGATGCTCTGTTACTGCCTCTGAAAACGAGCAAAAGACAATCCCGTGTTCCGCCAGCTTGTCCTTGAAGGTGGTTGCGACGGAAACACTGTCGAACACGGCATCGACAGCCACCCCGGCGAGGGTTTCCTGCTCTTCCAGCGGAATGCCCAGTTTCTCGTAGGTCTCGAGAATTTTCGGATCGACCTCATCCAGGCTCGATGGACCGTCCTTGCGTGACTTCGGCGCGGCATAATACACGATGTCCTGATAATCGATGGGCGGGTAGTGAACACTCGACCACTGCGGCACCGTCATGGTGCGCCAGTGATGCCAGGCCTTGAGACGCCATTCGAGCAGAAAGTCCGGTTCCTGTTTGCGCGCTGAAATCGTGCGAATGACGTCCTCATTAAGTCCCGGCGGGATCGTGTCCATTTCCACATCCGTGACAAATCCTGCCGCGTATTCCCGGTTCAGCAGGTCATCGATCGGTTGATTGGATGCACTCATGTCAAGCCTCCGGCATTACTACCATAGTATTTTGGTAACTTATTGTTAATATAGTGTATTTAGTGGGTATCACCTGGTTCTGGATACCTATAAAGCTAGAATAACCGAGTAATTTAGTCAAGTATTTTAAATGGCTGTCAATTGTTTGTAAACCGGCCTGCCGGAAGGGCTAAAAAAATATTGGGCAGGGACATTTGAATATTCAAAAATTAAGCACTAACGATATACCATCATAATCAGACACCTACATCTAAGCCGCTGAAATTCCAGATTAAAGCGTCAATCTATTGTGGTTGACAGACCCTCTGAACACGGGCGTAATCAGAGGCGTCATTGGTCAATCTTGCAGGCCATCTCCTTAGCCCCGGCAGACATCTGCCTTCATGTTTGACGGGTTTTTGCGCCACGGCAAGATAACAGGACGCAGCGCTTCTCAAGAGCACGTAGTCAGATCGATGAAGTTCAGGATGTTGCAACTGCAGGGCGTTTCCCCGGAAACGGTGTAACCAATAACAACCCTGGCCTGCGGTGCTGCATCCGGTGATTGCAGTAGCCCAACCTACCTCCTTAACTCCCGCTCTTGCAGCGGGATTTTTTTGCCCGGGAAAATTTTCTCCAGTATGCCAATACAGGTTAGTCTG
>QIFB01000130.1 GCA_003230545.1 Gammaproteobacteria bacterium | reverse complement strand
GTTACATAGTTCGGGTATACCGAAGACTTCACAACGATCAGGGCGATGTCGCTGGCCTCGTGGAGACCGTCGGGTCAGACGAGAAGAAAGCATTTCAGTCATTTTCCGGGCTTATCACCGCCATCCGGCACGCCATCGGCAGTGGTGCGGATCATCCTGTCCCTCGCCTGAAACCGGAGAGTTATCAAGAGAGTGAGCCTGATATCAAGAAGCGGGCGGGCTGAGGTGTGAAAATTCCCGTGCTCATTCAGGAGCGTGGCCCGGGATTCACAAAAACCAGGGAAGAAATTTTAATAAATGTTAAGTAATGAGTGAGGAGAGTGTAATGAACAAAATAAGAATGCAGGCTGTTTTCTGTCTGTTTGGCGCCATTCTGCTGGTCGGCGGTAATGCCTTTGCAGTAGATGCCGACTGCCCGGACCCGGGTGCCTATCCATTGAATGGCTGTTCTCTGCCCGGTATCCGCGACGGCAGCTACCCGTATTTTGATAACGGCGTAAAAGTCACGTACAAGGACAAAAAGGACGGCGATTTTCAAATAAAGGCGAAGCAGGACAACAAATCCGGGCGTTCCGTATTTTACCTCGACTTGGGCGACATGTTTTTTGTCGCCAAACCAAAATATAAATTCACGGCAGAGGTCAAGAATGGTGAGTTGAAGAAGGGGTCCGTAAAAATTCAGGGGATCATACAGGAGCTCGGGATCACCAAGAAAACAACCCTGATGAAAGCCGATCTTGAGAGTGCCTGGGAGTTGCTTGGATTTAATACCACCAATATCTTCTGCCACGAGGCATTCGCTGCGTATTGCACCAATGCGGAGTCAGTCTACCTGTCACTTGCCGAGTCCATTAATGGGGTTCTTAATACCGGCAAAAAGCTCAAGACGACAGCTATCGCTGTCACCACTGTTCCCATTCCGGCAGCCGCCTGGTTATTCGGCTCCGGACTGCTCTTTCTTGCCGGGATCGCCCGCAAGCGCAGGCATACTGGCTAACCGTCTCCGTAAACTCCCCCCGGCCCGGGTGATACCGATCGGGGGAATTTTTTTCGGAACATCAGCCAACGAATGTAACGTCTCCGTAAACTCCCCCGGTTTGGGTCATACCGACCGGGGCATTTTTTCGGAACAGCGATTAACGATTATTTTATAACGTCTCCGTAAACTGTCCCCCGGCCTCAGAGATTCTGACCGGGGGCTTTTTTTTGCCTGCAAGAGCGACGCGCGCCCAGGGATGGCAGTATTCGCCGGGATGACAGTTGCCTGTTGTCAATGCGGTCATTTGGTCTTAAGTTAAGTACTATTCTGCCCTGGCCAGCAAAACCCGGTTCAGCCTGTCACGGATTTTCCGGTATGATGTCGCCCGGTAGCTGGTCACCCATTGTTGAATCCCTGCCCCCCGATGTGGATATCCGGAATCTCGTAAATCATGGTACCCCGTAACCAACGCGGGCGCAGGAAATCCCCGCGCCGGACCCTGTGGATCCGCATCGCCGTTGTCACCATGCTGCTGCTTGCCGGCTACCTGGTCTATCTCGATTTCCATGTGCGGCAGCAATTCGACGGCAAGCGCTGGTCGCTGCCGGCGCGGGTCTACGCACGGCCGCTGGAACTGTATGCGGGACTTGCATTAACACCGGAGCAACTGGCGGCCGAGCTCTCGGCGCTGAATTACCAGCCGGTGGCAACGCCCCGCCAGTCCGGGCAGGTGTCCCGAAACCGCGGGACCTTCCACATCATTACCCGGCCGTTCCTTCACTCCGACGGCAGGGAAGCGTCGAGCAATTTTCGTGTCCGTATTGCCAATGGCCAGGTGACGGGGCTCGATAATGCAGGCAGCGACAGCTCCCTCAGCCTGGTGCGCCTAGACCCGGTGATGGTCGGCAGTTTCTACCCGGCACACAATGAAGACCGCGTGCTGGTAAAGCTCGAGGAGGTGCCGCCGGCACTCACCGGCGCCCTGGTTGCCGTGGAGGACCGGAATTTTTATACGCACTCCGGTATTGCCCCGCTATCGATCCTGCGCGCCTTGCTGGCTAACATTCGCGCCGGTGGCGTGGTGCAGGGCGGCAGCACCCTGACACAGCAATTGGTCAAGAACTTTTATCTGACCAGCGAACGCACCCTGACCCGCAAGATCAACGAGGCCATCATGGCCCTGATGCTGGAATGGCATTACGAGAAAGATGAAATTCTCGAGGCCTACCTGAACGAGGTGTACCTCGGCCAGGACGGTCCGCGGGCGGTCCACGGGTTCGGTCTCGCCAGTCATTTCTATTTCGAGCGTCCACTGTCTGAACTTACCGGCGAGCAGATCGCGTTACTGGTTGGCATGGTCAAGGGCCCGTCGTACTACAATCCGCGCCGGCATGCCGAGCGCGCCCGCAGCCGGCGGAATTTTGTCCTCGATGTCCTCGGTGACGGGGGACAGTTGACGCCGGAAGAAGTGTCACGTGCGAAGTCGCGCAAGCTGGGCGTGGTCCCGTACCGGAAGAAAGCTATTAATACGTTTCCGGCCTTTCTGGAACTGGTGCGCCGGCAACTGGAGCGTGATTACCGCGAGGAAGACATTACCGGCGAGGGGCTCAGGATATTTACCACGCTGAATCCGCAGGTGCAGTGGCGCCTGGAGCAGGTTATCGCCACGCGTCTTGCCGGTCTCGAACAGGCTCACGGGATCGAGGCTGACAGCCTGCAGGGCGCTGCCGTGGTGACCTCGGTCCAGGGTGGGGAGGTGCTGGCACTGGTCGGAGATCGGCATGCCAAGTTTGCCGGGTTCAACCGGGCCCTGAACGCCCAACGACAGGTCGGGTCAGTCATCAAGCCGGCGGTCTACCTGACAGCACTGGAGCAGCCGGACGCCTACACGCTGGCCACCCTGCTGGACGATGACCCGCTCACCTGGACCGCCCCGAACGGGACCACCTGGTCACCCAACAATTATGACCGGGAGTTTCATGGCAGGGTGCCGTTGCACAGCGCGCTTGCACATTCCTATAACGTGGCCACGGCACGCCTCGGCCTGGAGCTCGGCATCGAGCCGATCATCTCGACCCTGCAACGGCTTGGTGTCGAGCATGATTTCCAGCCCTATCCCTCGCTGGTGCTGGGCGCGGCCGAGCTCAGCCCGTTGCAGGTCACCCGCATGTACCAGACACTCGCCAGCGGCGGGTTCCGGACACCGTTGCGTGCGATCCGCGCGGTACTCGCTGCAGACGGCATGGCGTTGCAAAGTTACCCGTTACGGGTCAGTGCCGCGGTCACACCGGCCGCGGCCTTCCTGGTGACTACGGCCCTGCGCCACGCGGTACGTAACGGGACCGGGCGTGCCCTGTACCAGGTGTTGCCCGGGGACATGGACATTGCCGGCAAGACCGGCACTACGGATGATCTGCGTGACAGCTGGTTTGCCGGGTACAGCGGTGACCGCCTTGCCGTTGTCTGGATCGGGCGTGACGATAACGGATCGACCGGCCTGACCGGGTCAACCGGCGCCTTGCTGGTATGGCGTGACCTGTTCGCCGGCCTGGGTGATCCCGGTCTGCTGCAGGCGACTGTCGATGGTATCGAGATCCTCGCCATTGACCCGCTGAGTGGCTTGCGCGCCGATGGCGGTTGCCGGGATGCAGTAGAATTACCGTTTATCCAGGGCAGTGAACCGACCGGGTGGGCCCCGTGTGCCGACGGCAGCACGCCGTTCCAGCGGCCAATGGACTGGTTCAGGGAGTTATTCAAGTGATATTAACTGGTGTATTGAAACCACGGTATTACGCGCTGCTGCTGGTATGGCTGGTTTCCGGTTGTACCGGTATGCAGAGCGGGCAGCCGCAACCGGTGATCGATCAGGGCGTGCAATCGTCCGGGCCGGCCGGTCAAGCGGATGACCGGGATGCAGATGCCGCCGGGCTGCAGGCGCCGGTTAGCCAACAACCGCCCGCGGTGCTCGCACTGCTGGATCGCGCCGAGCACCAGGCCAATGCCGGTGATCTCGACTCGGCGGCAGCAACCCTCGAGCGTGCCATCCGGATCGATTCCCGTAACCCGGTTCTCTGGCATCATCTGGCTTCAGTGCGACTCGCGGAAGGGGAGTATCTCCAGGCCGAAAACCTGGCGGCCAAGTCAAACAGTCTTGCGCCGGGCAATCGTGCACAGCAGATCCGTAACTGGCAGCTGATTGCCGATGCACGGCGCAGCCGTGGTGACCTGGCCGGTGCCAGCGTGGCAGAGCAGCGTATCCGCATCCTCGAATCCGACTGAATACTACCAACGACATTCCAGCGGGTATGAGTTCCTGGTACACATTGCTTGGCGAAGAGAGTCCGCTGACGCGCAGCGTGGACGGCTTCATGCCACGCGCGGCACAGCAGCAGATGGCCGAGGCGGTTGCCCGGACCATCGGTGAGCATGACCGGCTCATCGTGGAAGCCGGGACCGGAACCGGCAAGACCTTTGCCTACCTGATGCCGGCACTGGATTCCGGCAAGCGGGTCATTATCTCTACCGGCACACGTCACCTGCAGGACCAGCTGTACAACCATGATCTGCCAGTTGTTCGGGACGCCCTGGAGGCACCGTTGCAGACTGCCTTGCTCAAGGGGCGGGCGAATTACCTCTGCCTGCACCGGCTGGAGGTCACTGTCGGCGAAGGACGGCAGCGTACCAGACAGCTGCATAGCGACCTCGAGCTCATCCGCGCCTGGTCAGGCCGGACGCGCTCCGGCGATATTGCCCGGTTGGCAGACATACCCGAGGATTCCCCACTGTGGCCCAGGGTGACCTCGACTGTTGAAAACTGCCTGGGTCTGGAGTGCGGGCTCTACCAGGACTGTTTCGTGGTCAAGGCGCGGCGTGCAGCCATGGATGCGGACATCGTCGTGATCAATCACCATCTGCTGTTTGCCGACATACTGCTGCGGGAGGAGGGCTTCGGCGAGCTGTTGCCGGGTGTCGATGTCATCATCGTTGACGAGGCCCACCAGTTGCCCGAGGTGGCCTCGCTGTTCTTCGGGGTCACCGTCAGTAGCTATCAACTCAACGACCTGGTGCGTGATACCCGTGTCGAACACCTGCGCGAGGCGGGTGACATGGCGGACCTGCCGGAAACGGCACAGCAGCTCGAGACGGCGTTACAGGCATTCCGGCTTGCGCTGGGTACCGGGGACCGGCGTGCGCCGTGGTCGGAGATTGCCACTGACCGCCCGGTGGTGAAGGCATTGCAGGGACTGAAAACAGTCCTCGCCGGCCTGGTCGACTGGCTGGCCCTGGCGGCCGAGCGCGGCAAGGGGCTGGAGAGTTGCTGGCAACGCGGCAAGGCACTCGCGGAACGGCTCGACCTGCTGCTGGAGATGCCGGCCGGGGAGTATGTGTTCTGGTTTGAAACCCGGCGGCGTGCATTCCGGCTGAACCTCACGCCACTGGATATTGCGCCGGGTTTCAGCAAGTCGCTCGAGACCCTGCCTGATACCTGGGTGTTTACCTCTGCCACGCTCGCGGTCAGTTCGAGCTTCAGTCACTTCGCAGGACGCCTGGGTCTGGAAGACGCAAGCACACTGCAGCTGGACAGTCCGTTTAACTATCAAAAGAATGCCCTGGTCTACCTGCCACCGGAGATGCCGGCGCCGGCCGAGTCCGGTTATACCCGGGCAGTGGTGGACACGGCCCGGGATGTCCTCGAGGCCAGCCAGGGCAGGGCATTTCTGTTGTTCACCAGTCATGCCGCCCTGCAGGAAGCAGCAGCGCTGCTGGAAGACTCGGTGAATTATCCGCTGCTGGTGCAGGGCACGGCACCCCGCAGTGACCTGCTGGAACAGTTCCGGGAACTCGGTAATGCCGTGCTGCTGGGTACCAGCAGTTTCTGGGAGGGGGTCGATGTACGTGGCAGTGCCCTGTCGTGCGTGATCATCGACAAGCTGCCGTTTGCATCACCTGGAGACCCGGTGCTGCAGGCACGCATCGATGCCATGCGCGCACAAGGGAAGAACCCGTTTATCGAGTATCAGTTGCCGCAAGCAGTGCTTACCCTGAAACAGGGGGTGGGGCGGCTGATCCGGGACATCGATGACCGCGGTGTACTGGTACTGTGTGACCCCAGGTTACGCAGCAAATCGTACGGCCGGGTGTTTCTGAACAGCTTGCCTGACATGCCGGTAACGCGGAGCATCGATGCTGTACATGAGTTCTATGCCGGTATCAACTGCACGGTTACGGCAGGTTAATGGCAACCCGGATACTTGCCATTGAAACGGCGACGGCGGCCTGTTCCGCGGCGCTCTATATCGACGGCGACATCCAGGAACGCCATGCGCTGGCCCCGCGCCAGCATGCAGCGCTGATCCTGCCGATGATCGAGTCCCTGCTGGTCGAGGCAGGGCTGCAGCCCGGGCAGCTGGACGCCATTGCCTTTGGCCGCGGACCCGGTTCGTTTACCGGGGTACGCATTGCGGCCAGTGCGGTGCAGGGTATTGCCCTGGGTGTTGGCCTGCCCGTGGTGGCCGTGTCCACCCTGGCGGCACTTGCCAATGGTGCACTGCGCGAAACCGGGGAGCAGGGGATCCTCACGGCACTCGATGCCCGCATGGACGAGGTGTACTGGGCGGTGTACCAGGCGGGCGCCAACCGGTTACCCGGGCTGGTGGGGGAAGAGTCGGTCCGCAAACCGGAATCCGTTGAAATGCCAACCGTCGGCAACTGGGTCGGGGCCGGCAGTGGCTGGGAGCGTTACGCCGGCACCCTGGCGGCAAGCACCGGTGAGCACGTGGTGCGCCTGTTACCGGACCTCGAGCCCCGTGCGCACGATGTCGCCATGCTTGCCGCGGACAAGTTCAGTCGGAATGAAGTGATAGCGCCGGAAGCGGCCGTGCCCGTCTACCTGCGGGATAATGTTGCACGCGAGAACTAGCCGTTATGTAGATTGGGCTGAGCTTGCGAAGCCCGGCAATAGATGAGTCAATCTGCCAGATAACGTTGGGCATCACTCCGTTCGGCCCAACCTGTGACAATGAGGAGCTGCAAATGTCTCGGAAACTGATCTTC
>QIFB01000144.1 GCA_003230545.1 Gammaproteobacteria bacterium | reverse complement strand
AAGAGCCAGACTCCGGCTGGCAAAGGAACGGCTGTAATTGTTCCTTCCAAGTGTATGAGGAACGGTACGCCGTCTTTACCCGTTTCCCCCAACGTTGTATGGCCGGCATAGTCAAGGATATATGTATCACCTAATCCACAATCAATCGCACACGTAATAAACGCAAGGCCAGTATCTGCAGGAAATCCAATAGGGTCATGCAGCGGGATCGCATCTATTCCATTCCAGTCAACACTGATTCCTGAGAAGTCTAGGGTAGCTGTGATGCCAGAGGCACTCACAACACTGGTTGGTGCTACTGACTCCAGCATGCCAGTATTTCCGAAGACCTGCCACGCCTTATCAATCGCAGGAGACTCAGTTCCATCAGGAGCACCAGAATGACTGCCGCTTGCGAGTTGCGTAGTACCAACGATTAAGCCATCAAATGACTCGGTGCCTTGATATAGATTTACATCAGGGAAAGCCCACCAAGAACCAGTACCTACTGCTGGTAGACTAGTGCCAGAAGGAGCTGCAAAAAAGTCCAGTGTACTTCCATTGACTAATGTTGCATGTGCGCTTTGTGTATATGCAGCTACCAATAATACCGTGGCAGCAAAGATTGTTTTAATTTCCATTGAATGTGCCTCCGTTTTGCTCTGAATCTCCAGTTATTCTTGTTGCCAGCTTTCTTTAATTGTTTGGCTTGTTAGCAAGAGACTACACCTGCTAGGGTTAGTTCACCAAATGCTAAAGGACCGGAATGGGTCGGTAGTTCCCGTTTAGTGATTTCTTATATTAGGGTCGGCGAATTCAAGCGGTGAGCGCAACTGCAAGGAAACTACCCACAGGCAGGCGCTGAGGAATGACGTATTCGGCCATCATCGATAATCGGCCCCCGCCCGGCAGGAAAATACAGTACCGCATTCTGACCCGGGGTTCTGGTTGCAAATCCCTGATCCACTTACCCACATCACGGGCCGTATCCCAGCGCGCCCCGGTATAACCGCCGCTGCCATGCTTCTGCCGGTACAGCAGGCTGTGCCGGTTCAGCAGGCCCAGCACCATGCCGTGCCGACTGACGCGCCACATCTCCTGCACGGCCTGCTGTACCTCATTGATAAAACACAGACTGGTGACGGCCGCGCTGTAGTCAAAGCGGTTATCTGCAAACGGCAGGGTCGTGGCTGATGCCTTTATCCAGTGTAGCTCGCCGCCCTGGGAACGGGCAACTGCAAGCACCGCCGGATCGGGATCGATTCCGGTGACTTGCAGGCCGTGCGCTGCAAAGCGGCGGCTGAACCAGCCGGTGCCGCAGCCCACATCCAGCAGCAGGGCGCCCGGTGCCGGGCGCAACAGGGATTGCAGCAGAGAAAATTCGGTATTTCCGATCCACACACCACGTGGTGTGTGGTACCACGCCCCGTAATCATCAGGATTTAGTATCAATGCCGCCTGCGCCCTGTCTTAATGACCTCATGCTGCTCCAGCCAGTCCTTCATATCCTCCAGAATAGTCAGAACAGGGACTGCCTGCGAGCCCACGCCATCGACCGAGGGTTCCTGGGCCGATTGTGTCCTGGGCACCCTGTCACCGGACTGCTTTCAGCAGCTGTTACGGGTAGTGCAATGCATGAACTTCCGGACCCTTCAGTTACGGCACCAGGCGGTTGATCCACTTGACCAGCCGCCGGGTACCCGGGCTGAACAGTTTCTGACCATACCAGGTATTCACCGTGCGGCGGTGGACCTGGGCCAGCGTCGGGTAGGCGTGAATGGTTGCGGAAATGTCCCCGATGCTTGCGCCGGTTTTCATTGCCAGTACAATTTCATGAATCAGTTCCCCGGCATGGGGGCCGAGGATCGATGCACCGAGAATCTTGCCCTTGTGTACTACCAGCTTGGCAAGGCCGGACGTTTCCCTGTCTGTAATGGCGCGGTCGATATCCTGAAACGGAAAGCGCAACACCACCGGCTCGATACCCTTGTCACGCGCCTGTTGTTCCGTCAGTCCCACCCGCGCCAGTTCCGGGTCGGTGTAGGTCACCCAGGGAACGACCCGGTAATCGGTTTTCTTCGGAACGCGGAAGATCGCATTGCTGATCACAATGCCGGCCTGGTATTCCGCCATGTGCGTCAGTGGATACGGTCCGCACACATCACCGCAGGCATAGATATGCTTTTGTGAAGTGCGTTGACGCCGGTCCACCGTGACACCCTTCGCATCATGGGTAACTCCTGCGACATCCAGACCCAGGCCGTCGACCACCGGCCTGCGACCGACAGCGACCAGCAGTGCATCTGTTTTCAGCACCAGGCCATCATCACACCCAACCAGTGTTTCATTGCCGTCGCAGGACACGCGTTCCACGCTGGTCGAGGTATGCACCGCCATCCCTTCCGACTCAAGATGAGCCTGCAAGACATCGGCCACTTCGGGGTCTTCCTGGGGCAACAGGTGCGGCAGACGCTCCACGACCGTGACATCGCTGCCAAGCCGGGCAAAGGCCTGTGCCATCTCGAGGCCGACCGGCCCGCCACCCAGCACCACCAGCCGGGCCGGCAGCTCGCGCAGGGAAAACAGGTCCTCGTTGGTCAGATAACCCGCTTGTTCCAGGCCTTCGATCGGCGGTATGAGGGGCTGTGAACCGGTCGCAATCAGGAACCGTCGGCCCCTGATAACCTGGTCATCAACCTGTACCTTGCGGGTAGTAATGAAGGCGGCTGCACCGAAGATGACTTCACACCCATATCCCCGGAAGCGTTCCGGATCATCATGCACCTGGATGCGGTCAATGACGGACTGCACATGGTCGGCCACCTTGCCGAGATCCACCTCCGGCTCACAGACCGGCAGGCCGAATTCGGGACCACGGCGCATAAGCGAGGCCACCCGGGCGGCGTGGATGAGGGTCTTGCTGGGCACGCACCCGTAGTGCAGGCAATCGCCGCCCAGCTTTTCGGCCTTTTCAATCAGTGTGACTTTCAGTCCGAGTTGCGCCGCCACGCTGGCGACAACCAGTCCACCGGCGCCACCACCAATAATCACCAGATCACGTTTACTCATTAGCTGCCTCTTCAATACCTGCCTGTAGCGGGATTTGCTTGTGGAATACGGCATAATTGATCGGTGTCCTGTTTTCATACCCGATACGCTTGCGCCGGCTTTCGGCAAGCAAGTGATACCTTATCTCCGCCTCTACTTTTACTGCTCCGCCATCACCGGGAACTTCCAGCTCATATCGCCTTGGCTGCCATCGTGGCAGGCGGGTATCCCGGAGATCGATAATAAACGGCCGCCACAAAACAGTGCGTTTAATCGAATAACTCTGCTCATCAAGCACGCCGCCCTGTTCATCGAGTAACCTCAGGTGTACTGTCAGATACCGATCCGGCGTCCCGGTGGGAACATAATGGGCAGCACCGGTATTGGTCAGGGTCAGTTGAAACATCCGTGATTCCTGTTCCGGCCGTTCTATTTCGACAAACTCTACAGTCAGGGCTTTTTTCACCATTTCCGGATCATGGCCGCCCCGCCAGAGGTGTTGCCGGGTATCACGTACCACGCCGCCCTCTACCAGCGGCCGCCTGGCCAGGGGCATGTGGCACTGGACACAGCCCAGTACACGGGTATTGCTTGCGGTGACCTCACCCGATTTACCCACTGTGATCGCTTCCGGGCCGGTCACGTCGAATGGCTCATCCGCCCCGCTATCGCTGCCAGCGCCCTTTTTTCCCGTCAGCGTTACCAGATACTCCAGGTCCCGTTTGTCCGGAACAGCCGCAAGTGTGCTTTCTATCTCCGCGACCGTACCGCAGGGCGGGAAGCGGAAAAAAGTATCCCAGCGATCGCCCCCCACGATATGGCAGCGCACGCATACCTGGTTCGGGTCCTCCAGTTTTTTCACGGGATGGGGGGCATCGGTATCGCCGAGGACACCGACTATTTTTCCATCGCGGTAATGGCACGCGGCACAGGTCACACCTTCGTGCTGAAGTTCGGGATCAAAGTCCGGATTATCCTCCAGAATCGGATCCCATTTGTCCCTGTCGCGGTATCCCAAAACCTTGTGTGGCTGCTGGCGGTCGAGCGGTGTGTGGCACAATCGGCAGATGTGCTGGGCGTCGTCAAACTGCCAGTCGGTCTGGAAATAGGGATCGGTCCAGGCCTGACTGTGAATGGTGGTGCGCCATTCCTCATAGAAGGATTGATGACAGGCCGCACAATCAGTAGCGCGCAACCTGCCCAATACCGCTGGCGTCTGCGTGGTATCAACCGGCCAGGCGAACCGGTCGTCAACCACAAAGATATTCATCGGCCGGACAAAGCGCCAGCCGAGGAACACAGCCAGACCAGGCAGCAGGAGTAGCAAGATGATATTGCGAGGTTTCATTGGATGGTCACGCCCATCTCGCGATGGGCTGTAAGACCATTACATCGTAATATTACTACGCCCGCTTCAACAACTATTAATGGAACCAGTTTCAGAACCATTCGAACAACCAGTATTTTTCGAAGGCCACTTTACCAACATGCAATGTCCGACTCGGCTTGCGCAGCCTGATTTCCGGAACGGGTTCGGCGAAAAAGTTGCCGCTGCCAAACCCCGCCTTGCCGTCACCGGTCTCGATAAAGCACTCGCCGTGACCATCGAACTGCACTGGCTTTCCTTTACCATTTATTGCATGCACCAGATTATTCGCGACGACTTCGGCCTCACCATGGGCGAACACGCCCGCCTTGGGTAGCGGTTTCCCCACCGACAGCATGATGCCGGTAACATCACCAATGGCATACACTCCAGGGAACTGTGTCTCCAGTGTCTGCCGGTGCACGGGGATCCAGCCGGATTCACCGGTCAGGCCGCACTCGGCAACCACCCGTGGCGCCCGGTGTGGCGGCACATAGGCCAGCAGGTCGAATTTCGCGCTCGCGCCATTCGCAAACTGCAGGCATCGTGCCGTTGCATCCACCTGTGTGACGCTATGCTCCGGGTAATAACCGATGCCTTTGGCTTCCACCATTTGCCGCACCTGGCGCGATACGTCCGGTCCCGCGACCGCCATGGGCCCCGGTTCCGGTGAGTACAGGTCCACCTCAATTTGTTCATGCAGCCTGCGTTTGCGGAAATCGTATTCCAGCAGCATCGCCGCCTCATAGGGTGCGGCCGGACATTTGAACGGCATCGCACTGACGAGTACCACCACGCGGCCCGTACGCAGCTCGAGACGCGCATCGCGCAATGCCTCGGCGCCTGCCAGGGTATAGAAATTATGCCCGGCCCCGGCCAGCCCCGGGATGGTTTCAGGCGCCAGTTCCGCACCCAGCGCAATGACGAGATAGTCGCCCGTGAATTCCCGACCATCGACCCAAACCGTGTGTGCACCGGGGTCAATGCGTTCAATACTGCCTTGAACGAGCTCGATACCCTGCTTCTGTAATTTCGACAGCGGGCGCGAGATCTTTTCACGCCGCCTGAGACCCGTCATCAGCCACAGGAACGAGGGCGCAAACACATAATCGCTCTCACGCTCGATCAACACCACGCGGTGTTCTTGTGACAGTCCCTTGCGCAGGCGGCTGGCGGCCACCAGGCCACCGATACCGCCACCGAGCACAAGAACGGTTTTCGCCGTGTTCACAATCCGGTCCGGAGCTATGGCTGGACTAAAGACTCACCATCACCGCTTCCTTGTCACACTTTCTGATCTCACCCAGCAGTGTCTGCGAATTGATTGCCTTGGGGTTGTAGGCCACCACCAGGGCATGCGGGTGGTCTTCCTCGTTAAAATGCACCGAGACCACACCTTCCTGCGCGCGCAGCCCTTCATCAATCCGGACCTTGCAATCGGCTGTGGTATCCGGATGCAGATGGACCACAATGTCAGCAATGCTAATATCAGTACTCATAATTACCTCCTCGGACAGGTCATGGCCTGCAGGCCAAAAAAGGGGCCGGATACATTTTCTGTTGGATACATTTTCTATTTTGATTGATGGGTAGAAAATGTATCCGGCCCCTTTTTCAAATTACCGGCAGACCCGCCTCTATCCACTTTGTCATGCCACCGCGCACCACGTGCACGTCGGCGAAACCTTCTTCCGTCAGCAACAGCGCCGCCTTCGCGGAACGCTTGTCGGTACGGCACACAATCGCAACCGGGTGCTCCAGGGAATCACCCAGTTCAGCCATGCGCTTTTGCAATTCCTCAACTGGAATATTCACAGCACCCTCGATATGTCCCTGTTCACCTTCCGGTGTCCGCACATCGAGCACCAGCAGGTCCTTCTCGGCATCCCGCCGCCGTCTGAACTCCGCTGTTTCCATCATCGGGCCACGCCGGAATGTGCCGATCAGGCGCGGCAGAAAGGCCACCACGGCCAGCAGTGCAAGGGCCAGCAGGCCTTTCTGGATCATGCCCTCGCCACCGGCGACGGCCTCGCGACCGGCATAGCCCAGGTAGGTATAGGCAATCGCGCCCGGCAGCATAAACAGGTAGCTTGCAATGATGTAGTGCAGCAATTTCAGTCGCGTCAGCCCCAGCGCATAATTCAGCAGGTTAAACGGGAACAGCGGCACCAGCCGTACAAATGCCACGAAGCGCCAGCCCTCACCTTCAACGCCGTTGATGAGCTGCTTTACACGCCTGCCGGTCCTGTCAGCCACCCAGTCCGAGGCCAGATAGCGCGCGACCAGAAAAGCCAGCGTGGCGCCCAGCGTGGCGCCGGTCAGGTTATAGATGGTCCCCAGTACCGGCCCGAATAATGCGCCACCGGCGAGCGTGAGAATCGAGCCGGGCAGAAACAGGACAGCGGCCAGTGCGTAAATCAGCATGAACAGCAGGGGCGCCACCGGCCCGGCATCACGGACCCAGGCCTCGAGCGCCGCACTGTCAAACTGGTCGCGGTAAATGATGGCGAGAGTAATCGCGGTCACGAGACCCAGGAACAACACGATGCGCATGAGGTGATTATTGTTCACGACCAACCTCCCACTGGCGCCGGTTGATGGCGTAATCCTGCACCTTGCCGACAAAAGGGATCACCAGCATGCCCGGCAGCCAGCTGCACCACCGGTCCTCCTTGAACGTACGAATGCCGATGGTCATTCCTTCGTGCCCGGCACGCGGTTGGTCCCGGTAAGTGCCGAACAACCGGTCCCACCACGGCAGGTTGAACCCGAAATTACTGTTGGTCTCATCATCCTCTATGGAGTGATGCACGCGGTGCATGTCCGGCGTCACCACGAACAGTCTCAGGAAGCGGTCAATACTCAATGGCAGGCGTACGTTGGCGTGGTTGAACATCGCGGTTGCATTCAGGACCACCTCGAAAATCACCACGGCCAGCACCGGCGGACCCAGCAGCATGATCACGGCAAACTTGATCAGCATGGAGAGCAGGATCTCCAGGGTGTGAAAACGCGCACCGGTGGTCACATCAAAATCGAGGTCGGCATGATGCACGCGGTGCAGGCGCCACAGTACCGGAACAGCATGGACCATCACGTGCTGCAGCCAGATAAAGAAATCCATGATGACCACCGAGGCCACCACCGTCAGCCAGAACGGAACCTCTATATAGTTAAACAGTCCCCAGCCCTGTTCGTGCGTGAACAGCGCCATACCCACGGCGGCGGCCGGAAACACCAGGCGCAACACAAAGCTGTTGAAAAACACCAGGCCCAGGTTGTTGGCCCAGCGGATGGCCTTCGAGGTGTGCAGCCGGCGCCGCGGACTGAGTAGTTCCCACAGCGCCATGATGCCGAAGATGCCGAAGAAAAACCCCAGCCGGATCGGCACTTCGTTGCTCATGACAAACTCGTTGAAATTCATGCGGCGGCTCCTCTGGTGCGCTGCGATTGCCAGCCCCGGGGCAACTGCTATAATAA
>QIFB01000127.1 GCA_003230545.1 Gammaproteobacteria bacterium | reverse complement strand
ACGAGCGAACTGGCGGCCATCCTGGACCGCGAGCAACCGGGTTCATTAATTGTCGAACTGGTCGGGCAGATAAACTGTTTTAAGCGGCTGGACGATGTCAGCAAGGTGCTCGACAGGCACGCGGGTAAACCCCGGCTTGTCGTGATTTCCGACAGGGCCGACCAGAAAATCCGTTTAAAAGCCGTGCAGGCAGGCGGGGATGTTTTCCTGGCAACCCCGGTGACACCGAGGCTGATACTGCAGAGCCTGTACCCGGTGTCTGGCAGGAACGGGGAGAGTCACCGTGTCCTGGTAATTGATGACAGAACGAGCGACTGGTCTGCAGGAATTGTGTCGCAGCTGGAGCATGACGGGATGTTCGTGAAGCGCATGAGTAACCCCGAGCAGGCTCTGCTGACAATGATCAACTTTATGCCCGATGTGCTGATCATCGGAAATTCCCTGCCGGGATGCCATGCCGAGGACATTGGCAGGATGATTCATCAATTGAGTGATTACGAGGATATCCCTGTTATCTATCTCTGTGGTGACGAAGATAATGTCTTCACACCAGGAGAAACCTTTCCGAGTGAGGTGATACGTGCATCTACGGACTATGCAGAATTCGCGTCACGCCTGGACCGGCTGGTACTGGCGGCAAAGAGCCGGCGTAACCGGGTCCAGTACCTCAGCAACTATGACCAGTTAACCGGGTTTCTGAATCGTGACGGTTTTCTTGTGCTCATGGATCGTGGTTTCAGGGATAGTGATAAGGCTGCGGTGCTTGTTCTCCAGATCGAGAACCTGAATTCCCATGCATACGGCCTGTCCCCGCATATGCAGAACGAGGTGATTTTCCAGATGGCCGGTTTGCTATCACGGTTAATTCCCTCGACGATGGTGCACGCCCGGGTCGGGGACTACAGGTTTGCGATTTTGTGTAACAGTGTGTCACGCCAGGAGCTCGAGCAACTTGGCCAGAGTATTTGTAACGACATATGTACGCGTATGTTTGATGCCGGGGATACTTCGTTAACGGTGGAGTGCAATCTGGGTATTGCGGTCAGCAATAACACATCAAGGGAAGGGTTACCGTTATTTTCACTTGCCATGCAGGCATGCAATGAGGCAGTAAAGTCCGTAGACAGTCATATCATCATCAGGTCGCCTGAACCCGTTGTCGATCGGTCACAGTCTGCAGCAGACCGGGAGCTCGCTGAACATCTGCAATGTGCCATTGATAAAAACCTGTTCCGGCTGGTTTACCAGCCGATTGCATCACTGCATGGTAACGGGGTTGAGAAATACGAAGCCTTGCTGCGGCTGCATGACCGGGATGGCGGTATTGTACCTCCTGCCCGCTTTATGCCGGTTGCAGAGCATAATGACCTGATGCACTCGATTGATCGCTGGGTCATCGAAAGTGCGATGGGTATGTTACGAGAGCGTGGCAATGGCACCTGTTTGTTTGTGAAGGTTTCATCAGGCAGCATCCTGACCGCAGAATTTACTGCCTGGCTTGATCGCCATTTTGAAGAGGTCGGGCAGCCGGGTAACCGGCTGGTGTTCGAGATCAGTGATGCAAATATTCGTGCCGGGCTGAAACAGTCAGCTTGTTTTGCAAACCATGTCAAGCAGCTTGGTTGTGGAGTCGCGCTTGAGCATGTTGATATCAACCGGGACCTTGCCCTCTTGCTGAAGCATGTGCCTGCCAGTTACGTAAAAATCAACGGGCACGCTTTCGATGACATTGCTGTTTGCCCCGAGCTGCAGTTAAAGCTGACAGCCATGATTACCATGTGTGAGAAACACAAGGCCCGGGTGATTGCCGGATTTGTTGAAGATGCCAGCAACCTGCAATTGCTGTGGAAGTGCGGGGTGCACTATATCCAGGGTAATTTTCTGCAGGTACCGGATGAGGTACTCAACTTCGATTTCGGCTGATATGTCCTGGTGCCGGACAATAAAAACCGGAGCCCGGGAACATCAGGCTCCGGTTTTTTAATGACTGCCTGTCAGGCTTGTGCTGGCTGGTTCGCCGGCTGCTTTTCCTGGTAGTTCTCGATCGCTGCCTTGATGGCATCTTCGGCGAGGACAGAACAGTGGATCTTCACGGGCGGCAGGGCGAGTTCTTCCGCGATGTCGGTATTCTTGATCTCGCAGGCCTCATCCAGGCTCTTGCCCTTGACCCACTCTGTCAGTAACGAGCTGGAAGCAATCGCTGATCCACACCCGTAGGTCTTGAACCTGGCATCTTCAATAATGCCATTCTCACTCACCTTGATCTGCAGTTTCATCACGTCACCACAGGCAGGCGCGCCAACCATACCGGTACCCACCTGCCCGTCATCCTTGTCAAAGGAACCCACATTGCGCGGATTTTCGTAGTGATCGAGTACTTTCTTGCTATATGCCATGGTAATTTCCCCGGATTAACTTTTCATAAAAAAACGCTTTCGGCTGCTACGCCACATTTTGTGCCATGCTGGAACCAAACAGTTCCGGCTGGCTTTCGTCAGTTTGTGCCTGTACAGCCTCGGCGAGCGAAATTCCGTCAAGGTATTCATAAACCCTGTCACTCAGGCGTTGCCACATCAGCAGGCTGCCCGGTATCTCACCCTCGGGCACGGTCGTCCCCTGGCGTTTTATCATGTCGTCAACAGCATTCAGGATGTTGGCGATCGTTATTTCACCGGCATCAAGCGCCAGGCAATAGCCACCGCCCGGCCCACGCATTCCGGTGACCAGTCCGTGCTGACGCAGTTTGGCGAACAGCTGCTCAAGATAGGAGATGGAGATCGACTGCTTGACTGAAATATCAGCCAGCGTGACCGGTCCTTGTTTCTGATAAAGCGCCAGCTCCATCATCGCTGTTACAGCATGACGGCCCTTCGTAGATAGTTTCATGGTGAACCCCTATGAATACGGTACTGATCTGTCTGTTCCGGTAATTCTGGACCGCATTCCGTGCAGAACCCCGGTACCGGGCATTTCCGTGCAGACGGTACTGACAATGTTAATAATAGTAATTCTTGACTCTTTTGGTCAAGATTTAATCGGTATCCCAACTGGGGTAATGTGGGATGGTAGATTTATATAACCATTTAAATCAATGGATTAATAAACCATCTATCCTTAAGGGGATAGGCCCATATCCAGTCATCAGGCGTGTGTTCCAGCCCATGGTGCCTCTCCGGGAGTCATGGTCAGCTGGTGAGGGGACGGCTCACGGCACGGCCCCGGTGGAATACCAGGGCGGCCGCCAGCAGATTGATTTGATACAATCCCTGTCAATAACAATCATGCAGGAGCAGGCTATGGGTTCTCAATCTACCAGCGAAGTCGATCGTCGCAACAAGGCGCGTGATAAACTGGATGTGCTGGTGCAGTCCCGGACAGAAACCCTGTCACTGTTGACCGAGCTGGCAGGCCGCCAGCCATTCAAAACGGATCCCTCGATGGAGAAGGCCCTGCGGCGTTTTTGCGAGGCCCTGATCGACTATACGGCGAGTGCGCATTTCCAGCTGTATCGTTACCTCGCAGATAACCGGGAACGTCGGCAGTCGGTAATGAATATCGCCGAGAGAATCTACCCGCGTATCGTGGAAACCACCGATGTGATCCTGCGCTTCAATGACAAGTATGAAGCCATGTCATTCGATAACAGCATTGAATTCCTGGCCGTCGATCTGTCCAACCTGGGTGAATGCCTGGCCGACCGGATCCAGCTGGAGGACCAGATCATTTCTGCGATGGGGGGTACCATCCATTAGGTCCCGTATTGCCGGGTATCCGCCGTACCTGTGCCACCGGTCACAGCAGGCCCGGGGGTATCCATGCGATCCTCGAAATGACGCCCGTGTAAGCGGGATTAGTGTATAATGATTCGCTAATTTAGTATTCGAGCTATTCATTAAAATACAGGCGCTTGCATATGGGTATCACCATGACTCCAGACCAGCGGATCCTGACCACTGCCGCCACTGCAGCCGTGAGCCGACGCGACTTCCTGCGGCTTGGCGCCGGGGTCGCGGCGGGATTGCTGTGCCCCGCAGCCCTGGCGTCCCTGAATGCCGGGCCGCAGCGTTCGCTGGCGTTCTACAACACCCATACCGGCGAGTCGCTGGAGACGGTGTACTGGGCGGCAGGGGAATACCTCGAAGACGGTCTGCGGGAGATCAATACCGTGCTGCGGGATCACCGTGCCGATGAAACCTGGCCGATGGACAGGAACCTGCTGGACCTGCTGACTGCATTGCAGGCCGAGGTCAATTGCCACAATCCCTTTCACGTGATTTCAGGTTACCGGTCGCCGGCGACCAATGCCCGTCTGCGCGGCAAGAGTTCCGGAGTCGCCCGGCGCAGCTACCATATGCAGGGCAAGGCCATCGATCTCCGCCTGCCGGGGTGTGCCCTTGCCGACCTGCACAAGGCAGCGCTTTCACTCAAGGCCGGCGGTGTTGGCAGTTATGCAGCATCGAACTTCATCCACGTGGATGTCGGACCGGTGCGGCGCTGGTAGGAATACCCCGTGATGAAGCGGTATGTATTCAATGAGCCAGGCTGATCCAGCTACTATAACAATCCATACGCTGCTCGATATAATGCAGCGACTGCGCGATCCTGATAACGGTTGCCCGTGGGACCTGGAGCAGGATTTCATGAGCATTGCACCGTATACCCTCGAGGAGGCCTGCGAGGTTGTCGATGCGATCGAACGGAATGATCGCAATGATCTGCAGGACGAACTGGGTGATCTGCTGTTCCAGGTCGTGTTTCATGCGCGCATGGCACAGGAAGCCGGCTGGTTTGATTTTGATGGAGTGGTGCAGGGCATCTGTGACAAGATGGTCCGCCGGCATCCTCATGTGTTTGCCGGGGAAACCATCAGGGATGCTGAAGAACAGACCCGCGCCTGGGAAAGTCACAAGGCACGCGAACGGGATACCGGAGACAAAAACAGTATCCTTGACGGGGTTCCTGTCACCCACACTGCACTGACCCGTGCCTGCAAACTCCAGAAAAAGGCGGCGAGCGCAGGCTTTGACTGGCCGGATACCCCGGCAGTATTTGACAAGGTTTCCGAAGAACTGGAAGAACTTCGGCAGGCGATGGCTGCGGGGAATGCGGTGGACAGAATCAGGGATGAGACCGGTGACCTGCTGTTTGCCGCGGTAAACCTGGCAAGGCATGCAGGCGTTGATCCGGAATCAGCCTTGCGCCAGGCCAACAGGAAGTTCATCAGGCGTTTCCACGCGGTGGAGGCACAGTGCTGCAGGGCGGGGACCAGTGTTCAACAGGCCGGTCTTGCCGCCCTGGACGATTACTGGGAACAGGCAAAACTTGCTGAATAACGGTTAAGCTGTATCCCCGATACCAGAACGAGTGAACCGGCAATGGAAAATGTAATAGAGGTTGAGAATCTCGTCGCACATTACGGCGAACGGGAGATCCTCAAGAACATCAGCCTCAGGATTCGCGAAGGCGAGATCATGGTCATCATGGGTGGCAGCGGCTCCGGCAAGACGACCCTGATGCGCAACCTGCTGGGCCTGAACAAGCCCACGTCGGGCCATATTCATATCCTTGGCAAGGACATCACCCGGATTGACTCGCGTGAGCTGCTCACACTGCGCCGTCAACTGGGTGTGGCATTCCAGGGAGGTGCACTGCTGGGGTCGTTGACCGTTGCAGAAAACATCGAGTTACCGTTGCGTGAACATACGCAGCTGGATGAGAACACCATCCGTATCATGTCCCGCATAAAACTCGAGGTGGTGAATCTTGCCGGCTTCGAGGACCTGATGCCATCGGAGCTCTCGGGCGGGATGTTAAAGCGGGCTGCCCTGGCACGCGCGACGATCATGGATCCCAAGCTGCTGTTTTTTGACGAGCCTTCTTCGGGGCTTGACCCGGTTGTCTCCGCCGAGCTGGACGAGCTTATTCTTAAACTCAAGCAGGCAATGCATGTCACCATTATCGTGGTGACACATGATCTCCATAGTGCATTTACCATTGCCGACCGGATTACCGTGCTGTCCGACGGGGATATTTTAATGACAGGCACGCCTGACGAGGTGCGCAACAGTGATAATGAAACCATCCAGGGGCTGCTGAACCGCCAGCCACGCGAGGATACCGTGAACGCGGAAGAATATCTGGCCCGGCTCACTGCAGACCGCAGAAGCCGCCACTTCTAGCCCGCATTTCTCTGCGTAATCATCTCGCCCCGCGGTGAGAAATGCGGGCCAGGGAAACTCTGATTCATTGAAACGCCCCCGTCATCCTATGCGAGCGCAGCGCAGCAATCTCATGCAATGGAATCAGCCGGTTGGAGATTGCTTCATCACTCCGCTTCTCGCAATGACGAATAGATCAGA
>QIFB01000169.1 GCA_003230545.1 Gammaproteobacteria bacterium | reverse complement strand
TCAGTGCTTACAAATCCGCCATCATCTGGAAATTCCTTGCTAATTGTTCTTTGCCTTTGAGCTCCTCATCCAGCAGGTTCTGGAATACAGCACGCACTTTGTCAGCCGGTGAAGCCGTGACCATGTCGCTGTAAAGGTCGCTGAAGTGATCCGTGATCCGCAGGATCAGGCGCAAAAGATCGTCCTCTGTCATAGCCGGATTGAGGTTCGAGTCCAGCAGGCGGTAAATCGCCGTGTCGTCGCCAGTGTACTGGAACCAGGTGTCCAGTACCGGGTCCGGGGTTTGTTCGGTGAACACGGTGAGGGCGTTGGCCAAAGACTGTTCCTGATGTAGTCGAGCAACAGCTTGAGGCGTTTTGCATCGGTGGCACCGGAAACCTGTTCGCAATGGTCGCTGACCGCCTGGTGGAACTGGCGGACGAGTTCCAGGATGTCACGGGTTCTCTTGAGGCGCATTGAACTAAATTCCCAACTCAGTTGCGGATGCCGGACCGCCGGTGCAGCTCGCTATGCTTCAAGGCGCAAGTGCTCCAGGGCCCTGAGAACATTCCGGCGGCTGATCAGCCCTACCAGCCGATTATCATGCACGACCGGAAAGTGTGCAAACGGTCTTTTTATGAACAGAATTGCAACATCCGCGATGTTAGCCTCGGCCTGTACGGTTTCCACCTCGCCGTGCATGAAATCCGCAACCCGTCCACCCCAGTCCTCGTGGTAGGTGGCGCTCAACGCCGCACCCAGGCAATCCTTCTCGGACAGTACGCCCACCAGATTGCCAATTCTGTCCAGCACCGGTCCGCCAGGCACATCTTTTTCCAGGAGAATGTGCAAGGCCTCGAGCACATCCATGTCGGTGCTGAGCCGCACGACGATTTTCGTCATATACTCTTTTACGGACGCGGATTTTGCCATGATGACTCCTCCGGGCTGTCGCTGGCGTGTTTTTCGCATGCCTGGCGGCCGTGATTGGCACAGGATTTCTTGTGGCGAGGACACTCCGACTCCGCCTTGTCAGGATCTGGATGACAGGCGCCGCCGCAATCGGACTCGATGCCCGGAAGCGTATTGAGTCCGCCGCAGCTTCCTTTGATTTTCCGCCCGCCCAGTATTACGCCGAGGCTCAGGAGGACCACAGCGAGCGTGAATACAAGTATGGAAAGGAGAAATGTCATGATTGTCGCTCCTTGCTGTAGCGGTCAAACGCCGGTGTTGCCTGACCCGTAAAATCACCCTCTGTCCTGACGATGAACAGGGCTGCCAGACCCTCGCGTTCAGCAAGCTGGTAACCGGCCTCGGGCCCGAGGACCATCAGTCCGGTTGCCAGGGCATCAGCATAGGTCGCCGATGGATTCACAACGGTCACTGACGCCAGTGCGTGGGTAACCGGCGAGCCCGTCTTGGGGTCGATGGTGTGGGAGAACTGCCGCCCCTCGTGCTCGAAGTAGTTGCGGTAGTCTCCTGAAGTCGCGATGCTCACACCGTCGATGGCGATGACCTGTTGAATAATCCGTGTGCCGGAGACCGGTTTTTCGATGGCGATCTGCCACGGTACGTCGCGGGCATTCTGACCCAATCCCCGGAGCTCACCACCGATCTCTACCAGGTAGTTCGAGATACCCCGTTGTTCCAGGTGTTCTGCGACCTGATCCACTGCATACCCCTTGGCAATCGCGGACAGATCGACGTACAGATCGGGGCTGCTTTTTCTCAGGCCTGGAGGATTCATTCTGAAGTCAAGTTTCCGGTAACCAGTCTGTTGCAGGGCGGATGCGATCGCCTCGGCATGCGGTGGTTGTTCGGATGCGGCTTCCGGCCCGAAACCCCAGAGGTTTACCAGCGGGCCCACCGTGACGTCGAAAGCCCCGTCAGTGAGTTCGCTCAACTGCCGGGCCAGCTGCACAACAGTGACCAGTTCCATCGGGACATTGAACCAGTCTGTTTCGCGTCCTGCATTGAACCGGGAGAGCGTCGAGCTTTCGAGGTAGGTGGACATCTGATTGTTAATACGTACAAAGATGGCCTGGATCTCGGCATGGAGGGTATCGGAATCCAGTGACGGGGGAATATCGGCGATCTTGACAAGGTACGTGGTACCCATGGTGTTGCCTTGAAACTCGGCAAGCGTTGCCCGCGCGCCGCAGGCAGCAAGAAAAGTGCAGGCCGCGATGACACACAGGGCAATGAGGGGGTTGTGCTGATTTGGCAGCCGCATGCTATCCCCCGAAGTTATCGAGCAGGATGTTGTCCTCCTCGACACCGAGGCCGTGCAGCATCTTGATTACCGAGGACGTCATCATCGGCGGGCCGCACATATAGTATTCACAATCTTCCGGTGCCGGATGGTTCTTGAGGAGGTTTTCATACACCACCTCGTGGATAAAGCCGGTGTATCCCGTCCAGTTGTCCTCCGGCTGGGGTTCGGACAGGGCGATGTTCCAGGAGAAGTTGTCATGTTTCTCCTGCAGCTCGTTAAAATCATCCATATAAAAGGTCTCGCGAAGACTGCGGGCACCGTACCAGAAGCTGATCTTGCGCGTGGAATCGAGGCGCTTGAGCTGGTCAAATATGTGCGCGCGCATCGGCGCCATGCCGGCTCCGCCACCGATGAAGACCATCTCGGCGTCCGTGTCCATGGCGAAGAATTCGCCGAACGGTCCGGATACCATCACTTTGTCACCGGGCTTGAGATGGAAGATGAACGAGGACATCCTGCCCGTTGGTGCGTCGGGCACACTGGGGGGCGGTGTGGCGATGCGTACATTGAGCATGACGATACCTTTTTCGCCCGGATAATTTGCCATCGAGTAGGCGCGCATCACGGGTGCAGTGACATTGGACTCGATGTCCCAGAGCTTGTACTGGTCCCATTCGTCCCTGTACTGCTCTGCAATTTCGATGTCGCTGTACTTGAGCTGGTGTGGCGGGCATTCAATCTGGATGTAACCACCGGCGCGAAACTGCAGGTCTTCACCTTCGGGCAACTCAAGCACGAACTCTTTGATATACGTTGAGACACTGTTATTGGAGCGAACCGTACACTCCCACTTCTTTACGCCGAAAACCTCGCGCGGCACCTCGATCTTCATATCCTCCTTGACGACGACCTGGCAGGACAGCCGGTTGTGCTCGGCGGCCTCGCGCTTGTTGATGAATGAGGTTTCGGTGGGCAGGATGTCGCCCCCGCCTTCGAAGATCTTGACGCGGCACTGTCCGCAACTGCCGCCGCCGCCACAGGCCGAGGCCACGAAGAGTTCGGCATCGGCCAGTACATTGAGCAACTTGCCCCCGACGGGTGGCGTAATGGTGCGTTCGTCGTTGATATTGATGTTGACATTACCCGACGGGACCAGGCGTGAGCGTGCAACCAATATCACCAGCACCAGCGCAAGGATAATTGCGGAGAACAGGGTGACGCCAAGTACGATCTCGATCATTGTTGTCTGCCTTTCATATCTCTGCGACCCTCAGAGCTGAACTCCGGAAAAGGACATGAAAGCCATCGCCATCAGGCCGGCCGAGATGAAGGTAATGCCGAGACCCTGCAATCCAGCCGGCACGTCGCTGTATCTCAGTTTTTCACGGATACCCGCCAGAGCGATGAGGGCGAGCGCCCAGCCGGCGCCGCTGCCGATTCCGTAGACGACGCTTTCACTGAAATTGTAGGAGCGTTCAACCATGAACAACGACCCGCCCAGAATCGCGCAGTTGACGGTGATCAGCGGCAGAAAGATGCCCAGTGCGTTGTACAGGGCCGGCACGTAGCGGTCGAGAAACATTTCCAGGATCTGCACGATTGCCGCGATGACACCGATGTAAGTGATCAGGCCGAGAAAACTCAGGTCCACATCCGGATACCCTGCCCAGGCGAGCGCGCCCGGTTTGAGCAGGAACGCAAAAATCAGGTTGTTCACCGGCACGGTGATTGCCTGTACGAAAACCACAGCTGCGCCCAGGCCAATCGCGGTCTCCACTTTTTTCGAAACCGCGAGAAAGGTGCACATGCCGAGAAAGAACCCGAGCGCAAGGTTCTCGACAAAAATTGAACGGACCAGTAGCGCAATATAGGTTTCCATCTACATGACCTCGGTACGGTGTACCACTTCGATCCTGTACTCGGTCTTCTCCACCTGTTGCGGCTTCCACGTGCGCATCGCCCAGATCAGCAGACCGATAATGAAGAAGGCGCCCGGCGCGAGCACCATTAGCCCATTGGGTTCGTACCAGCCCCCATTTTTTACGGTCTTCATGACTTCAAAGCCGAGCCAGCTGCCGGAGCCGAGAAGTTCGCGCACACTGGCGACTGCAATCAGTATCAGGCTGTAACCAAGCCCATGACCCAGTCCGTCCAGAAAGCTGGCGCCCGGGCCGTTCTTCATGGCGAACGCCTCGGCGCGACCCATGACAATACAGTTGGTAATGATCAGGCCGACGAATACAGACAGTTGTTTACTGATTTCGTAGGCGAAGGCCTCGAGGACCTGCGCAACGAGGATCACCAGGGAAGCGATGATGGTCATTTGTACGATAATACGGATACTCGAAGGTATCTGGTTGCGCAGCATGCTGATAAAGGTGTTGGACAGCGCAACCACTGTGGTCAGTGCAATCGACATGACAATCGCAGGGGCCACCTTGGTGGTGATCGCAAGCGCCGAACAGATACCGAGAATCTGCAGGATGACAGGATTGTTGTCCACCAGGGGGTCGAGCAGTATCTGTTTGGTGTCCGTATTCATTGCCGTGTTCTCCTGATTATCGCAATTTCGCCAGATAGGGGCCGAAGCCCTGAGCGCTCATCCAGTAACGCACCAGGTTGGTTACGCCGTTGCTGGTCAGGGTGGCGCCGGAGATGGCGTCTACCTGGAATTGGGCGGCCTCTGAAGCGCTGTTCACCCCACCCTTGACCAGCTGGAACTGCACGTCGCCGGATTCGTCGAATACCTGCTTGCCGACCCACTGGGCCTGCCAGCGGGGGTTGGTAATCTCGGCGCCCAGACCTGCGGTTTCCGCCTGTTCGTAGAAGGTGATGCCCTTGATCGTGTTTTCCCTGGTGTCGAGGGCGAGTAGCCCGTAAAGGGTGGACCACAGGCCATAGCCGTGGACCGGCAGAATGATCAGTTCGGGTGATTCCGCGTCGCCAACCAGATAAACCAGTGCATGGTTGGCGCGGCGTTTGATGGAAGCGATATCCTGGTCCCGCGGCACGCTGGTACTCTGTTGTGGATCCCGCGCCGCAGCGCGCTGATCGAAGCTGCGGGGATCAATGCCCTCCACGTACTCACCGGTTTCAAGATCGACCATGCGCGTGATGATTTGCTGTTCGAAAAGTGCGTCGATGTCGCCGCTTTCCGCGGCCAGACCGGCGACTTTGAGGATTTCCGCGTGCATGGCCTGCAGCTTGTTGCGCTCCTGCAGTGGCTTGAGCATGATTGCAGCCGTTGAGACAGCGACCGAACATACCAGGCTGAGCACGGCGGCAACCACCAGCGTTCCTGACGGTTTATCCTTGTCAAACACTGCGACGGATTCTCCTGCGTATATTGGCTTTCACCACAAACCAGTCAATCGTCGGAGCGAAAACATTGCCGAACAGGATGGCCAGCATCACTCCCTCGGGGTAAGCCGGGTTGACGACCCGGATGAGCGCGACCATGACACCGATCAGCGCGCCGTAAACCCACTTGCCGGTCTCCGTCATCGACGCCGAAACGGGATCGGTGGCCATGAATACCAGTCCGAAGGCCACACTGCCAACAACCAGGTGCCAATGCCAGGGTATGGCAAACATGGGATTGGTATCGCTGCCGATGAGATTGAATACGGTGGTCATCGCTGCCAGGCCAAGGACCACGCCAAGCATGATCTTCCAGGAAGCCAGTCCCATGTAGACCAGTATAATGGCGCCGAGCAGACAGGCCAGTGCGGAGGCCTCCCCGATGGAGCCCGGCACGGTGCCGATGAAGGCGCCGGTCCAGGTAATGCCGCTGCCGGTTATGGCTTCGAGTCCGCCCTCCGCGGCGAGTGCCAGTGCAGTTGCGCCGCTGTAGCCATCCACGGGCACCCAGACATTACCCGACATCTGCGCAGGGTAGGCAAAGAACAGGAAAGCGCGTCCTGTCAGCGCCGGGTTAAGAAAATTTTTGCCGGTACCGCCGAAAACTTCCTTGCCGATGACGATACCGAAGGAAATGCCCAGGGCCACCTGCCAGAGGGGGACGTCCGGCGGCAGGATCAGGGCGAACAACCAGGAGGTGACAAAGAAACCCTCGTTGACCTCGTGATTACGTACGGTTGCGAACAGCACCTCCCAGAGGCCGCCGACCACGAAGGTCACCAAATAGATGGGCAGGAAATAGAGCAGGCCGTGCAGGAAACAGGCGAGCAGGTTGTCCGGGTCGTAGCCGATGTATGCCAGCAACACGCCGCGCCAGCCCCCGGCGCCGGCAAGGCCGAGGTCGGCGATCGCGATATTGGCGTTCAGGCCGACGCTGTACATGCCCATCACCGCTGCCGGGATACTCGCAATCAGTACCATGATCATGACGCGTTTCAGGTCTACCGCGTCGCGCACATGCGGTGTCCCGCGGGTAACCGTCGACGGGCTGTAGAAGACCGTATCGATCATCTCGTACAACGCCGCGTATTTCTCCAGCTTTCCGCCCTGGGTGAACAGCGGTTCGAACCGATCCAGCAATTTGCGAAGTCTTGACATCAGCCTTCCTTCATAATCTTTTCAAGGTTTTCGCGCAGAATAGGGCCGAAATCGTGTTTGCCAGGGCAGACAAA
>QIFB01000123.1 GCA_003230545.1 Gammaproteobacteria bacterium | reverse complement strand
GCGTCTCGCGGCGGGCGCCCATGGCATCGCCGAGACGGATAATCTCCGCCAGTCCGCGCGTGATCAGGGCAGCGCGGCTGTTGGCGCCCAGGTTCAGACCGTCTGTGATGCCGGATGCGATGGCAAGGACATTTTTGACAGTACCACCGAGCTGGACACCGACGACATCATCACTGGTATAGACACGCATCATGTCGCCGTGCAGCCGGTTGGCGAGATCGCTCGCGAACGGCGGATTGGTTGAAGCGACCGTCAGTGCGGTTGGCAGTCCCGCGGCGACCTCGCGTGCGAAAGTCGGCCCGGAAATGACGGCTGCAGGATATTGATCACCCACTACCTCTTCGAGGACCTCCTGCATGAACTTGCCACTGCCGGCTTCCAGTCCCTTGGTGGCCCAGGCAATGCGGGTGTTTTCGCCAAAGGAGGGCATGGCATTCACAAGGACTTCACGGAAGGCATGGCTGGGAACAACCAGCAGCAGGTCGCGACTGGCACCAATTGCCGCTGCCAGGTCTGTCTCAATTGAAAGTCTGTCGGGGAAGTCGAAGCCCGGGAGAAACTGCCGGTTCTGGCGTTCTGTGGTGAGTGTTTGCATGCAGCCGGGTTCATGGCCCCACAGGCAGACCGGGTTCATGTTGGCGGCCAGCCGAATGGCAAGGGCGGTGCCCCAGGAGCCGGCGCCGAGTACCGTGATGGCATCCGTGCTCATTTTCTATTGAAGTTGCGGGTAGCCCGGTTGTGCATGAATGACTTGACTGAAGCTATCCGGAAATGTTGCTGTTACTCGGTATTATCTTCATTATTTTGAGGGTTGTCTTGTTCTAACAGCTGTTGATAACGAGCATCAAAATTAATCGGGCCCAGATGTATTGGCGGAAAACCACCCTTTACCAACAGACTATCAACGGCAGCACAAGCATAGGGGTAGAGTGTCCTTAAGCAATACACATTCAATCTTCGCTGCAGCTGATCTTCAGTATGTCCTGTTATTAAAAATATTCCACCCTGATGTACCTCGGCAAGAAATGCCGTGGTGTCTTCAACCATAGCGCGTGCAGTAATCGTTAGTACTACATCGTATGTGTTGTCAGGTAGTGCACTTATTTCATGATCTACATCAACGGTTAACGCCGGCTCCCAGTCTGCAGTGAAGATGGCCGGCGCATTGGGTGATTCAAACGATGCGTCCTTGATGTAAATTTTCTTTGACTGCAAGCTCGGTTTTTCGGCATCAGTCTGACTGGTAGCTTGTTCTTCTTCCGCCATTACTGTTCCTTAATAAAATCGATAATCAGGTACAAAGAAAATGGGCGGTGAACCGGGATTGTCCTGGCTACTTGCCCTTGCTCAGGGGAAGGTCAGCCTGCTTCCAGGCAAGAATTCCGCCCTTCAGATGGTTTACATTTTCATAGCCCTGTTTGACCAGTTCTCCGCCAAGCTTCACAGATTGCTGTCCGCTGTTGCAATAAATGATCAGTGGCCGGTCGCTGTATTTTTTCAGCTTGCTCGCCGCGTTGTCTGCCGGTGCATGGACTGCGTTGACGATGTGTCCGTCACGGAAATCCTTGTCAGTGCGCATATCCACCATGATGGCATTTTCATGGTTAAGCAGCCGGGTGGCTTCGCCAGGCGCGAGCTGTTTTACCTTGCTAAGGCGGTGCCGCAGTTCACCGCCGATCAGCAGCGCGAGGATCACCAGCAATGCCATGAACAGCAGCAGGTTATTTGCGATGAATTCGTTGAGTTGATTGAAGTCCATACCGGTGTGCCCGGCAGGGTCAGTTCTGTGCTGTCTGGCGATCACGCGTACAAAAAACTTCGCGCATCATGCCAATCAGGAGCAGCGTGCGTGCATCACCGACGCGGTAGTAGACGCGGTTGGCATCCTTGCGCGAGGCCAGTATGCCCTTGTCGCGCAGGATGGCCAGGTGTTGCGAGATATTGCTTTGCGAGGTCCCGACGCTTTCGACGATATCCTGCACGCTGATTTCCTGATCACCCAGGGTACAGAGGATTTTCAGTCGCAAGGGGTGCGACATGGCCTTCAGGGACCGCGAGGCCCGGTCAATGTCTTCTTCCCGCGTTATCAATGCTTCACTACTGACTGCCATGTGCCTGTCCCCTTGAAACTGCCTGATTTTGTATTATGTTACTGCATTCATTACTAAAACATTATACAATAATAAACCGTTTGGGATACAGGCAACACCGAAATCCCGGGCTGCACGACGAATCCGGACCACAAGGTGGCTGGATTCGTCCCCCCAGTTGATTTAGACTTATTCCAGATATTATGAATGAACAGCAAGGCCAGGCCGGCTCACAGTTCGCACCCGCACGTCCCATGGTGCTGGTGATTCTGGATGGCTGGGGTTGCAGCGAAGCGTCACAGAACAATGCGATTGCCGCGGCACGCAAACCGGTATGGGACCGCCTGTGGAAGACCTATCCCCATACCCAGATACGTACCTCCGGTGCCGCGGTCGGACTGCCGGCGGAGCAGATGGGCAACTCCGAGGTCGGCCATCTCAACCTGGGCGCCGGGCGGGTTGTCTACCAGGAATTTACACGCGTCAGCCGCTCCATCAAGACCGGTTCGTTCTTTACCAACCGGACCCTGACCGATGCCGTTGACCTGGCGGTTGAAAACGGCAAGGTGGTACATATCCTGGGACTGTTGTCACCGGGCGGCGTGCACAGTCACGAGCAACATATCCATGCCATGGCCGAACTGGCAGCACAGCGTGGCGCGGACAAGGTCTACCTGCATGCCTTCCTGGATGGTCGCGATACCCCGCCGCGCAGCGCGAAAACCTCTATCAGCCTGATGGAGGAAAAATTCACTGCGCTGGGAAATGGCCGGATTGCTTCTGTCATCGGGCGCTACTACGCCATGGACCGGGACCATCGCTGGCCGCGTATCCAGGCATCGTATGAGCTGATCACCCAGGGTAAGGCGGAGTTCGAGGCGCCTGATGCACTCACCGCGATTGAAATGGCGTATGCGCGTGATGAAGGCGACGAGTTCGTCAGGGGCACCTGTATCGTACCGCCTGGCACGGAGCCGGTCCGCATGGAGAACGGTGACGTTATCGTGTTCATGAACTTTCGTTCTGATCGTGCCCGCCAGATAACCCGGCCGTTTATCGAGCCGGACTTTGACGGGTTCGAGCGCGGCTACATCCCGCAACCGGGCAGTTTTGTCAGCCTCACGGAATACAAGGAAAATTTTGATATCCCGGTGGCATTCCCGGCCGAGCGGCTGAAAAATGTATTCGGCGCTTACATCTCCGCGCATGGTCTGCGGCAACTCAGGCTGGCTGAAACCGAGAAATATGCGCACGTCACGTTTTTCTTCAATGGCGGCGAAGAAACCCCGTTCGAGGGCGAAGATCGTATCCTGGTGAATTCACCCATGGTGGCAACCTATGACCTGCAGCCGGAGATGAGTGCGCCCGAGGTAACCCGCAAGCTGGTAGCGGCACTTGAAACCGGCAAGTATGACGTGATCATCTGTAATTATGCCAACCCCGACATGGTTGGCCATACCGGTAAATTTGATGCCGCGGTCGATGCCATCGAGGCCATCGACGCCTGCCTGGACCGGGTGCTGAGTGCCGTGCAGTCAGTCGGCGGCGAGCTGTTGATTACCGCAGACCACGGCAATGCCGAGTTAATGCTGAATTCCGAAACCGGCCAGAACCACACTGCACATACGACCAATACTGTGCCGCTGGTATACGTGGGTCGCCCGGCACAGATGGCTGAACACGGGTCCCTGTGCGATATTGCACCCAGCATGCTGTACCTCATGAACATGGACGCTCCACCAGAGATGACGGGTACCCCGCTGGTTGCCATGCTGCCTGTCGATAGTGGTGTTGTGGAGCCAATCACCAGGGCCGAACTGCATGGATAATCTGTTACCGCTGCCGGTCACAGAAACTCCCGTTTATAACTGTCTTCCCTGAAGTGAATTGCCTGTTCCCTGCAACGGGTCGCGTAACGCCGGTTGCCCTTGTGTTGCTGGCATTGTTTGCCGTAATCCACATGCCAGCTGTCGGCGCCGACCGGGCGGCTGAAAAGGAAGCAGAGCTCAAACAGCTTCGTACGCGGATCTCCGGCGTGCAAAAAGAACTGGATGCAATGCGCGGCAAACGCAACCATTTGCAGGCGCGGCTTGAAAAGACGGAAATGGAAGTCGGCCGTATAACAGTTGTATTGCACCGCCTGGACAGTGACATCAGCCATTCACAGGAGCGATTGCAGGAGCTGGCTTCACGAAAACAGTCACGGCTGACTGATCTGCAGCGCATGCAGACAGCACTGGCGCAAGACATGCGCACCACCCATGCCATGGGGAAACAGGAGCAGGTAAAGCTGTTGCTTGGCCAGCAGGACCCGGCTGCAGTCGGGCGCATGCTGTCCTACCAGCGGTACTTTACCAATGCGCGTACCGGGCGTTTGCGGCGATTGCAGTTGCTGCTGGAGGAACTGGCAGTACTGGAGGCGGAGGCTGCCGGGCAACAGACCCGGCTGGAAACACTGCGTGCCAGTCAACAGGAGTCCTCACGCCGGCTGATGCAGGAGCAGGAGCGGCGTAAAGCCGTGCTGGCAACGCTGCGCACCGGCATGGAGAAAAAAACCGGTGAGCTGACCGCACTCGAAAGTGACGAGCAACGCCTGCAGAAACTGATCGCGTCATTGCAACAGGTGCTCACGGATATTCCAGTGGCTGCAGGTGAATACGAATCGTTGCAGTCGGCAAAAGGCCGCTTGTCATGGCCCGTTGCCGGCAGTGTCCAGTACGCTTACGGGGCCCGTCATGGCAAGGGTAAATCGAAGTCACGCGGTATCCTCGTAAGTGCAGCGGAGGGCACAGAAGTCCATGCCATTCACGAGGGACGCGTTGCCTTTGCAGACTGGCTGCGCGGGTTCGGCCTGTTATTGATTATTGACCATGGCAACGGGTACATGTCCCTGTATGGACATAACCGGGGTCTGCTCAAGCAGCCGGGTGACCGGGTCGAGAGCGGCGAGACGATTGCAATCGTGGGCAACAGCGGGGGTGGGCAGCGTGCCGGATTGTACCTCGAGTTGCGCAAGGACGGGCAGCCGCTCAACCCGGCGCCGTGGTTTTCCGGACGGCCGTCAACCCGGCAGGCGGTGCGTTGAATCTTGCTGCCCGTGCATGGTCAAACTCACAGCGGTTGCCGAAAAAACACCGCAGAACAAAAGCTTTTTCAGGGTCCGCCGATACCGCTACAGATGCCCCTGTGTTATGGTCACCCGATCAGACCGTTGCGGTAACAAGCGTGCGTAAACAGTCAACATTTATATGGAACGAACATGAAATCTAGAACACAGAATTATCTGCTATTGATGACCGGCCTCATGCTGGGTGTCCTGGTCTCGATAGGCCATGGTGTATTTGCCGAGCGCGAAACATCCAGTGCCACCTTGCCGGTGGAGGAGTTGCGCACCTTCAGTGATGTTTTTGGCCGTATCAAGAGTGATTATGTCGAGTCAGTAGAGGACAAGGAACTGCTTGAGAATGCCATCCGCGGCATGCTGACCGGACTGGATCCGCATTCTTCCTACCTTGATGCTGAGCAGTTCAAGGAACTCCAGGTTGGAACGACCGGCCAGTTTGGCGGCCTGGGAATCGAGGTAGGCATGGAGAACGGGTTCGTCAAGGTGATTGCCCCGATCGACGACACACCTGCACAGCGCGCCGGTGTCAAGGCCGGCGACCTGGTCATCCGGCTCGACGATACACCGGTCAAGGGAATGACCCTGGGTGATGCGGTCAAGATCATGCGTGGCAAGCCCGGAACCGATATTGTACTTACCATTGTGCGCGAAGGTCTGGACAAGCCACTGCAGATCACCATCACGCGGGATATTATCAAGGTCAAGAGTGTCAGGAGCCGCATACTCGAGCCGGGCTATGGTTACCTGCGTATTTCGCAGTTTCAGTCCAAGACCGCCGACTACCTGGTGAAGGCCATGGACGAACTCAAGAAGGAAAATGACGGTCCCCTGAAAGGACTGATTCTTGATCTCAGAAACAACCCGGGCGGTGTGCTCAATGGTGCTGTTGCGGTATCGGACGCGTTTCTCGATAAAGGCCTTATTGTCTACACCGAGGGTCGTTTGCCGGATTCCAGTCTGCGTTTCAATGCGACGCCGGATGATGTGGCCGACGGCGCACCGATCGTTGTACTGGTAAACCAGGGTTCCGCCTCTGCATCGGAGATTGTTGCCGGGGCGCTGCAGGATCACAAGCGTGCTCTTATTATCGGCACGCAGACCTTTGGCAAGGGTTCGGTGCAGACGATTCTGCCCCTGAGCGGCGGGACTGCACTGAAGCTCACGACGGCGCGATACTACACACCTTCCGGGCGTTCCATCCAGGCTGAGGGTATTAGTCCGGATATCGAGCTGGAATCCCTGAAAATCGCCGCCATCGAACAAAACATCGAACCGCTCAGTGAAGCCGATCTTTCGGGGCACCTGGAAAACGGCAACAAGAAAAAATCTGGC
>QIFB01000015.1 GCA_003230545.1 Gammaproteobacteria bacterium | reverse complement strand
ACACCGGCGGCACGTGCCTTCTGCGCCAGTCGCGCGATGAGTTCCTCGACCTTCTTGCCGACCACCATCATCATATCGGCGAGTTCGTCGATGATAATGACGATGTACGGCAACGGCTGCAACATGGGCGGCTCGACGCCTTCCAGCATGTCATCAGGCTGGAACAACGGGTCGGGAATCGGGTTGCCGTTGTCCTCGGACTCTCTCACCTTGCGGTTGTAATTCGCGATGCTGCGCACACCGAGTGCCGCCATCAGCCGGTAGCGGCGCTCCATCTCGGTGACACACCAGCGCAGCGCGTTCGCGGCCTCTTTCATGTCGGTCACCACGGGCGTCAGCAGGTGGGGAATACCCTCGTAGACCGACAGCTCGAGCATTTTCGGATCGATCATGATGAGCCGGACATCTTTCGGCAGCGTTTTGTACAGCAGGCTCAGGACCATGGCGTTGATGGCGACCGATTTACCGGAACCGGTGGTGCCGGCAACCAGCAGATGCGGCATCCTGGCCAGGTCGACGCAGACCGGTTGCCCGCTGATGTCCTTGCCGAGCGCCAGTGTCAGCGGCGAGTTGGAACCGTCGTACTCGGTGGAATTCAGAATTTCGCTGAGGCTGATAATCTGGCGATGTTCATTCGGGATTTCCAGGCCGATGACGGACTTGCCGGGGATGACCTCCACGACACGCACGCTGATGGCCGACAGTGCACGGGCAATGTCCTTGGCGAGGTTGGTTATCTGGCTGACTTTCACGCCGACGCCGAGGTCCAGTTCAAAGCGGGTGATGACCGGACCCGGGTGCACCGCGACCACCGCGACCTCGATATTGAAGTCCTGCAGTTTCAATTCCACCAGCCGCGACATGGCTTCCAGGGCGGAGGTCGAGTAGCCCTCCTCCGACGGTCGCGGTTCATCCAGCAGGGACAGCGGTGGCAGTTCCGTGTTCGGTGGTGGATCGAACAGCGGTGCCTGGCGCTCGCGTTCCACGCGCTCGCTCTGTTGTACCTGCTTGATGACCGGTTCGATGCGCGGCGGTGTTCTCCGGATGGCCTTTTCCTGGCCGGCCCTGACCGCGACCTTGCGCTGTTTCTGGGCGCGCCGGCTGGCCAGGTAGTCCGGCAGTTCCTGGAGTCGGCCGTAGGCATAGTCAGCGAGTGCCAGCGAGTGCTTGCCGGTGAAGTCCATCACCACGAACCAGGAAAGGCCGGTGAACAGGGTAACGCCGGTCAGGAACAGGGCCAGCAGGAACAGGGTCGCGCCGACCTGGCTGAACAGGTTGACCAGACCGAGTTCGATCACGCTGCCGAGCACGCCACCGGCGCCGGCAGGTAGTGCGCCGGGTCCGGCACCTGATTCAAGGGCTGCCAGCCCGCAGCCGGTGCCCACCGTGAGCAGGAACCCGGACCAGCGGATCGACAGGACGTGCAGGTCGATGCCACCCGTGGGGGTACGTCCCTTGTAGACCAGCCAGCCGCTGTAGGCGACCATGACCGGCAACAGGTAGGCCAGGTAGCCGAACAGGTACAGCAGGATGTCCGCGAGCCAGGCGCCCACAACGCCGCCGGCATTGTGGATGTCGGTTATCGTACTGCTGTGCGACCAGCCCGGGTCGGCTGCGTGATAGCTGGCAAGGGACACCAGCAGGTAGGTGGCCAGTGCGCCGAGAATCAGCAGTGCACCCTCACGCAGTCCACGGGTGACCTGGTGGGTGAGTTTTCCGGGGTCGTTCTTTTTACGCCGTGCCTGTGCCAAAATAATCCTCTTTATCAGCTATCAGTGACAATCCGCTAATCTAATTAAATTTTCTTGCTCAAGCAAACGTTTCTTTCAGCGCTGGATGCCGGATGGTCCCGGCCTCGATATTGATGCCACGGCTCAAGGGCTTAACCGCTTTCCAGTCCGGCCCCGCGAGCGCGAGTACGTAGGGAGTCAGCACGGCGGACAAGGCCTGCGAGGCGCTCCGCGGGACAGCGCCAGGCATATTGGTGACCGTGAAGTGCACCACGCCTTCTTCGATATAGGTCGGGTTGTCCCAGGTCGTTGGACGCGTGGTCTCGATACAACCGCCCTGGTCAACCGAGATGTCGACAACCACGCTGCCCGGTTCCATTTGTCTGACCATGTTACGTGTGACGATATGCGGTGCCTGGCGCCCGGTATTCAGTACCGCCCCGATCACGATATCTGCGGAGGCAACGGCGGTTTCAAGTGCCGCCCGGTAGGGATACAGCGCAGTCACGTTGTTGCCGAGTGCGCGCATGGCCGCCAGTTGCTCCCGACCCAGGTCGAAGACCGTCACTTCGGCACCGCTGGCGGCTGCCAGCAGTGCGGCATTGCCGCCGGCACTGCCGGCGCCGATGATCACGACCCGGCCACGCCCGATGGCGGGTATACCACCCAGCAACTGCCCCTTGCCACCCTGTGGGCTGTGTAACAGGGTGGTCGCGATCTGGGTGGCAATGCGGCCGGCAATTTCACTCATCGGCGCAAGAATCGGGAGACCGCCGCTGTCTTCCTCGACGGTTTCGAAGCCGATGGCCGTCAGCCCAATGGACTGGAGCCGTGCGGTCAATTCCGGTTCCGCGGCAAGGTGCAAAAATGAGAACAGGCAGTGTTCTCGCTGCAGCAACTCCAGTTCTTCCGGCTGGGGTTCCTTGACCTTGACGATCAATTCGGATGCCGTGAACAGCCCGGCATGATCGGCGGCAATGCGTGCGCCGGCATCCTCGTACAGGGTATCGGCATAGCCGGATAACACACCGGCGCGCTGCTCCACCATGACCTCGTGTCCGGCATCAACCAGTTGCCGGCAGGCATCGGGCAGCAGCGCAATGCGCCCTTCAAGCGGCTTTATTTCACGTGGAATACCGATCCGCATGCTTGCTTTACCCACCCTCCCAAGTTACGTACCATTATGCGTCCACGGGCTGTTTCGGCCCCTGGTCTGCAAGCAGCAAAGTAGAACGGAGAGATTATACATGAGTGAAACGAAGCACTGCCGGCTCCTGATCCTGGGTTCCGGTCCCGCGGGATACACCGCCGCGGTTTATGCGGCACGCGCCAATCTTGATCCCGTACTGGTTACCGGGTTGGAACAGGGAGGGCAGTTAATGACCACCACGGAAGTGGAAAACTGGCCGGGCGGTGCGGCTGATTTGCAGGGCCCCCCGCTGATGGAAAGCATGCGTGAACATGCCGAGCGCTTCAATACGGAAATCATCTTCGATCACATTCACACGGCCAGCCTGAAGCAGCGACCGTTTCGACTCGAGGGTGATTCCGGTGTGTATACCTGTGACGCCCTGATTATCGCGACCGGTGCGTCCGCGATGTACCTGGGACTGGATTCAGAAGAGGCCTTCAAGGGCCGCGGGGTCTCGGCCTGTGCGACCTGTGACGGGTTTTTCTTCAAGGAGCAGGCCGTGTCTGTCATCGGTGGCGGCAACACGGCCGTCGAGGAAGCGCTGTACCTCGCAAACATCGCCTCGCATGTCACCCTGGTGCACCGCCGCGATGCCCTGCGTTCCGAGAAGATCCTGCAGGACCGGCTGTTTAAAAAGGCCGAGGAAGGAGTGATTACCATCCAGTGGGACCACGTGCTGGATGAAGTGCTGGGTGACGACAGTGGTGTTACCGGCATGCGCATCCGGAGCGTCAAGGATGACAGTACTACTGATATCGACCTGCAGGGCGTGTTTATCGCAATCGGTCACCAGCCGAATACGCAGATTTTCGATGGTCAGCTCGATATGGAAAACGGCTATATCAACACCACCTGCGGGAATACCGGCAATGCCACGATGGCCAGTGTCGAAGGCGTATTTGCCGCCGGTGACGTGTCCGACCACATCTATCGCCAGGCCGTGACCTCTGCCGGGACCGGTTGCATGGCAGCGCTCGATGCCGAGCGTTACCTGGATAACCTTGAATCCGGCGGCATTAGGTGAAAGCCTCGCAGGTTGGATTGCATGGAAGTAGGACCGGCCCCCCGGCCGGGAACAAATTCCCCGCGAGGCGCGGGTCCTACCCGGTCGCGTATCAGTAGGACCGGCCCCCGGCCGGGAACAAATTCCCCGCGAGGCGCGGGTCCTGCCCGGTCGCGTATCAGTAGGACCGGCCCCCCGGCCGGGATTGCCATCCCCCGCGGGGGCGGGTCCTGCCCGATCGCGTATCAGCCCAACCATTGGGTACACACCAGGCGGGTTTTGAGTGATGCAGACAGGAACGCGTTATGCGCGTCGCAGTAATCAACAAGCTGTCCGAAGTACCTGCCGATCAATGGAACCGGGTCACGGGACGATCCCATCCGTTTCTGCGTCACGAGTTTCTCGCGGCGCTGGAGCGCCATTCCTGTGTCGGTGAACAGTTCGGCTGGTACCCGCAGCACCTGGCCGTTTATGATGATAACGGTATCCTCGCCGGCCTTGCCCCGCTCTATCTGAAAGACAACTCCTACGGCGAGTTCGTGTTCGACTGGTCCTGGGCGGAGGCTTACCACCGCGCCGGAAAGTCGTACTACCCCAAGCTGGTCTCGGCCATTCCCTATACCCCGGTGACCGGGGCGCGGCTGCTGGTGCGGGACGACCTGGAGCCTGTGGTCGTCACGGACCTGCTGATCCGCGCCGCGCTGGAACTGGTGGATCGCGCCGGGGCCTCTTCGCTGCACTGGCTGTTTACCAGTGAGCGTGATACGGAGCAGTTGCAGGAGCATGGCTTGCTGCGCCGCACCGGTTGCCACTTTCACTGGCACAACCGGGACTACCGCAGCTTCGACGACTTCCTGGGCAGCCTGAATTCACGCAAACGCAAGAAAATGAAACGCGAGCGGCGCTTTGTCGGGGAAGCCGGTATCCGCATGGAAATTATCCACGGCAGTGATGCCAGTGAGTCCCAGTGGCAGGCCATGCACCGCTTTTACACGTCCACGTTTGAACGTAAATCCGGGATGCCGACCCTGTCACTGGAATTTTTTCTGGATATCAGCCACAGCATGGGTGACCAGGTCGTGCTGGTGATGGCGTACCTGGGAAAGCGGCTGGTGGCCGGCGCCATCAATCTGCGTGGTGACACGGCCTTGTACGGCCGGCACTGGGGCTGCATCGACAAGTATCACAGCCTGCATTTCGAGACCTGCTACTACCAGGGTATCGAATACTGTATCGAGCACGGGTTGGGGCTGTTTGAACCCGGGGTCCAGGGGGAGCACAAGATCAGCCGCGGTTTTCTGCCGACCCTTACCTGGTCGGCCCACTGGATCAGGGATGCGGCGTTCGGTGAGGCGATTGCGCGCTATCTCGATAATGAACACGAGCTGATCATGGATTACAGTAGGGATATGCTGCAGTATTCGCCCTATCGCAAACAGCCATCCGGATAGGCCGTTATGACGATCGCACGCGGTGTTGCCCCCTTCTGGATTGATCCGGAAAGCCGGGAGCTTGATTTTCCGGATGTGGAACTGGCACTCAAGGAGCCGGATGGCCTGCTGGCTATCGGCGGTGATCTGTCCGTGCCACGCCTGTTGCAGGCTTACCGGAGTGGCATCTTCCCCTGGTACGGTCCGGGCCAGCCGATCCTCTGGTGGTCGCCGGACCCGCGTCTGGTCCTGTACCCGGAGCGGCTGCACGTCTCCCGCAACCTGGCCAGGACACTGAAGAAAGCAGTATTTGAAGTCACCATGGATACGGCGTTTGAGTCTGTTATCCATGCCTGCGCCGCACCACGCGCCGATGACAGCGGTACCTGGATCATGCCTGAAATGGAACAGGCCTACCTGGACCTGTACCGGCAGGGGCATGCACATTCAGTGGAGTGCTGGCAGGCGGGCAAGCTGGTCGGGGGCCTGTACGGGGTATCGATCGGGCGCATGTTTTTCGGTGAATCCATGTTTGCCACGGCAACTGACGCGTCCAAGGTTGCGCTTGCCCGGCTGGCGCAGCAGTTAGCTTCCTGGGACTTTCGCCTGATCGATTGCCAGATCCATACCAGTCATCTGGTGAGCATGGGAGCGAACACCATGTCACGCAATGAATTTGTATATGTCCTGAAAAAGGCCTGTGCCCTCCCGGGACCGGATTCACAATGGACCTTCGATAATCCCGGGCCTTGATGGCACTCCGTTGCCTTGCAGGGAAACGGTAATCTGCAGGGTGCTTGCCCTGATCGAGCAGGCTGCATCTCTGGAGCACAAATCCGCCGCTCATGGCAGGCCCGCCTTGTCAGGGAACGCTGCAAGTCCCTCCCTGGACGCTCAACGGCTTCATCCCTGAAGCCGATGTCCCTGCCAAGGCGGGCCTGCCACGAGCACCGGATTGCCTGACGCAAGAGCCAACCCGGTCGCTCGGGATCCAGGGTGGGGCTGCTCAAGACCGTTGGCCGCAGGGATGCGGCCATCGAGCGTACAGGGACGTATTTACAGCGAGTCTTGAGCAGCCCCACCCTGGGTCTCGAGTGATCGTGCTCTGAACATGCAGCCCGCTCGATCAGGGGGAAGAGCAATCAGCGGGATTTTTCCTGCCGGACTTTCGGGTATAATGCGCCGTCTGCTAATTTCGGGAAGTGCGGTTTTTATGGCAAAAGAAGAACATA
>QIFB01000132.1 GCA_003230545.1 Gammaproteobacteria bacterium | reverse complement strand
GATCGCATCATCCTGCGCATGACTGGTGCCAATGCCGTTACCGTCACCGACGAGCCACAGTTGCATAACGTGGTCGAGGAAATGGCGATTGCAGCCGGCATCCGCAAGCCGCGTGTCTGCGTCATCGAGACGGATGCCCTGAACGCCTTTGCAACCGGCATGTCACCAGCGCGGGCGGCGATTGGCGTGACGCGCGGCCTGCTGGGCACACTCAACCGGGAAGAGTTGCAGGGTGTTATCGGTCACGAGATGGGGCATATCGTTAACTGGGACATTCGCTATGCCACCGCCGTCGGCGTGCTGGTCGGGTTGATCGCGCTGGTTGCTGACGGCGCCTTGCGTTCCCTGCGGTTCTCCGGGGGGCGTTCCCACAGTTCCGGTTCCAGCGGGCGTGGAGGCGGTGGTGGTGCGGCCCTGGTGGTGCTGTTCCTGTTCCTGTTTGCCGCACTGGCGCCGGTATTTGCCAAGCTGGTGCAGATGGCGGTGTCACGGCAGCGGGAGTTTCTTGCCGACGCCACCAGTGTGCGTCTGACCCGGCATCCGGAGGGACTGATCTCGGCGCTGGAGAAGCTGGCGGCCAGCGCCAAACCGTTCGAGGGGGCGAATCGGGCGACCCAGCACATGTTTATCGTTAACCCGTTCCGGAATTTTTCCGAGAAGGCCACGCGTTTGTTTTCCACGCATCCGCCGCTGGAGCGGCGCATGGCGCGGTTGCGAAATTTGGGGAATGATTGATGTCGGATTACGGGGCTGTGCACCTGACCCGACCTACACTTTGTTATTCGACCGCAAGCAGGGCACCTGCAGTCAAAATAATCCAGAGCATTGCCTAGATGTAGGTTGGTGCTGAGCGCAGCGATGCCCAACACTGAATCGGTGATCGTTGGGCATCGCTGCGCTCAGCACCAACCTACGGCCAACCACTGGATCTCACTTGGTGTGAAGTCCAGCATGAATACAAGGTCATCGTTTATCGGGTAATCTCAGCGCTTCATCGATTCAAAAAACTGCGAGTTGCTCTTGGTGGCCTTCAGCTTGTCGAGCAGGAACTCCATGGCAGCGAGTTCGTCCATCGGGTGCAGCAGCTTGCGCAGGATCCACATCTTCTGGAGTTCGGCCGGGTCGGTGAGCAGTTCCTCGCGGCGCGTACCCGAACGGTTGATGTTGATGGACGGGTAGACGCGTTTTTCCGCGATCTTGCGATCGAGGTGGATTTCCTGGTTGCCGGTGCCCTTGAACTCCTCGTAGATCACGTCGTCCATGCGCGAGCCGGTTTCTACCAGGGCGGTGGCCAGGATGGTCAGGCTGCCGCCTTCCTCGATGTTGCGCGCGGCGCCGAAGAAACGCTTCGGTCGCTGCAGGGCGTTGGCATCGACACCGCCGGTCAGCACCTTGCCGGATGATGGCACCACGGTGTTGTAGGCGCGTGCCAGGCGTGTGATGGAGTCCAGCAGGATCACCACGTCGCGCTTGTGCTCGACCAGGCGCCGGGCCTTTTCGATCACCATGTCGGCGACCTGTACATGGCGGCTGGCCGGTTCATCGAAGGTGCTGGAGACGACTTCGCCCTTTACCGAACGCGACATCTCGGTGACCTCCTCCGGTCGTTCATCGATCAGCAATACGATCAGGTAACACTCGGGATGGTTGGACGTGATCGACTGCGCCACGTTCTGCAGCAGCATGGTCTTGCCGGCCTTCGGCGGTGACACGATCAGTCCGCGCTGGCCCTTGCCGAGCGGGGCGACCAGGTCGATGATGCGTGCGGTGATGTCTTCCGTGCTGCCGTTGCCGCGCTCCAGTGTCATGCGATCATCGGGATGCAGCGGTGTCAGGTTCTCGAACGCCACCTTGTGCTTGGCATTCTCCGGTTTTTCATAATTGATCTCGCTGACCTTGAGCAGGGCGAAATAACGCTCGCTGTCTTTCGGCGGCCGGATCTTGCCGTCGACGGTATCGCCGGTGCGCAGGCTGAAGCGGCGGATCTGGCTGGGCGAGACATAGATGTCATCGGGACCGGCCAGGTAGGAACTGTCGGCGGAGCGCAGGAAGCCGAAGCCGTCCTGGAGGATTTCCAGTACCCCGCTGCCGAAGATGTCCTCGCCTTTCTTGGCGTGCGACTTGAGAATGGAAAAGATGACGTCCTGCTTGCGGGACCGTGCGGTCCCCTCGATACCCATTTTCTGGGCGATTTCGATCAGCTCGGTGGCAGGCTTGAGCTTGAGTTCGGAGAGGTTCATAGAATACCTTTGGTGAGTTTCGTTCTTGAAATATGAATGGAAATGGCCTGGTGGCCGGGAACAGTCAATCGGTAACAGGGAGAAGTGGTCCGGGCGTACCTGCGCCGCGGATCATTGATGCTATGCATTATAGCGCCACAACAGCATGCAACGCGAATTACTTTATTGCCCCCCTGGAATTCAGTTCAGGCCGTAGCCTGATATTTTTTAAATATTACTGTCGATGAAAGCGGTCAGTTGTGACTTGGATACAGCGCCGACCTTGGTGGCCTCGACATTGCCGTCCTTGAACAGCATCAGGGTCGGGATGCCGCGAATGCCGTATTTCGGCGGTGTTTGCGGGTTGTCATCGATGTTGAGCTTGGCGACACGGATCTTGCCGTTATATTCGGTGGCAATTTCTTCCAGGATCGGCGCAATCATTTTGCAGGGACCACACCATTCCGCCCAGTAATCAACCAGTACGGGATCCGCCGCGTTGAGAACTTCGGCTTCAAAGGTGTCATCGGTTACAGAAATGATGTCTTCACTCACTGTTCACAGTCTCCTGATCGTCACATGGCATTGCGCATAATGCCGGTACCGTTCCGGTGCAATTCAATGCCCGGTCAATTCGTGCTAATGGAATATTGCCGTTTGGATTCGTCACGGTCCGGCCCGGGAAGGGCGACCTTGACCGGCCTATATGACGGATGGGCGCCTGCGGTGCCGCGTCACATTTCATTCTGGTGCACATTTGAGCCTAATTCCGCGCATATTACAAGCCCAACAGGCAATAAATTACTGTATCCTAGCGGGTTATGAGTGAATCCCATTTATCCGATACTCCGTTTTCCGCGTTCGACCTGCCAGCAGAATTAATGCAAGGCATTGATGAGGCGGGATTTTCAAAATGCACCCCGATACAGGCGGAGACGCTGCCGATCGCCCTTGAGGGGCGCGACGTTGCCGGCCAGGCGCAGACCGGTACCGGCAAGACGGCCGCGTTCCTGATTGCGATCTACAAACGGCTGTTAACGAAGCCCCCGTCGGAACAGCGCAAACCCTCGCAACCGCGTGCCCTGATCGTTGCGCCGACACGCGAACTGGCCATGCAGATCCATACCGATGCGAAGCTGCTGGGCAAGTACTGCAACATGCGCCTGTGCCTGGCCTATGGCGGGACCGGTTATGAAAGCCAGCGCGAGGCCATCGAGGCCGGTGTCGAGATACTGGTCGGCACGCCGGGCCGGTTGATCGACTATTTCAAGCAGCATGTCTATAACCTGAAGGAGATTGAAGCCGTGGTGCTCGATGAGGCCGACCGCATGTTTGATCTCGGTTTTATCAAGGACATTCGCTTCCTGCTGCGCCGTTGCCCGCCGCCGGACCAGCGCCTCGGCATGCTGTTTTCAGCGACCCTGTCGCACCGGGTGAAGGAACTGGCCTATGAGCACATGAATAACCCGGAATCCGTTGATGTGGAGCCGGAGCGGGTAACCGCCGAACGGGTCCGCCAGGTGTTGTATCACACCGCCAATGAAGAAAAAATCCCGCTGCTGATCGGCCTGTTGAATCATGTGGATCCCAGTCGCAGCATCGTGTTCGTGAACACCAAGCGCAATGCCGAACGCATCTGGGCCTACCTCGAGGGGAACGGGTTCAAGACGGCGGTGCTCTCCGGTGATGTGCCCCAGACCAAGCGCCAGCGGCTGCTGAAGGAATTCCAGGAAGGCAAACTGCCGATCCTGATCGCCACGGACGTGGCCGCGCGCGGGCTGCATATCCCCGATGTGAGCCATGTATTCAACTATGACCTGCCGCAGGATGCCGAGGATTATGTCCATCGCATCGGCCGGACGGCACGCGTCGGCAAGGACGGGGATGCGGTCAGCTTTGCCTGCGAGAATTTTGTCTATTCCCTGCCGGAGATCGAGGGCTTTATCGGCCACAAGATCCCGGTGGAGCCGGTGCCCGAGGGTTGTATCCAGCCACTCAAGCCGCCGGTCAAGATCCGGCGTTACGAGGGCAAGGGCGGGCGTGGCAAGCCGGGTAACCGGCAGGGTGGCAGAGATTCCCGGCCAGGCCGCGGACGTCGGGTAAAACATGGCTGATGATCCCGGGGCCACCGCTTGAATCTGGACAAGCTGCAGAGTCTGCAGCCAGCTGACCTGGCACGCCTGCTGCAGGGTGCCTGGGTAAAACATGCGGCACTGGTCATCAATGTGCTATTGGTTGTCTGGATTGCCTGGACACTGGCGGCGGTCAGCTGGCGGTTTGTGGAGGAACCGGCACCGGATGACTCAGCGCCGGTCGTTGCCACGGCAGCGGCCAGGCCACCGCCGGACCCGGTCCGCAAGCTGGTTCGCGATATGCCCAAGTGGCATATGCTGGGCGAGGCCAGATCCGTGACCGGCAAGGTGCAAACCGCAGTGCCGGCACAGGCTCCGGATACCCGTCTCAAGCTGACCTTGCGCGGTGCCTTTGCATCCGATGACCCGGAACTGGTGCGGGCCATCATTGCGGACCCGCGTGGCAAGGAAGATCATTATTCCGTGGGCGACAAGCTGCCCGGGAACGCCGAGTTGAGCGAAGTCCATCCTGACAGGGTTATCCTGAAGCGCGGCGGACGCTTCGAGACCCTGCGGTTACCCGATGAACGCTCCGTTGGCGGGAACCTTGCCAGGAGGAATGCGGCCAAGCGGGGTGCCGCACGGCAAACCCGGCCGGCTGAGCGCCTGAAATCGCTGCGCCAGAATCTGAAAAAGAACCCGAAATCGCTCTACGGGCTGGTGCGTGCCACGCCGAAAAAGGATGAAGAGGGCAACATGGTAGGCTACACTCTCCGCCCCGGCCGGGACCCGCAGTTGTTCGCGACCTTGGGGCTGCAGAACGGCGACGTGGTCACCGGGATCAACGACATCAAGCTGGACTCCCTGGCAAACGGCATGAAGGCGCTGAAGAGTGCCGAGGCCGGAAATACGGTGACCATGACGGTCCTCCGGGAAGAGCAGGAAGAAACACTCACGTTCAGCATGCCCGAATAGTCGGGAATTCCCTCAATTATCCAGTTAAATTACCGATATATATAAATATTTCAGGATTCTGAAGGGTGTAATCAAGATTACGCTGCCGCCATGAGACGTTCACGACAGTTACTTTTGACATTCGCAGCCTGGTTCGCCATCGCGTTTTCGGTGGTTGCGCAGACCGTAACCCTGAACCTGAAAGATGCGGATATCAGTGCCCTGATCAGCACGGTCGCCGAGGTGACCGGGCGAAATTTCATTATAGATCCAAGGGTTAAAGGCAAGGTGACGGTGGTCTCCTCGCGGCCCATGGACAGCGAAGAGGTCTACCAGGTATTCCTCTCCATCCTGAAGGTACACGGCTTTGCCGCCGTCCCCAGCGGGGCGGTCATCAAGATTGTCCCGGATGTGAATGCCAAGCAGGACGGTATTCCGACCGTGGGTGAAGCGGACACCCCGGTCGGCGATGAAATGGTCACCCGGGTTGTGCAGGTGGACAATATCGCGGCAGCGCAGCTGGTACCGATCCTGCGGCCGCTGGTGCCGCAGCAGGGGCACCTGGCGGCCTATCCGGCCACCAACGTACTCATCATTTCCGATCGTGCCCGCAATGTGAAGCGCCTGGTCAGTATCATCCGGCGCATCGACCAGGTCAGCGACAGTGAGATTGAAATCATTCCGTTGCAGCATGCCGCTGCCAACGAGGTGGTGCGTGTGTTGACCAGCCTGCAGCGGGCGGCGCCCACGAAGGGCAAGACCCCGGCAGCGGCCGGGGGGCCGGTACTGGTCGCGGACGAGCGTACCAACAGTGTATTGCTGGGCGGTGACCGGGCCCTGCGGCTGCGCATGCGCGCACTGATTTCGCACCTGGATACACCGATGGAGGCTGGTGGCAATACCGACGTGATCTACCTGAAGTATGCCGAGGCGACCGAGATTGTCGACGTGCTCAAGGGCGTTGGTGAAGTCGAGAAGAAGGAAGTCGGCAAGGGAAAAACCGCGGCCCCGCGCAGCCAGTTTGACATCCAGGCCGATGAAGCTACCAATTCGCTGGTGATCACCGCGCCGCCGGACATAATGCGTACCATGAAACGCGTCATCAGCCAGCTGGATATCCGTCGCGCCCAGGTGCTGGTCGATGCCGTGATCGCCGAGGTTTCTGTGGATACCAGCCGGGAACTGGGGATGCAATGGATTATCAGCGGCCTGAACGATGGCACCGGTCCGGTCGGACTGATCAATTTCAGCAACACCGGCACCACCATTACGGATCTCGCGAATGCCGTGATCAGTGCGAAAGATGGTACCCAGCTGCCGCAGCAGAAGTCCAACGCGACCATTGGCTTTGGCCGTGTCAGAAGTGACGAGAGCACCAACTTTGTCGGACTG
>QIFB01000034.1 GCA_003230545.1 Gammaproteobacteria bacterium | reverse complement strand
CTGGCGCAAACGCCTGCGGCCGAGCGCCGAAGTTGTAGTGCGTTAACACAGGATCCTTCCCGCTATGCATCGGCTTTGCCAGCGCTGGTTGAAGCAGTGCCGAATCGTCCGTTCGAAGTTATCGCCCGTTATCCGCACGACCGGAATGCCTTTACCCAGGGGCTGGTGTTTTATCGAGGCGACCTGTACGAAAGTATCGGGATACGTGGCCGTTCCAGTGTGCGCAGACTTGACCTGAAGTCCGGGCAGGTGCTGAAAACGCTGCGCTTGAACAAGGAACTGTTCGGCGAAGGCCTGACCGTCCTGGATCAGCGGTTGGTGCAGCTTACCTGGCAGTCCGGTTCGGCTTTTATCTATGCACCGGCTGACTTGCGTCAGACAGGCAGCTTTACTTTTAGTGGTGAGGGGTGGGGGAGCACCGGGTTCGACGGCCAACTGGTGATCAGCGACGGGTCGTCGCGGCTGAAATTTGTCGATACGGATGCTTACCAGCAGATAGCCAGCCTGCAGGTGACGGATCACGGCCGGCCGGTTGCAGGGCTGAATGAGCTGGAAACGGTGGATGGCCTGATCTACGCCAACGTTTACCCGAGTGACTGTATTGCCCAGATCGATCCGCAATCCGGCCGGGTGGTCGGCTGGATTGATCTCAGCGGGTTGATGCCCCTGTCTGAACGGCCGCACCGCTCAGCGGTCGCCAACGGTATTGCCTACAATCAGGAAACCGGGGAATTGTTCGTGACCGGCAAGCTTTGGCCGTATATTTACCAATTGAGGCTGCTTAAAACAGAAGCCCTTCCCGATAAGCAGGCCGCTTCCCCCGGAACCGCCGGGTAGCCGCTGCAAAGATGACAAAAGGGGGATAACAACAATGTCGAAATCACTTTTGCTTACTGCCGTGATAGCGGGTCTTTTGGGTTACCTGGTAGGGCAGTTACCAGCAGGATCCGGGGCGGATGATACTGATAAAACACTGGGGCCGGTTGCAGCAGGCAGCGCGGCATCACATTTTGTCTGCCCCATGCACGCCGGGATGGTAAGCGAGGCGCCGGGCAGCTGCCCGGTCTGCGGCATGGATCTGGTCGAGCAGCAGGCCAATGAGACGGCCGGCGCAGATGACGGATTGCCGGTCGTGACCATAGCGCCATCGGTGGTGCACAACCTGGGTGTGCGCCCACGGTTGAGTACGGTGACCTGCAGCGCAGTATCGAGACCATCGGCAAGATAACGCGCGTCGATCCCATGGCGCGGCGTACCATAACACCACCCATCCGTGGTGAACTGGTGATGATCGCTGACAAACACGATAGTGATTTCGTCACCGAGGGCGAGTTGCTGTTTACCGTCCGATCCGAAGAATTGTTTGAACACGAAAAAACTTTCCAGGACGCCTTTCAGTCCGGTGACCGCGCCACGGCCAATGCCATGATCCCGCAGTTAAGTAAAATGGGATTGACCCCCGAGCAGATCGCGCGCCTGCAGGCCGGCGAAACGCCGGAGATGCCGGTCGGGGTGTATGCATTCGAGGACGGTTTTATCTATACCCGCCGGGGGCGCATCGGTGAAAAAGTACATACTGGATTCACGGTGTTCAATGTCGGTGGTAACTACCGGGTGATCGAGGTCACGGCGGAAATATTTGAACGCCAGTGGGGTTGGGTAGAGCAGGGACAGAAGGCGCAGATGACGGTGCGCGGTCTGCCCGGCACTGTGTTCGAGGGTGAAGTGGTGCGTGTCGAGCCGCCGGTAGGTTATACCACGCGCTCCCTGGAAGTCGCGCTGAAGTTCAAGACCGATCATCCCGAACTTTCGCAGAGTATGTTCGCCCACGTCAGTATTGCGGGACAGCCACGAAGTAATGTGTTGTTGGTGCCTACCGACAGCGTAATTCGCACCGGTGAGGGTGACCGTGTGGTGCTGGCACGCGGCGAAAACAGCTTTCAGCCGGTGCCGGTGGTGGCCGGCGAGGAGGCGGGTGGCAGGATCGAGATTCGTTCCGGGTTGCAGGCCGGTGACCAGGTGGTGGCATCCGGCCAGTTTCTGATCGATTCGGAAAGCAACCTGCAGGCTGGTTTCCGCCGCATGGCGACGCCGGGTGCCACTCAACCGGACGATTCGCAGCAGCATCAGCACGCCGACGCCCGGCACCCCGCTCAGCCGGCGACCGATGACAAGCACATGCAGCTTGGGCATGACACCGCCCCTGTGACGCAGACGCGCACCCCGGATGGCTATCAACCGGTAACCCATACCCCGGTAGTCGGCTACTAGTACTGGTCCAGATCGTGATCGCTGCACTGATACGCTGGTCCGTGCGCAACCGCCTGCTCGTGTTGCTGGCGGCCGCTTTACTGAGTGCCTGGGGGGTGTACTCGGTACGCACCATTCCACTGGACGCCATCCCAGACCTTTCCGATGTCCAGGTCATTATCCGCACCAGTTATCCTGGTCAGGCGCCGCAGGTGGTCGAGGACCAGCTGACGTACCCCCTGTCGACTGCCATGCTGTCGGTACCCGGCGCGGTCGCGGTACGCGGTTATTCCTTCTTTGGCGACTCCTACGTCTACGTGATTTTTTCCGACGACACCGACCTGTACTGGGCGCGGTCGCGCGTGCTGGAATACCTGAGCCAGGTATCCGCTCGGCTGCCGAACGGGATACAGCCGCGGCTGGGTCCGGACGCCACCGGTGTTGGCTGGATCTATCAGTACGCGTTGCTGGACCGCAGCGGAAAACACGACCTGGCAGAACTGCGCTCGCTGCAGGACTGGTTTTTGAAATACGAACTGCAGACCGTGCCGGGGGTTTCCGAAGTGGCCACGGTCGGTGGCATGGTCAAGCAGTACCAGGTGGTGATCGACCCCGATCGCCTGCGCGGCTATTACCTGACCCTGGCGAACGTCAAACGCGCGATCCAGGAATCCAACCAGGAAACCGGTGGCTCGGTGCTGGAGATTGCCGAGGCCGAGTACATGGTGCGCTTTAAGGGCTATATCAAGGGTACGGACGATATCGGTATTACCAGCGTGCCCACTGTCCGCCGGCGTCTGTCGATATCGTCCGTATTACTGGACGATATTGCCAGCAGTATCCACATCGGGCCCGCCATGCGTCGTGGTGTCGCCGACCTGGATGGTCTGGGTGAAGTGGTGGGCGGCATCATTGTGATGCGCTCAGGCGAAAACGCTCTGACTACTATTGAAGCCGTTAAGGAAAAGCTTGAACAACTGCGCCACAGTTTGCCCGATGGTGTGGAGCTGGTGGAGACCTATGATCGTTCGGCGCTGATTGACCGCGCCGTGAAAAACCTCAGCCAGCGGCTGGTGGAGGAATTCCTGGTGGTGGTGCTGGTGTGCGCGCTGTTTTTACTGCACCTGCGTTCGTCGCTGGTGATTCTGATCAGTCTGCCGGTGGGTATCCTGGCGGCGTTTGTTATCATGCGCCTGCAGGGTATCAACGCGAATATCATGTCGCTGGGTGGTATCGCCATTGCCATCGGTGCCATGGTCGATGCCACCATTGTCATGATCGAGAACGTGCACAAGCACCTGGAGCGCGCTGACGCGCAGGGTGTCAGCCGCTTGCAGGCGATACAGAATGCCACCATCGAAGTCGGTTCTCCGCTGTTCTTTTCGCTATTGATCATCACTCTGAGCTTTCTGCCGGTGTTCACCCTCGAAGCACAGGAAGCACGACTGTTCGCGCCGCTGGCATATACCAAGACCTATGCCATGGCGGCGGCGGCCGGCCTGTCGATCACCCTGGTGCCCGCGCTGGTGGCCTATCTGATTCGCGGCCGGGTGCGGCCGGAGGAATACAATCCCATCAATCGTGGTCTGATCAATGCCTATCGCCCGCTGATCGGTCTGGCGCTGAACCGTCCCTGGATGACCATCAGCCTGGCGGGCCTGCTGACCGCCACCATGCTGTGGCCGTTGAACCGGCTGGGTACCGAGTTTATGCCGGAAATGGACGAGGGTGATTTCCTGTATATGCCCACGACCTTGCCGGGTATCTCGGTCGGCAAGGCGCGTGAACTGTTACAGCAGACCGATCGGTTGATCCGGACGGTGCCGGAAGTCGCCAGCGTGTTCGGTAAGGTTGGACGCGCGGAAACGGCTACTGACCCGGCGCCGCTGACCATGATCGAAACCGTGATTCGATTAAAGCCCAGAGACCAGTGGCGTGCGGGTATGAGCATGGAAAAAATCCGCGATGAGCTGGATGCGCGTGTCCAGGTGCCGAGCTTGCACAACGCCTGGTTGATGCCGATCCGCACGCGTATCGACATGCAGTCAACGGGCATCAATACGCCGGTCGGCATCAAGATCGCAGGTCCCGACCTGAATGGTATACAGACGCTGGGTGAGCAGGTTGAAGCCATACTGCGAACAGTGCCCGGTACGCGCACGGTATTGTCGGACCGCGCCGCCGGTGCGCGCTACATCGATATCGAGATCGATCGTCACGCCGCCGGTCATTACGGTTTGAGTATTGCGGAGATCGAAGAAGCTGCGAATATCGCTGTCGCCGGCCAGGATATTACCTTTACGGTTGAAGGCCGCGAACGTTACCCGGTCAATCTGCGCTATCCGCAGGAGTGGCGCAATTCGATTACCAGACTCAAGGAACTGCCGCTGGTGGTGACCGAGGATACCCAGATCCAGTTGCAGGATCTGGCGGAAGTGCGAGTCACCGACGGTCCACCCCTGATCAAGAGTGAAAATGGACGCATCAATGGCTGGGTGTATGTCACCACCGATGGCCGCGATATCGGTTCCTATGTCGCGGATGCCCGGCAGGCCTTGCAACAGCAGCTGAAACTGCCGTCCGGCTACACGCTGAACTGGGTCGGTCAGTATCAGTACCTGCAACGCGCCACCCAGCGCCTGGCCTATATTGTGCCGCTGACCCTGTTCATTATCCTGATTCTGCTGTACCTGAGCTTCCGCACTCTGAGTGAAGCGCTGATGGTGATGCTGGCGGTGCCGCTGGCGCTGGTGGGCGGTGTCTGGCTGTTGTGGGTGCTGGGCTTTCATCTCTCGGTAGCGGTAGCGGTGGGGTTTATCGCGCTGGCGGGTGTGGCCGCGGAGTTTGGTGTGGTGATGCTGGTCTATCTGAGGGAAGCGATAAACCGTCATCAACCGGCAACAGATGCGGAATTGCGGGCAGCGGTGATCGAGGGTGCGGTGTTACGCGTCAGGCCCAAGGCCATGACAGCCGCGGTGATTATCGCCGGCCTGATGCCCATTATGCTGGGCAGTGGCGCAGGTTCGGAAATCATGCAGCGTATCGCCGCACCCATGGTCGGCGGTATGGTGACTGCACCACTGGTGTCCATGTTATTACTGCCGGTCATGTACTTTTTATGGTATCGAAACAGAATAATGAACAGACCAAAGCGTTTGGAGGAAGAGTTATGATGCAGTATTACCGTTTGATGCTGGTTGTCCTGATGCTGTGTGGTTACGGACAGCCGCTACTGGCTGAAGCATCGGCAGACAGGTTTAGAGAGGGTTCACAGTATCAGCGTATCGATCCGCCGATGCCTTTGACCGATCACAAAGACAAGGTCGAGGTCGTGGAAATGTTTTTCTATGCCTGTCCGCACTGTTACGAGCTCGAGCCAAAAATACAGCGCTGGCTGAAAGACAAGTTGTATGTCGATTTCCACCGCATGCCGGCGATTATAGGGCCGTCCTGGGCAGATCAGGCGCGCGCTTTTTATATCATCGAGGCGCTGGGAGAATCCGATCAGATGCACGAAGCGCTTTTCAAGGCGATTCACGAGGACGGCAAGCAGATTTATAACGAGTACAGCGTGGTCGAGTTCTTTGCCAGTCAGGGCGTGGACAGGCAGAAAGCGCTCGACCTTTATCTTTCACCGGAGATCGCGGCCAGGGTTAATGAGGCACGAATCAAGACAGTGAAATATGGTTTGCGCGGTGTACCTGCCGTGATTGTGAATGGCAAGTTCAAAACCGCACCCTATTTTGTGCGCAACCAGGAGGAAATGCTTGATGTGCTGGACAGCCTGGTTGAAAAGGAAAGGGGGCAATCCGGGATAGAGGTAAAATAAGAGAGATGAATTATTCAGATCTTCCTTAAGCTTTGCTTGAAAGGTTTGGTAAATTAATAAACAGGAGAACATGTGATGTCAAAAAAAAATAATTTTAAAGTGAGTGGCTGGCGGGTATTGGCGGGTGCTCTGGCGCTGGTCCTGTCGACACTGACCCTGGCTGCTGAGTTCGTACCTTATCCGGGCAAGAGACCGGTGACTCTGGTTAGCGTCGAAGCGCCCAACCTGGTTGTGGTCACTTTTAATACCGACGCGACAGGCTTCTTCCGCACCGTTGGTATCAGGCTGCCCGGCATTGTGGTGGCTCAGGATACGCCGCAATCTGATGACTGCGAAAGAGAGGCTGCACACCGGGCATTGAGCTTCACACAAGACTTTCTCGCTGACGCGAAGAAGATCTATGTCCAGGATATGCGCATGGAGAACAGCGCCGACGAGGAAGCGACTTCTCCCATACTGACGGATAAGGGCAACTTGTCTGCAGTACTTATAGAAGAAGGGCTGGCACGTCCGGACAGCGTCGATCCTGATGTGTCCTGGTGCAAGTAGAGGTGTTGGCCGATATGAATGCATGCCGGAAAATACTCGCCGCCGTTATCCTTTCAGGCCTTGCGGCTAACGTATTTTCAGCTACTGAAACTACTGCCAAAACGAAGGTGCTCGAAGGTACTCAGGGCTACCGTGATGAAATCAACCGCCCGCCGGAGCCCTATACCGGGCCACCACGCAGTGGTGAGCAGGTGTACGCTTACCGTTGCGCGGCCTGTCATGCCAAAACCACGCAGGGTGCGCCGATGCCAGGGGATGACATCGAATGGGGGCTGCGCGCAAAGCAAGGTATGAAAGTTCTTATGCAGCACACTATAGAAGGCTATAAACAGCTGCTGATGCCGCCTCGCGGCGGTTGTGGGAACTGCAGTGACGCTGAACTCAAAGCAGCCGTGGTTTATATGCTGGAAAAGAGCGGTGTCAAGCCGCCGCCTTAGGAGTTTTTAGCAGTCTCTTTGGATGCTTGTGTGGAAGGTGGTTCCGGGACCTGAACCTTGCCCGAGGCATCCATATGGAAGTTGCATTTGGCCTGTTCGGCAATCTGGTTGATTTCTGCAAACAGGTCGGGGGTTTCCTCATCGTTCCCGCTCAGCGATTTCTTTAGTTCTTCGCCAGCCAGTTCGCGGTCGATGTCGGCTTTGACGCTCTTTACCACCGCTTGGGCCTTGCCGACCCACAGTCCGGTGGTTCTGGCCAGGCCGGGGAGTTTATCCGGGCCGATGACCATCAGCGCGACCACCATGATCAGGGCCAATTCCCAGAAACCGACGTCAAACATTAAACTGACTCTGGTGGCAGCAAAGGCTGTTCAGGTACGCGTTGATTCTTCGCGCTTTGCCGGTGCGGGACTGAGGATACTGTCAGGCACCGGCGTGTCATCGCGCATGGCCTGTTTGAAGCCTTTGAGGGCGCTGCCCAGGTCGGAACCGACACCACGCAGGCGCTTGGCGCCAAACAGGACCAGAACGATCGCCAGAATAATTACTAGTTGCCAGATACTGATGCCCATGAAAACCCCCCACAACGGCCAACGGGCCAGGTTAAAGATAGCAATAGTAGTACCACAATCGGCCATGGTGATATGTAGCTTTTGTCACACAGTCGGGATAACTGGCGATAGTAAAGATTGATACACTCATGCTAATGGAATCGGGAAGGCGAGTATGAATAAACCACAACAAGGTGTGCCGGTGGATGAATTGCTGGTGCTGGCCGGCCAATGCCGCGCGCAGGGCGACCCCTGGCAGGCCGTTATCCACTGTCGGACAGTTTTGTCCGCCAACGAAAATCACGCCGAAGCGCTCGCGCTGCTTGGCCAGAGTCTCGCGGC
>QIFB01000091.1 GCA_003230545.1 Gammaproteobacteria bacterium | reverse complement strand
CACTTGGGATAGAATAGCGGATACCCGTGTTATTCCAAGCGTAGCTAAATGTCAGAAATATTGACAATTATAATACGGTAAATATCCGGACATTGAATAAAAACAATCAGTTATTGCTTGTTTTACCCAGCCGTGGACCGTGTCAGACATATCGACAGATTTTCGGCGGAGTTTAATTCGTGAGTGCATCCCGGCCACAGCCACGTCGCGATCGATTAATGACCCTCAAGATAGACAAAAGTCTATGCCGGGAAAATCGTCCGTTATGCCGGGGTACGGTAATTACTGTATTTTAATCAGCCGTTTTGCTATGTTTATAGATGTGAAGGAGACTCATCTATTTATTTGAATTTTCTTGAATAAATTCCGTGGGTCACGAGTCTGACTAGCAGGAGACCGATTAGGCCTTTCTGGGCAACTGGAGGAGACAAAAAAATGGCAGATCTTTTTTCAGGAGAATGGATGAACAATTTCATGGAGCAGTGGAATGCCGAGCCGGCCCTGTCCGATGCCCTGGCGAAAATCAATTTCAACTCTATCATCGCCTACGGTTTTGATGGCGAAGATACACCGCGCGGTTACATCGATATTCAGAACGGCAAGGCGGTTTCAGCAGGCATTTACGATGGCGAGGAATTGAACTGGGATATCCGCGCCAGTTTTGATGACTGGAACAAGTGGCTTGTCAAGCCACCCGGCATGATGGGCCTGGGTATGGCGTATACCTCGCGAAAAATGAAATTTAACGTCGGTGACTATGGCGCCATGATCAAGGATCCGCGTATGGCTGGTCCGTTTATCAAGAGTTTCGCTGTGATGGGACGGGCGTAGACCCGCATTAAATAATAATCAGGGTGTTTAGAACAACAAACTGCAAAAACTTACCCACAGGCAAGTTCATTAAGAAGTCTGTGGAATCTGTTCTTAAACTTGAATGACTGGATGGTATATCGCAAAAGGCGCCGTCCCGGACGGATGGCGCCGGTACTTTTACCAATACCGATTTGCCTCAGTCATGTGTGAGGATTAACCGATGTTAATCAGAAAACTTACTGTTGTAGCCTGTTTGTCTTCCTTCCTTTTCAGTTCCGGCATCGGTGCAGAAACCTCACAGGATTCAGTCATTACTGTGCCAAGTGTCCCGGTTGGAGGTGCGGTATCACTTGGTGGCACCGTGGTCCCGTACAAGGAGGCCACCCTGTCTGCACAGTTGCCGGGCCGGATAGAAAGTATCTCCGGTGAAGAGGGAGACAGTTTTGAGTCGGGGGCGGTACTGGTAACCATCAGCGATGATGATCTGCTCGCCAAACGGCGTGCAGCCTTTGCAAATTTAGCCAATGCAGACGCAGCACTGCGTAATGCCGGCGTACAGTATTCGCGGGAAATGGTTTCCCCCTATGGCGGTCAGTCCAACGACATGATGGGCGGTTTCGGCTCCATGATGCGCAACTTCAGTAACCCGATGAACAGCATGTCGGGTTCCGGCTCGCCCGGTTATGAACGCCACGCCGACCTGTACCAGTACGGTACCCGCGTTGACCAGGCGCGCAGCCAGCTGGTTGCCGCGCGCTCGCAAATCGATGAAATCGATTCAAAACTGCGTGACACGAAATCCATTGCGCCTTTTAACGGGGTAATCACCGGAAAACTCGTTGAGGTGGGTGATCCGGTGCAGCCGGGTATGCCGCTGATCATGTTTGCCGACACATCCCGGCTGCAGATCAAGGTGGAAGTACCCGCCAGGCTCATGCCGGGTGTCAAAAGAGGCATGGTGGTTCCGGCCAAGCTTGATGTGGGTAATGTAAACGTACAGGCACGCGTGGCCCAGATCTTCCCGATCGCTGATCCGGACCGGCATACCGTTACCGTGAAACTGGATCTGCCCCAGGGCGCACCGGGAGGCGCCGGTATGTATGCCGAGGTCATGATCAATGATATCAATGCGCAGGTGCGTGATCTTCCGGTTGTTCCCAGAAACGCGCTGGTCTGGCGCGGCAGTCTGCCCGGCGTATATATCATGAATGAACAGAACCAGCGGGAATTACGCCTGGTCAGGACCGGTGATGAAGTAGGGGAAGACGGAGTAGCAATACTGTCCGGTTTGCGGGCAGGCGAACGCATCGTAGTCAGCGGCGCCAGCGGATCGAAGGAATGGCGCTGAAAATCAGGCGCCCCGATGCATGATGATCATCTCCGGTGGAGGCCGGAAATCATCAGAACGGGCTTTCTGAACCGGAACTACTGACTGATCACAGCATAAGAAGAAGGCATTACACATGGCTGAAGAAACAAGCGATTTTTCCAAACCGGCAGAACATCATTCACTGGGCATCGCGGGCCGGACAGCACGGCTGTTCATTACCTCACCGGTAACCCCCATGATCCTGGTGGTTGCGCTGCTGCTTGGCCTGATCGGGCTGATGTTCACTCCCCGGCAGGAAGATCCCCAGATATCGGTTCCGATGATCGATGTTTTTGTCCAGTATCCAGGCGCCTCTGCCGAGCAGGTTGCCAGCCTGGTCACTGAACCGCTGGAGCGCATCCTGCAGGAAATTCCCGGTATCCGGCATACCTATTCAGCAACCGAACGTGGCAGGGCGATCGTTACCGTCCGTTTCCTGGTGGGCGAGGAGATGGGTGCATCGCTGGTAAAGGTGCATGACAAGCTGCAGTCCAACATGGACAAGATTCCTCCTGATGTTTCGATGCCGCTGGTCAAACCGGTCGGCGTTGACGATGTTCCGGTAGTCACCCTGACACTCTGGTCCAGGGATGTCGATGATGGCGCCTTGCGCCTGCTCTCTCTCGATCTGCTGCAACGCCTGGGGGAGGTGAAGGGTGCGGGCAAGGGTTTCATTGTCGGTGGTCGTGAAGACCAGGTGAAAGTGGAAGTGATGCCGGAACGGCTGTCCGGTTACGGCATCAGCCTGCAGCAGGTTGCACAGACCATCAAGACCGCCAATGCAGAGCGGACTGCCGGTGATGTTGAATCCGGTGGTCTGTCATTCTCGGTACGCACCGGCTCGTTTCTGACCAACGCAAGAGAAATTGAACGGCTGGTGATCGCCATTCGCCACGGTGCCCCGGTCTATGTCCGTGATGTGGCCCGGGTTTCGCAGGAACCTGCCGACCCCTCACAGATGGTGGCATTTTTCACCGGTCCGGCCTACCAGGGAGATACCCCGGCATCTGACGGTGACCCGGCTGTGACCGTGGCCATTGCCAAAAAAGAGGGGACCAACGGTGTTGTCGTGGCCCAACGGATCCTGGCCAAGGTCGAAGCCCTGAAGGGTGACCTGATCCCGTCCAATGTCAACATCACAGTTACCCGCGATTACGGCAAGTCGGCCAATGACAAGGTCAATGACCTGCTGGGCGCCATGCTCGAAGCGGCCATTATCGTCTCCGTCCTGTGCCTGATCGGTCTGGGCATGCGCGCGGCTTTTGTGGTGATCACCATCATACCAGTGGTAATCCTGCTCACCATCTGGTGGGCGATGATGGTGGATTACACCATCGACCGCGTCAGCCTGTTCGCCCTGATCTTTTCCATCGGCATCCTCGTGGATGATGCGACAGTGGTGGTTGAGAATATCTTCAGGCACTGGCTGGAAAAAGGCAAAACCAGTATCGCCACTGCGATCGATGCAGTACGCGAGGTCGGCAACCCGACAATTCTCGCTACCTTTACCATTATCGCGGCACTGCTGCCGATGGGCTGGGTAAGTGGCCTGATGGGGCCGTACATGCGGCCAATCCCGGTGCTTGGCGCATCGGCCATGTTTTTCTCGCTGATTGCCGCGTTTGTGTTTACCCCCTGGCTTGCCGTCAAGGTGGCACCCAGGCATGAGGCCCTGAAGCGGGCGGCAGAAAAAGAGAAGCGTGCCCATGAAAGAATCAGCCGTTTTTACCGGCCGATCATTATGCCGCTGATCAGGAACCGCAAGCTGGGTCTTGTCTTCCTGTTCAGCATCATCGGTGTCACCGCTGCATTCTGTGCAACCTTCTATACACAGCAGGTGACCGTAAAGATGCTGCCGTTTGACAACAAGCCCGAGTTTTCGGTGATTGTGAACATGCCGGAAGGCACGGCCATGCCGGATACGGCAAACGTGACCCTGCGGCTGGCCGAAGCGGTCAAGGCCATACCAGAAGTTACCGCGGTGACGACCTATGCCGGTACGGCCCAGCCATTCAACTTTAACGGCATGGTCCGTCACTACTACCTGCGCCAGCGCGCCTGGGAAGGCGACCTGCTGGTCATGCTGACCGACAAAAAGGAACGTGAGCGGGGCAGTCACGAAATAGCCGTCGAGGCACGTTCCATCCTGACACCGATTGCCGAGCGAATGGGTGCACGTATTGCTGTCGTGGAGATGCCGCCCGGCCCGCCGGTGCTGCAGACCGTGGTGACGGAAATCTACGGACCTGACGCGGAAACACGACGCCAGGTGGCACAGGACATGACCGGCATGTTTGAAGAAGTCGAGAATGTCGTGGATGTCGATAACTACATGGCAGATCCGTATGAATACTGGCGCTTCAATGTGGATACCGAGAAGGCCGTGCGCCGCGGGATTTCTGTGGACACGATTAATGGCAGCCTGGCAATGGCCATGGGGGGCTACAAGCTGGGTGATATCAAGCGTGGCACTGTTCTCGAGCCGACCTATATTGTCATGCAGATCCCGCTGGCCGTACGCTCGCAGGTAACGCGTCTGGGCGATCTGCCAATTCCGACCGCCGATGGCAAAACCATCCCGCTGTCAGAGCTGGGTGAATTCAGGAAGGGCCAGGAAGACCCCGTCATCTACACCAAGGACCTGCGCGGCGTCGAATACGTTGTCGGTGAAATGGAAGGCCGGCTGGGTGCACCGATCTACGGCATGTTCGGTGTCGAGGACCTGATCAAGGAATACACCACCCCGGATGGCGTGACCATGGAAACCATGCCATGGACGCTGCTGGGTGCACCGAACGATGATACACAGTCGGCCTTTGAATGGACTGGTGAGTGGACGGTGACGTACGAGACCTTCCGTGACATGGGTGGAGCGTTTATGGCCGCCATGATCCTTATCTATGGTCTCATCGTCTGGGAATTCAAGAATTTTGCGATTGCCGGACTGATTATGTCGCCGATACCAGTCACCTTGCTGGGTATTATCCCGGGCCACTGGATCATGGGCGCCGAATTCACCGCAACCTCGATGATCGGCATGATTGCACTGGGTGGCATCATAGTGCGGCAATCCATCCTGATTGTGGAATTTGTCAAGCTTGAGGTTGCCAAGGGGAAAGAGGTGACCGAGGCAGCGTTAAGGGGTGCTGAACTGCGTATGCGACCGATCTTTATTACCTCGTTGACTCTAATGGCCGGCGCCTTTGCCATCATTGGCGACCCGATCTTCAACGGGATGGCCATCAGCCTGATGTTTGGCGCAGGTGTTGCTACCGTGATGGCATTGCTGATTATCCCGCTCGGTTGCATCAGCGCCAAAAAACAGTTTTATGTTGAAACAACGGATGATGGTACAGTGGTTATCAATCCTGCGTATTCACGGATTGAAGGCGAAGCAGCTGCAGCGGGCGGTGGCTCGGGTACGCCCTTGCTGATGCGTCTGTGGGCCGGCATCTTCGCCATATTCAGCTGGGTGTTTCTTATTTTCCGTGCCATGTTCACCATGATTGGCATAGGCGTGAAGGGCGTACTCGGCAAGGGGGGTGGTGGCACCCCTCCACCACCCAGGCAGACACCACCGGGAGGCGGGACACCGCCGCCACCACCGCGGGAAACTCCGCACGGCGGAGGGACACCGCCACCGCCACGCGAAACGCCACCCGGGGGTGGAACACCACCGCCAGCACGCAAGGTGCCAGGCACGGCAAAGGGCGGCACCCCGCCGCCGCCACGGGAGCAGCCGAAGAAGGCAAAGGGCGGCACCCCACCGCCGCCGCGGGAACAGCCGAAGCCGGATAAGCCGGCAGCAAAGGCCGGGGTGGAAGATGTGCAGGAAGCAGCGGCCGGAAATGAGGCGGACGCAGAGGAAGACAACGGGGTAGTGCGGAAACGGCGCGGTATTAGACTCAAGCAGGATCTGAGCTAAGCTTGTTGTAGCTGCATTACCCAGGCAACATACAGGGCAGATATCATGAAACACTCTTTCGCAACACCGGCGTTGACTCTGATCCTTATGCTAACCACGAGTTTGATGCATGCAGATGACCCGGGGCAGGAATATGCCTACAATGATGACTGGGCGATCGTATCGGCACCGCCACCACCGGGACCGTACCAGGGGATTAACCTTGACCCGCGCATCCCGGGACAGGAAGACACCGTCCAGTCACCCATGATGCTCCCGGCTCGGCCGCTCCAGCAGGCTGACCGGATGATGGGGCGGTTTATGAATGCACCTCCACCCGCTGCCGGACAACCCTCGATTCCAGCCCAACGCCCGGCACAGACCGCACGCCAGCTACCACCACGGCATCATTACCGGCCACAACACCTGCCGCAGGGTTACGGCTATGGCTACGGCAGCAGGATGCCTGGCCCCGGCGCGTATCCACCTGCACTCTCACAGGGTTGGGGGCGCGGACCTGCCGGCATGATGGAAGAACGGGTGCCGACACCTGCTGAATATAACCGGATGACTGCACCTCCGCCCGGGCCCTTTGGTTATTCAGGTGGACGATACTGACGGCATGTACCGGCAATCATGGGATGAAGAATCGTCCAGCAACGGCTGGTTTGGCATTATGGACAACACTGATACTGGCGTCCTGT
>QIFB01000108.1 GCA_003230545.1 Gammaproteobacteria bacterium | reverse complement strand
TGCAGTACATCGACGTGGATACTGACGGCGATGGTGTGGTTGATCGTTCGGAAGATGATTCACCTAACGGAGGGGACAGTAATAACGATGGAACTGCGGACAGCCAGCAACAGAACGTGGCTTCATTCAGGGCTACCACTGGCGCCTTTGCAATGGTAGAAACCCAGCCCGGTGTCCTGATGTCGGACTCGCATGTCATGGGCAAGCCCTTTGTGGCATCAACGGGCCCGGATGCCTTTATTCAAAGCCTGAATTTCCTTGAAAACCAATTTGGTACCACGCTAACCGGGCTTGCGTCAGGTGACGCTGTGAGCGTATCAATCACCTTCACCGCGAACATTGTTCCCACTACCTTTTACGCCTATGGCCCGACACCGGGCAATGTTACTCCGCACTGGTACGAATTCCTTTTCGATGGCGAGACCGGTGCAGAAATCAACGGGAACCAGATTACCTTGCAATATATCGACGGCAAGCGGGGTGATGCGGATCTGCAGGTTGATGGAACTATCCTGGTATCTCCGGGTGGCCCGGTCATTGCGCCGGGTGACATGGATGGGATTGCAGATGAGATCGAAGATGCAGCCCCGAATAATGGTGATGGCAACAGTGACGGGATCGCTGACAGTACCCAGGACTACGTTGCATCACTACTGGATATCAATGACAGGTACGTCACCGTTGAGGCAGCCCCTGCCGTGTCACTGGAGGCGCTTGCTTTTACCAATGGTGCCGGGTTATTTACGCCCGATAACATCCCCGGATTCCTTGCAGGTTTTAATCTGACGCATGGCATCCTCGGCTTCGAGATGACCGGACTGAATCCCGGCGATGCCACTGTAGTGAAGCTGTATTTGCCGCCGGGTGTCGATCCGAAGGCATACTTCAAATACGGGCCAACACCGGATAATGCGGAACCGCACTGGTACGATTTCAATTTTGACGGTGAAACCGGGGCGGTATTTAACGGTAATGTGGTCGAGTTGTACTTTGTGGACGGGAAACGAGGAGACTCTGACCTGACTGCCAATGGAGTCATCATTGATCCGGGTGCGCCGGCCGTGGAGGCTAAAAATACGGGCGGTGGCGGTGGTGGAGGCGGCGGTGGATGCAGCCTGAATCCAGCCGCATCACACCCACTGCAGGCAGGTGCCTGGTGGTTGCTGCTTGCCTTGCTAGCTGTAATCGGAAGTTTTACCAGGCAGAAAGTGTGATGGACTGACGGATTACCTGTCCATCCAGGAAACCATTTCTTTTACCGTCTGCGTACCGAACTTGAAGCGGAATTTCGTAAAGGGCCCCTTGGCCGTGTACTCGGCAGAGGAGAAGTCATCATCCTCGAATCCCGTGAAATTGTAGCCGACACTGACCCAGACATTGCGAAACAGGTTCATTCCCACAGACGGACCGGTTGAATAGCGGTAAACATTGCTCTTGCTGCTGTGCAGGATATTACCATGGATGCCGACATCCCAGCGCGCGTTGATATCATGCCGGTATTCGGCACCGAGCACCTGGGTAATGCCGTTATAGTCCTTGCCATCGGTCGTTACATTCGCGTACTTGATGCCGTGATGCAGTGCCAGCTGGTTACTGCGGTCATACAGGTAATTCAGGTTGAGGTTGTTGATGATCTTCCGGTTGCGAATGGACGCAATGCTGTCATCCGTATCCTCGAAGTTCAGGTCCAGCCGGTTCAGTACGATCCAGTGGCTGGAGACCGGGCGGTAAGCCAGCGAGAAACGGACATCGGCAGACCGGGTGTCACTGCCGGAATTTGCATCTGCATCAAACAGCTGGGCTGCCATGGACATACCCATGCCCGGGGTATGCTGGCGGTACAGGCCAACAAACAACCCGTGCTGGTTATTGTCCTTACTGTCACGATATTCAGCGCGCGACGTTGCGGACCAGAGTTCCCGGGTATAGCTGCCGCCGAGAAATACGGCATTGAAATCACCGTCCACGCTGCCTGAGCTGAGCGGCACTTCTGAATTGAATGGTGTAATTCCACCGGAATCGTTCAGAGTTTGCGAGCGGTCGATGCCGAAATCAACCAGCAAATGCTCGTTGACCTGGAAGCCCTGCTTCAGGCCGAGGTTCGAGAACAGGCGCAGGCCGTTTTCCGTGACCTTCTGCTCCAGCGATGAATTGACGGTTGCCATGTTCCACGGGGTGCTGCGGAAACCGACGCGGCTGGTATTACTGTCATACTGTTCGCCACTGGTAAATTCCTGCTCGGCGAACAGTTCGATATTCGGGTGTAAGCGGTAGTCACCGCCGACGACATAGCGTGTCGGGTAGTCGACATTGTCGTCATCACCCATTGCGAACTCGGTCCCCGCATGCACGTTCAGGCGATTATTGAACAAGGCGCGGCTGGCATTCGCCGTCAGCAGGGTGGATTTTTTCTTCTCGCCGTTCTCCATGCGGTCTTTTGCCCAGGCCAGTCCGGTAGACAGCACGAAACCCGAGTAACGGTATTCAACGCCGCCCGATGCTACATCGCGTTTCGCATTGGTTGTCAGCACCTCGTCACGATAGGTTTCGCCATTGAGATACAGATTGTCAGTCACCAGGTAGCGGACATCGGCTCCATAGCGCTTGGTGCCCGAGTCACTGTTGTTCTGCTGGCCCAGCCCGAAGTCTTCCTCCTGCTTGCGGTAATACAGCCGGGCATCGGCACGCCCGCTGTTGTGATAGAGCTCCGCCAGCCAGGCTTTTCCGGACTCATTGGTACCGGAGGTTTCGCTATCACTGCCGGCGAATTCGGCGCGCAGCCTGGTATTGTCGGTAACGTTGTAGCGCAGGTCAACACCACCCAGGTCGCCACCGGTGCCGGTATCACCCTGGTGGATACCAGTGACACCGATCTCGAGACGGTCATTCAGTAGTTTGACATGACCGCGACCACCGCCGGTGATCTTGTTGCCGTTGGCTCCGGTTACCTCGTAATCCACGACGATATAGATCGGGTTAAAATTGCTGTCCTTGCTTGGTACCGGCTGTTTGAAATACAGCGTACCATCCAGGGTATCGATATTGTAATCGAGGAAGCGGGTCAGCTCGCGTTTCTCCAGTACCTGCTGCGACTGGAACCGGTCACGGGTCTCGATGGTGACCTTGTCACTGTTGATGACGATATTTTTCTCCGACAGGCGGTACAGGCCGGAAGTTCCATTGCCCTGAATTTCATCGCGGATGAACAGCTCGTCGATTTCCGCTGCAAAGGCATTGAATCCCGCGTGTTCTCCTTCATATTCCGTCTTGACGCCGGTCATGCTGCGGCTGTAGCGCGTCAGATCGGTCACTGTAAGCCCGGTATTGAAGTCACCGTACATCGCGTAGAATTTCCCGCGTTCCACGCGTACATACAGCTGGTCGGAGCTGGGCGCGTCATAATACTGTTCGGTCGCATCACCATACAGGGTGTAGTACTTGTCCGGATTGATGGTCTGGAACAGGCTGTTTTCGTCATCGGTCTCGTCAGCCTGGTTCTCGGAGTCATAGGCCAGCGTCAGCAGCCACTCGCCCTTGATGCGGCCCTTGGCATAAAACGCCAGCCTGTCATCCTTGTAATAATTCTCGTCGGTATTGCTGTCATCCAGCGTCGTCTGGTTGCCCGATACCGTGTTATACCCGGCGGTACCCTCGGCAAGGCCGACCAGGATCCAGTCTCGTGCAGTGCCTTTCAGCCACACGCTGATTTCCTGCTCCTGTTGTTTGGTGATATTGGCGAGCCGCTTGATGGACGGTATCCGTGCCGTGTTGTCATTGAATTCGAAGGTCAGCGCTGCCTTGCCGGAGCGGGTCGTTGGCTCGATCCCGATCAGTGCAATGCCATTACTGTCAATCCGGTACGTGGTTTCTCCCTGTACGGTCCCGGACAGTGGCTGCTTCCTGAGTGCCTCCACGGTCCGGGTGGCGACATATGGCGGATTCAGCCGGTACTTGCCGATGACGCCCTTGCGTACCGGTTTCCCCCAGCGGTCATAAAAGCGGACGGCAACCACAACCGGTGTGATGCCGTTGGCCTGCAGCTGCGAGTATTGTTCAACAAATTCCGCCCTTACCGGCATCCCGGAAAAATGAATGACCTGTGACTGTGTGCCGGTCACGCTGCCTGCCTTGTCGTAGGCGGTCACCTCGAAGCGGTTGTCACCGACCTTGAGGTCGACACCGCGCCAGCGGGTGATCGAGCGCTGTTTATCGGTACTCCGCGTCATGCCGTCAAAGTTGATCGGGTCGACCGGTTTGCCGTTCAGAACCAGTTCCAGCCGGTGTGCCGCATCATGCTTGATGGCGATCTGGATCGACGGAATCTCCGGAATGTAATCAGTGGCAGGGGACAGCCATTCCAGTCCCGGTGCGGCCGTATCCAGCCAGTCCCTGTCGTACTCGACGGTCTCGCCGTCAACTGGCAGCGTAATGCCTGTCTGCTGCTCACTGGAAGCCGCTTTGCGTGTCTTGCTGATCGTCACTGTCTGCATGCCGCTGTCAGCATGGCCTGTTGCCAGGACTGCATCCGATTGCTCATCAGAGAGGGTAATCACCAGTTCGGCGCGGCGGTTGTGCGCGCGTCCAGCCTCTGTATTGTTATCAGCGACGGGTTGGGTCTGGCCCTTGCCGGCGATAATGACCTGCTGCTCTTTCAGATCAAGGATATCGCGTACGAGCCGGCCGACTGTTGCGGCGCGGGCCAGCGACAGGGCCTGGTTGTCCTTGAAGAGATGGCGGCTGCGTTCCGCAATTGGCAGGTTGTCGGCATGGCCGCTGATCCCGGCGTTGTCGATCAGTGTGACACGGTCGATCCCCTTGTCCACCAGCCCGTTGATGAACAGCGTCAGCGCCGTGCGCTGTTGTGGCTGCAGGCTACTCTGCAACGAGTCGAAACGGGCCTGGTATTCGTAGCGCTGCAGGGCGTTGCTGCCATGCTGGTGCCGCAGACTGTTGACCGCCGGTCGGGTACGGCGGTTTTTCTCATCCACGGTGTCGAAGGAAAGGACCGCCTGCGTTAACAACTCACCCTGTCCCGCCGGTGTAGCCGCTGTCCTGAACGTCAGCTGTTCGCTCCAGTCCGCAGCACTGCGATCACCGAGATTGAAAGTAAGGACGTTTGCATTGATGTCCGGGTCGGAAATTGCGGCATCATCCAGGCGGCTGCTTCCGGGCGCGTACTCCAGTCCCTCGGCCAGCATGACACGTGTACGCAGATTCCGGTATTCATGAGTATCACCGGCAACCGTCACCCGGTATTCGATCGTATCGACGTCCAGGCTGCTCGCCAGACCGATACCGATATTGCCCATGAGCGGCGCCTTCTCGCGTACATAGAAATCACTGCGCCAGATCAGGCCACCCCGAAGGTCGGCAAATTGCGAGTAGGCATCACCGGCAAAGCGGGTGTTCTGCTCGCATTCGAAGACTTCCAGATGTGCGGGAATACTGTCCGGATCGATCTGCACTACGTGGGTGCCAGGCTCCAGCCCTTCGAAATGGTACAGGCCCTTTTCATCGGTGATCACGTAGCGACCGTCTTCCAGTATCAGCCGGACACCGGCTACACCGTCAAGGTCGGTGCCGACGGTCGGCTCATTGTTGTAGCGCCGGGAATTGAGGATGCGCGTGGTGAGTTCACCGCTGTCATCCCTGGAGACGGTGAAGTATTCTCTGTTTTCGGGGCGTTCGATCGTATTGATCGCCCAGGCCGTGGACTGCTGCAGGTCATCCTGGTCACGGGTGAAGGCACGTGCGCGGACGGTGAAATCACCTGCGTCCGTGTTGTGCGGTGTCAGCCGGTACTCGATGGTGTGGCTGATCGCTGCGTCGGTTCCAGGCAGGGTGAACCAGAGCGCACCTTCCCTGGTCTCGGGGTCTGCAGCCGGTGCGCCGTTGATGCGTACACTGCCGTGTTCGTATTGCAGCACGCCCGGCAGTTCAACGGCCAGCGCCAGTTGCTGGCCGGCGAGGTTTGCCCCGGTGACCGTCAGCGCCTGCCCCAGTCCGCGCGCTTCGCTGGCGCTTTGCATGCGCAGCTGCAAGGTTCCCTCGGTCGGCCCCGCGACCTCGCAGTTGCCCTGTATGACACGGCCGAGAATAAAACTGCGGCTGCTGATCAGATCGTCTTCAACGAAGACAATGGCCTTCGCCGTGTTGGACACTGTCCCGGCAGCATCGCTGGCTGTCGCCTTGTTGACTGCATCACCCATCTGTGTCCCGGCGGTCACCTCCAGCACATAACTCAGCCGCACGCTCTGCCCCGCGGCCAGGTTGCCCAGACTGAATGTCAGGCGGCGCCCGTCACCGGATACCTCCGGTTCCGACCCGGAGGATCCGTCCTGGCGCACGGATCCTTTCTGGTACCGGAAACCGACCGGCAGGATATCCCTGATCACGGTGTTGCCGGCGGTGACCGTACTCTGGTTATTGGTCAGCTCCAGGTTGTACTGTATGAAATCACCGATCGCTGCACGATCCAGTGCCGCCGTCTTGCTGAGAAACAGGTCGCTTGGAATTGTATCGACCGGAACATCGATATTCACCGGAGGTCCGGCGACCAGCACGAAATTCTGGGCAAAGGAGGCCTGTGGATCGAGTGCAAACGGCGCATTCGGCAGGGTCTGCAGCTCGGCGATAGTGCGCGTCGATGGGGTATCGTATACCGTCGAACTGACCTCGATCCGGTAACTGCCGGGCGCCATGAACGGGAAGCGGTAACCCCCCGGCGGGAAATTGTAGAGTGTGCCACCGCTGTCGGTGGCGCTGCCGCCGCTGGTGATCGTGGCCGGGAAGGTGCTGACGCCGTCATCACCGAACA
>QIFB01000087.1 GCA_003230545.1 Gammaproteobacteria bacterium | reverse complement strand
CCGGCAGGAAGTGATTGCCGACGCTGATCATCAGGGAACAGCAGCGCTCGAAACCACCCGTGTTCAGGTCATCGAAAAACAGGCCGCCGATGCCGCGTGGTTCCTCGCGGTGTTTGAGGTAGAAGTAGTCATCGCACCATTTTTTGTACTCCGGGTAGACTTTGTCGCCGAACGGTGTGCAGGCTTCCCTTGCCAGCCGGTGCCAGTGCACGGCGTCTTCCTCGAAGCCGTAATACGGGGTCAGGTCGAAGCCGCCACCAAACCACCACACCGGTTCGGCGCCCTCTTTCTCGGCAATGAAAAAGCGTACGTTGGCGTGCGTTGTTGGCACGTAGGGATTGTGCGGGTGGAGGACCAGCGAGACACCCATGGCCTGGAATGTCCGGCCCGCCAGTTCTGGCCGGGACGCCGTGGCGGACGGTGGCAGCGCGTCACCGAACACATGCGAGAAATTGATGCCGGCCTTCTCGAACACGGCGCCCGCTTCCATGACCCGTGAACGCCCGCCACCACCGGCATCCCGCGACCAGCTATCCTCGCGGAACGACTGTTTGCCGTCGGCGGTTTCAATGGCGCTGCAGATCTTGTCCTGAAGGTCCAGCAGGTAGCTGCGTACCTGCTCGATCTGCTGTGTACCAATCGCTTTGTGGGTCATTGGAAATTGATTGCGGCGCTGTATCCGGTTAACGCAGGATTTTACCCGTGCGGCCGTCGCGGATGGTACTGGCATACCCGGTGCAGCAGTCGCCGTGCAGGACGTAGTCCAGGCCTTCGCTGAAGGCGTTACGGATTTGCAGCGCGCTGGTTGCGGGCCGATGGCCGTGGAGATTGGCGCTGGTGGAGACCAGTGGCCCGTTCCATTCATCACATAATGCGGTAGCAAGCGGATGTGCAGTAACACGTACCGCGAGCGTGCTGTGCCGGCCGCGCAGCCAGACCGGGATTTCCGGCGCGCATGGCAGGACCCAGGTCACCGGTTCTGTCTGTTTTGCAGCTACCCGTTTGCGGGCGGCGGGTGTCAGTGGCAGTAACAGGGGTTCCAGCTGCGCGATGTCGCTGGCGATCAGGATGACCCCGTGGTCGATATTCCGGTGTTTGAGATCCAGCAGGTGCAGCACGGCAGCGCCGTTGAACGGGTCACATCCCAGGCCATAGACGGTTTCGGTCGGGTAGGCGATTACACCACCCGTTGCCATGTGACGGGTGGCTTCACGAATGTGCCAGCTCATTGATGGCTACCTGTAGTACGGTCATGCAGAATGTAGCCCGGATGCAGGCCGAAGGCCGAAATCCGGGGGAGATTGGCTGTCAAATCCCGGATTTTGCACTCCATCCGGGCTACCTGTCTCTTCACAAGCCAGGTGTTAACTGGCTTCCTTGCCCACTGCCGCCACAGGTTCATCCCAGGGCTCGATGAACTTGCAGTCCTGTTGCGGACACACGCGCTGGGTGCCGGAACGCTTGGTGGTCTTGATGCTGGTGATCGGCCAGCAACATTTCGGGCAGGGCTCGGCAAGCGGCAGGTTCCAGAGTGCGTAGTCGCAGTCCGGGTAGCGTTCGCAGGAATAGAAGATCTTGCCGCGGCGGGATTTGCGCTTGAGGATGTTGCCCTTGTGGCATTGCGGGCAGCGCACCTCGGTGTCCTCCGGTTTTTCCAGCGGCTCGATATGTTTGCAGTCCGGGTAACTGCTGCAACCGATGAATTTTCCATAACGACCGTTGCGGACGATCAGCTGCGAATCGCATTTCGGGCAGCTGCGGCCTTCCACGATCTCCGGTTCCGCGCTGTCGCGGTCTTCGCCAACATTGCGGGTGTACTTGCAGTCCGGGTAACCGGAACAGCCGATGAAAAAGCCCCCCTTGCCGAGGCTCATCTGCAGCTGCTTGCCGCAGTCCGGGCAGTTCTCGTCAATGGGCTTGGGGTATGGACGGCTGTATTCCTTGGCAATCAGTTGCTTGAACGGTTTCCAGAACTCGTTCATGACCGGGATCCAGTCCTTTTCACCACGCGACACGGCATCCAGCTCATCCTCGAGTTCCGCGGTAAAGTCGTAGTCGACGTAGGAGGTGAAGTTGTCTGTCAGGAATTCGATCACCACACGCCCGACATCCGTCGGGTAAAAGCGTTTCTTCTCCAGGATCACGTAGTCACGCGCCTGCAGTGTCGAGATGATGGTGGCGTAGGTCGATGGCCGGCCAATGCCGTATTCCTCCAGCGTCTTCACCAGGCTGGCCTCGGAGTAGCGCGGTGGCGGTTCGGTAAAGTGCTGGTCGGCACGGATGTCCTTCAGTGTGCAGCTGTCGCCGACTTCCAGCGGCGGCAGGAGTTTCTCGTCACCATCGCCCTTCTTGTCATCCTCGCCTTCCAGGTACACCGCCATGAAGCCCGGGTCGACCACGGTCGAGCCGGTGGCACGCAGGCGGTTGCCGGTGCCGCAGGTGAAGTCCACGCTGACCGTATTGATGGTGGCATGGATCATCTGGCAGGCGATGGTGCGTTTCCAGATCAGGCTGTAGAGCTTGAGCTGTTCCGCGCTCAGGTGCTGCTTGATGTCGTCCGGTACATGCAGTACCGAGGTTGGACGGATGGCCTCGTGTGCTTCCTGGGCATTCTTTGCCTTGGTCTTGTAGGTGGGCGGTTCGTCGGGCAATGCTGACTTGCCGAAGCGTTCCGGGATGAAGGCGCGCAGTTCATCGATGGCATCCTGGGCAAGGTTGACCGAGTCAGTACGCATGTAGGTGATCAGGCCGACGGCCTCGCCGCCGATGTCCATACCTTCGTAAAGCTGCTGGGCAATGCGCATGGTGCGGCTGGCGGTGAACCCAAGCTTGCGGGAGGCCTCCTGCTGCAGTGTCGAGGTGGTAAACGGGGCGGCCGGGTTGCGCCGGCGCTGTTTCTTCTCGACGTTTTCGACGGTGAGTTTGCCATTGGCCGCCGCCAGCAGTTCTTCCCGGGCCTTGCCGGCGCTGTCGGCATCGGTAATCGAGAACTGCTTCTGCTTTTCATCGTGCAGGTGGGTGAGCCGGGCGACAAAATCGGTCTTCTGGTGGCTGAGGTCACCCTCCAGGGTCCAGTATTCGCGCGGCTTGAAATTCTCGATCTCGATCTCGCGTTCCACGATCATTCGCAGCGCGGGGCTTTGCACGCGTCCGGCAGACAGGCCGCGACGGATTTTTTTCCATAACAGCGGCGACAGCTTGAAACCCACCAGATAATCCAGTGCGCGGCGGGCCTGCTGGGCATTGATCAGCTCGGTAGACAGCTCGCGCGAATTCTCGATGGCCTCGTTCACGGCACGCTTGGTGATCTCGTTGAAGGCGACCCGGTGTACGGGCTTTTCCTTGAGTACCTTTCTATCCTTGAGTAATTCGACCAGGTGCCAGGAAATGGCTTCACCTTCGCGGTCCGGGTCAGTAGCGAGGTAGAGGACATCGGCTTTTTTTATCGCCTTGACGATGCTGTCGACGTGTTTCGAGTTGCGCTCGATGAGCTGGTATTTCATGGCGAAGTTGTTGTCGGGGTCGACGGCGCCCTCTTTCGGCACCAGGTCCCGGACATGGCCATAGGACGCCATCACCTCATAGCCCTTGCCAAGGTACTTCTTGATGGTTTTCGCCTTGGCGGGCGATTCAACGATGACGAGGTTTTTACTCATAGATGTACGTATAGACAGGCATACCAGCCGGCCCTGGGGCTGGACTAGTGGAGGCTGTTGGTCATGTTTTCAAATACCATGTCTTCCAGCCAGGTGTAGGCGGCCTCTTCGCCCGGCTGGTTAAACAGCACCATCAGGACGACCCATTTCAGCTGGTCGATGTCGAAATCATCATTTTCCAGTGCCATGGCACGGTCAATGACGCGCTCCCGGCTGACGGGATTCAGCACACCCATCTGCTCGAGGAACAACAGCAGTCCCTGGCACTCGGTATCGAGGCGCACGGTTTCCTGGCGCGAAAACAGCCGTAGCGAATGTTCGGCCTGCATCATGGGAGGCGGTGTGCCGGTGGCCAGGTCTTCCAGCCAGTTGAATGCCTGCTCGATTTCGGGCGCAGGGAAGCCGGCATTGTGGAGTTCCTGCTGTACGGATTCGCGGTCCGGTGTGACCGGGTTTTCTTCATCCATATAATAGTTTTCAAACAGATACATCAGCACGTCGAAAACGTTTTCTTTCATAGATAATCCTTCTATTTCAGCCGGTTATATAGCCCTCCCGGGCTGGAGGCAACGATTCCCCGCAATTCCAGCTGCAGGAGCATGGAGGAAACTTCAGCCGGCGTCAATCCGCACGTTGCCACCAGCACATCCACCGGTACCGGGTCAAAACCGATGGCATCGAGCAGTGTGGCGTACTCCGGATCAAGTATTGGCGCCTCAATGGCGGCCGGGCCGGCGACCTCCTGCAGGGTACCGGCGAGTGCCAGTGCGCCCAGTTCATCGACCACATCCCCGGCGGTTTCGACCAGCTTGGCGCCCTGGCGGATCAGGGCATGACAGCCACGCGCCAGCGGGTTGTGAATCGAGCCGGGTATCGCAAACACCTCACGCCCCTGGTCCGCCGCACAGCGGGCACTGATCAGTGAGCCGGAGCGCGGGGCCGCCTCCACCACCAGCGTGCCCAGGCTCAGCCCGCTGATAATGCGGTTGCGGCGCGGGAAATTTTCCGGTCGTGGCTGTGAGCCCACCGGGAATTCGGACACCAGCGCACCCTGTTCGGCAATCCGGTGGGCGAGCTCCCGGTGGCTGCCGGGATAGACGCGGTCCAGGCCGGTACCCATGACGGCAATGGTTGGCTGCCCGGCCTCCAGCGCACCGATATGACTGGCGGCATCAATTCCGAGTGCCAGCCCGCTGGTAATCACCAGTCCGGCGCGCGCCAGGTGTGCCGCGAAGTCGGTTGCGGTACGCACACCGCCCGGTGTGGGATTGCGGCTGCCCACCATGGCCAGCTGCATCCTGCACAACACATCGACATTGCCGTGTACATACAGCAGTGGTGGCGGGCCGGGTATTTCCAGCAGCAGGGGAGGATATTCCGGGTCCCGGCAGGTGATGATGCGGTTGTTGTCCTGCGCACACCACTCAAGATCCCGGTCGATGGCGGCCTGGTCAGGCTGTTTCAGTGCGGCGATGGCCGGTGCATTCAGGCCACAGCTGCGTAATTGTCCGTCTGCTGCATTCAGAATTTCGCGTGCCCCGGCAAACGTATCCAGCAAGCGTTGCAGGGTGACACTGCCAACACCCGGGACGCGGGTCAGGACAAGCCAGTCTGTGAGAGTGTCGGTACGGTCAGGTTCCGGTGATGCCACCATGGTGGCTAGTCACCCGGACCGGTTTGTGGCGGTCTTGTTGCAGTCATCGTGTCCCCTTCCCTGGGTCAGATTGTGAGCAGCCTTCCTATGGCGCCCTGACAAAATCATTTATGTGCATGGCCCGGGCTGCCTTCATGACCAGGCAAAAACTGATGCGATCAAAGGTTCGGAAGACCATCAGCATGCCGGCATCCTCATCCGGCAGTCTTACCGTGTCACCGCGCTTGCCGCTGACATTATCACGAGTAATTTCACCGGCCTGGAAAATTCTCAGTATGTGGCCGGTTTCCATGCCATCGGTGCTGCCACGGTTGATGGCCACCACGTCAAATTGACCGATCTGGGTGACCCCGCCCAGCACCGCGATGATCCGGCCTTCCGTGCCGGGAGCCGGTGCATGCGGTGTGAAATGCGTGATCGGGTCTTCCCTGGATGCCGGCCAGAGCCGGTCACCGACGCGTGCCTCGCGGTCCGTTTTGGTCAGCAACAGGGTGGCTGGATCGCCAAAGTTCTGCACGGCGCCCTGGCCCACATAAATGGCTTCATAGCCCAGCACTTCGTTGGTATCCGGGTCGATATACGGCCCACCTGGTTTGAAAATATCGAACAGGCCAACATCGGTTCCCTCGATGCGGCGCGCATAAACACGGTCACCGGCACCGGTGACGACGTGCTCATCGGCACTGGCGACAATGTAGGGTGCAATTTCCAGGTCTTTCTCGCTGACCACCAGCGGCTTGGTAAGGAACTGCTTGATGGCATCTATCGGTATGGTCGGGATGGCGCTTTCCAGGCTCTCTACCCGGATCTGCGGCGACAGCCTGGCATCACGCCCGCGCTGCAGGCGCAGTTGCGGTTTTCCATCAACGTAAACCAGTGTGAGGATGTCACCCGGGTAGATCAGGTGCGGGTTGGCAATCTGTGGATTCACATACCAGATTTCCGGCCATAGCCAAGGATCGCGTAAAAACATGGTAGAGATGTCCCACAGCGTATCACCCTTGACGACAATATAGCGATCCGGGTGGTCGGGGTTGAGGACAACGTCCGCGGCGTAGAGAGAACCGGCAAGCAGCGCAGCGCAGACCATTCCGAACAGTTTCTTGATTGACATAAGCATTCCTTTAACGTCGGTTTGTCTCATTACCCGTCCACCGTGCGCATGGTGAGTCAGCTGTCGTGGCTGGCAGTTGCGGATCAGTCGGGAGTTTAGCGGAAAATCCACATAGAACAAAACCTTTTGTCATGCCCGGCAAGCCGCTAACAGCAGGATATGATAAAGTATATTGGATAACTCTGGCTTTAATTGTGACGGCTTTCACATGGCACTCCTGGAAATTATCTACTATCCCGACCCGCGTCTGCGCACCGTTGCGCAGCCTGTGGCACAGGTTGACGACGAGATCCGCACGCTGATCGACAATATGCTCGAAACCATGTACGCAGCACCGGGCATCGGCCTGGCTGCCACGCAGGTCCATCACGACAGGCGTGTCCTCGTTATTGATGTATCGGAAGACAGGA
>QIFB01000007.1 GCA_003230545.1 Gammaproteobacteria bacterium | reverse complement strand
TGCGAGCGCAGCGCAGCAATCTCATGCAATGGAATCAGCCGGTTGGAGATTGCTTCATCACTCCGCTTCTCGCAATGACGAATAGATCAGAGGTTCCCTGGGCTGAAGGTTCGGCAGGCTGGTTTTCCAGTTCCTTCAGCTTCTCCTCCATTTTGACAAACAGGCCGGGGAAGCCGTCTTTCTTCACAATTTCCTGGTAGGTGCTGCGATAGCTGCTGATCAGGCTGATACCTTCGATAATGACGTCATAGACCCGCCATTCATCTTTTTTAAGGTACAGCTTGTAGTTGACCGGGATCTCGGCGCTGCTGGTAATGATCAGCGTGTTTACGACAGCGCGCTTGCCCTTGATCTTTTCCCCGGAATATTCAACCGTCTCGCTGGTATAGGCCTCGACTTTTCCGATGTAGCTGTTCTGGATGAGCCGGCCAAACAGGCCGACAAATTGCTGTTGCTCCTCTTTGCTGGCCTTTTTCCAGTTGGTGGCGAGCGTTCGTTGTGACATGGCACGAAAATCGAAACGCCCGCTGATGATCGCGCGCATTTTCGAGCGCCGTTGTTCCGTGTCGAGAGCTTCATCTTTCAATAAACCGATAATGGCATCAACCGCGGTCTGTACGGCCAGTATTGGCGACTGTCCGGCATGGACCTGGGCTGTAAATAACAGTACACAGCCAAGCATAAGGATGAGTGGTATACGTTTCAGCATGGTGTTTCCCCTGGTTCGTTTACGATTACCGGACTAGTTCTCGATCTTGTTCTGTCGATACTGTACAAAGGCATCGCGGATAAACAGGTAGGGATCAAGGGCGTCCCGCTTGATGCCCTCGTAGGTGTCCTTGTCAAGGGACAGGTAGTTGACCTTGTCATACGCAACGAGTGCCCAGTAGGTCCGGCCTTCTGTGAGATAGTACAGCAGGTTCAGCCTGGAATCGGCAAGCAGGCCAACCGCATCCCTGACATTCGAGGGGCCAAGCAACGGCAGTACCAGGTACCATCCCGTACCGACGCCGTAATACCCCAGGGTCTGGCCGGTGTCCTCGTCTTTTTTCCTGATGTCGAAGTGGTCCTTGGCAGTATCGAACAGTCCGCCGATGCCGAGGGTGGTATTGACGGCAAAACGGGTTAACTCGTTGCCGGCGTCCCCGAATTTTCCCTGCAGGCCGGCATTGACAAACCGTACGGGTGTCGTCAGATTCGAAAAAACATTCTGAACCGATATTCTCCAGGGCTCCGGAACGGCCCAGCGATAGCCGCGGGCAACGGGCTTGAACAGGTAGAAATAAAGCTTGTCATTAAACCAGAAGATTCCGCGGTTCAGTGGTTCCAGTGGGTCGGATATAAATATCTCGTCATCTTCTTCATACAGAAATGCATCATCATCGCTGAAGTCTTCATCATCCCCGCTTGCTTCGACAGTTTCGGCAGGAGCCGGCACCGGTTCCTCTCCCGATGCCAGCAGCGGACATGCGAGCAGCATCAGCAGGACAAACAGTCTGTTCATTGGTATTCCGTTACCGGTGGCTATTTACTGTCGAAGATGTACTTGCTGACCAGTTCTTCCAGGCTGATGGAGGACTCGGTTTCCACGATTTCACCGCCCGGGGTCAGGAACTCTTCCGAACCCCCGGGTGTGAGCTTGATATAACGATCGCCAATAATGCCTGAAGTCCGTATCGATGCGATACTGTCATCCTGGAGCTGGACCTGATCGGAGATGTTGAGTTTGACAACGGCCTCGTATTCAGAACTATCCAGACTGATACTGGACACCTTGCCGACCTTGACCCCGGCAAGTTCCACAACTGCGCCCTCCTTGAGCCCGCTGATTGAAACGAAGCGCGCGGTGACCGGATAGGAATCTTCCATGAAAAATTTGATGTCACCCATTTTTATCGCAATCCATGAGAAGCTGGCAAAACCCGCCAGGAGGAACAGGCCGACAATCATTTCCAGGTTCATTTTCTTCATGGTTGACTCCGTGTTATCCCTTTTGTACCAGTACCGTAATTATCTATGAAAGAATCAGGGAGCCGATCAGGTAGTCCCAGACCAGTATCGTAACCGATGCCAGTACCACCGCATCGGTGGTGATACGACTGACACCCTCGGCACCGAAAACGCCGCTGCGGTCCAGATGCAGAAAATACCCCTTGAAAGTCGCTATCCAGACGATCAGCAGCCCGAAGATCAGGGACTTGATCAGGCACAGACGAATGTCAGCCCAGACGACACTGTCATACATGCCCTGAAAATAGGCACCTTCCGCAACCCCCAGCAGGACCACACCCGCCAGATAGCCGCCGAGTATTCCCACGATGTTGAATATAAAGGTCAATACCGGCAGTGAAATGAGTGCAGCGATGAATTTGGGTGCGATGAGATACTTGTACGGGTCAATGGCCATGCACTCCAGCGCATCGATTTGCTCCGAATTGCGCATGATGCCGATTTCTGCACATATGGCCGAACCGGCCCGGCCGATGACCATCAGGGCGGTCAGTACCGGGCCGAGTTCCTGGATCAGGCTCAGTGCGACGGCCGACCCGAGTAATTCCTCGGAGCCGAATTGTTTCAGGTTGTGGTAACCCTGCAGGCCCAGCACCAGGCCGGTGAACAGTCCGGTGACCAGTATGACGATGACCGAGCGCGAGCCGATAAGATAGACCTGCCTGATGACCGGGTAGGGGTGGTACGGCGGCCTCAGGATATTGCCCAGGGTTGTGGTGAAAAAAATTCCCATTCTGCCAATGGTTTCAAGCAGATACAGAAACTCCCGGCCGGTTTTCTCGATCATGCCACGCATGCTTCAGGGGATTGTCAGGTTTGTGTTTGTCGTTATGCCTGACGGGGATGATAGCGCATTTGGCGACTGTGGAAGAATAATCCGGATCAGCCGGTCAGGCCAGCATCTACTGTGTCGTGAATTGTGAATACCTTGTCAAGGCGGGCAAGTTCCAGCACGCGCCTGGTAGGTTCGCTGGCGGCTGCCAGCGCAAAACCGGTACCGTTCTTCTTGGATACCTGTAACGCCTCTACCAGGGATGCCACACCGGAGCTGTCGATATAGGTGACACCGGACAGGTCGATAAGCACCCGGCTGGCATCATTAATGCTGTCGAGGAGAAGCTTGCGCGCGGCAGGCGAGTTGTCCAGATCAATCTCGCCCTTGAGAGCAACGACAGTCGTCCCTTTCCTTACCGTAACGTCATGTTCCATTTTTATCACTCTCGATAAATTTTGCCATACGCAGGATGTTCCCATTGCCTGAAGGGGTGTCCAGATATTCCACCTCGTCCATGATGTCGTGTATCAGGCACACACCCAGACCGCCCGGTTTCAGATCTTCCGGCCAGACCGGCTGCACCTTCCCCTGTTCCACCGGCGGGGCGGAGTCGAGCAGCCTGAATTCAAGTATGCCGTTTTCCAGGAAAATTTCCAGTACGGCCTCGCCGGGGTCAACGCCCCGGTATGCATGCCGGACGATATTCTGGGCAGCCTCGCCAACTGCAATTACCAGATCCTGGGCCAGTGCCGGGCTACAGCCGCTTTGCTCACAGGCAGTGCGTACCGCTTCCCGCACGTGCTGCAGCTCTTCGGCGTGTGCCCTGAACTTCAGCCTGGCCAGCAGTTTCGCAGGATTATCCGCAGACATCCGGTGTGGCCTGTTGGCATTATCGTCAATTGCCAGCAAGGTGATATCGTCATGACGCTGCTGGCTGCTCTCTCGGAGGCGATCGATGACAGCGCTGATACGCCCGGCCGCCGGCGCGTTTGCATGTGCACTGATTATATCCCTGAAGCCTTCCACCTCAAGACACCTGCCATTGCCGAGCGTGCCTTCGGTTACCCCGTCAGTGAAGACATACAGTGTGCCGCCATCGAGCCGGAATGATTCATCAATAATACCGTCAATGCCGGCCTCCAGCGGTAAAATACCCAGCGGTGGAGAGCTGGCCGGGAAGGCCCTGAAACTGCCGTCGGTTGCATGCAGCAGGGGCGGCTCATGCCCGGCATTGGCCAGTATTGTTGCGCCGGTTTCCGGGTTGAAAATTCCGCAGACCATGGTGACGAACATGCCATTGAATGCAGTTTCGCAGAGTTCCTTGTTGATGGTTGCCAGCAGGACACCCGGTTCGTGAATGGACTTGCCCAGACAATGGAACAGGCTGGCTGTTTTCGACATTAACAGGGCTGCATCCATACCCTTGCCGGACACATCCCCGAGACTGAAACAGATACGGCCGTCTTCCAGCTCAAAATAATCGTAGAAATCACCGGACATCTCGTGTGCCGGCAGGTTGATGCCGCAGACCGGGAAGGTGGTGGCGCGTGGTTTTGGAAGCAGGCTGCGCTGCATTTCAATAGCGAGTTCGATTTCCCGGTTGACCCGTTCCTGTGCGACCAGTTTCTCCGCCATACGGGCGTTCCGGATCGCCAGGGCAGCAGCGGTTGCCAGGGTCTGCAGCATCAGCAAGTCGGGTTCGGAAAACAGGCCGTCACTGCCTTGCTTGTTGATCAGTTCGATGGCCCCGATGCGGGTATCCTGTGCGTTCATCGGTGCGCAGAGTATCGAGCGGGTCTGGAAACCGGTGCTCTCGTCAACGGACTGGTCAAAGTCGGGATCTTCGCTGACGTTACGAACCATCCTGCTGCGATTTTCAGTAACACACTGGCCGATAATGCCTTCGTCGGCTTCAAGCACCAGCCCGTTGATATTTACCGGCCCGACACTTGCCTTGCAGTTCAGGCGGGTGGCATTGTCCTCGAGGAGAAACATCGAGCCCGCCTCGGCCTTTACAAAGTGGACAATCAGTCCGAGCGCTTTCTGGATGGTGTCATCAATGTTCAGGGTGACGGCCAGGTGTCCGCTCATCCGGGACAGCAATTCAAGATGACCTGACAGGGCAGGATGCTTTCTGCGGTCGATCCGGTCCGGATCGCGCCGGTCATCGCCGGGAGGAATGCCGCTCATGGGTATCTGTCTGTTCCGGGTACTGTCTGGGCAGCGGTTGCGGTCTGCAGGGCGGGGAAATAAATAATGGTCGGGCAGAGAGGATTTGAACCTCCGACCCCTTCGTCCCGAACGAAGTGCGCTACCAGGCTGCGCTACTGCCCGTTAATATTTACGGTTAACCGAAAACTCCGCGAGGCTGTACAGCGCTTCCTTGTACGGGGATTCCGGCAATGGCTCAAGTGCGGTGATGGCCAGGTTGGCTTCCCGCTGTGCAGCCATGGCAGTGTACGGGATGCCCCCGGTCGATTCAATGGTCGCGCATACAGCCGACATGTTGTCGTGTCCGCCGTTTTCGATTGCCTTGCGTATCATGCTGGCCTGTTCCGGTGTGCCCTGGCACATGGCGTGTATCAGGGGCAGAGTCGGGTTGCCCTCGGCCAGGTCATCACCGAGATTCTTGCCGGTATCCTCCGGGGAGGCGCTGTAATCCAGTACATCATCGATCAACTGGAACGCGATACCAAGGTGCATGCCGTAACTTGCCAGCGCTGCTTCAATCGGGTCGGGCTGGTTGCCGAGTACGGCGCCGATTTGCGCAGCCGCCTCAAACAGCTTGGCGGTCTTGCGACAGACAACGTCCATGTAACGTGCCTCGGTGGTGTCGGCGTCATGGCAGTTCAGCAGCTGCAGGACCTCGCCCTCGGCGATGGTATTGGTGGTATGCGAAAGGATTTCCATAATGCGCATGTCATTGGCATCGACCATCATTTCGAAGGCCCGTGAGTACAGGAAATCCCCGACCAGAATGGCGGCTTCATTGCCCCACACGGCATTCGCGGTCATGTTGCCGCGGCGCAGCTGCGAGGAATCGACGACATCGTCGTGCAACAGGGTAGCGGTATGGATAAATTCGATGACAGCAGCAAGGTTGACGTGCTGGCTGCCCTGGACATTGCAGGCACGCGCAGCCAGCAGCACCAGCAGTGGCCGCAGCCGCTTGCCGCCACTATTGATAATATAGGTGGACAGCTGGTTGATCAGGGCCACGTCGCTGGCCAGGCGTTCCCGGATGAGTCCGTCGACGGCGTCAATATCGTCTGACACGAGGCTCCGCAGTGCCTCGACATTCATTATAACTACTTGATTTTTAATAACTTCTTGCATAGTAAGCTGACCGGGCAGTCGTCTCTGTCCACTTCCCGGGGTTGCCGGGAGGGTGGCTAGTCTAAACGATGTTAACAGCCCGGTACCAGCAAGGTATTTGATTGACCTTAAATGGCCACGTCATTAAAATAGGCGGCCGTTTTCTGAATAGTGATGATGTACTTGGAGTCTTGACATGTATGCGGTAATCAAAACCGGCGGCAAGCAGTACCGGGTTTCCCAGGGCGACACCCTGAAAGTCGAAAAGCTCGACGCCGGTGAGGGCGATGCTGTCGAATTCGAACAGGTCCTCATGGTCGGCGAAGGCGAAGATGTCAAAATCGGCACCCCCTATATCGAGGGCAGCCGGGTGAGTGCCCGGGTCAAGGCCCAGGGGCGCGGTCCCAAGGTCGAAATCATCAAGTTCCAGCGCCGCAAGTACCACATGAAGCGGATGGGACACCGGCAGGACTACACTGAGGTGGAGATCACCGGTATTTCGTGATCGGTCACATTCGCAGAGGATTCAGGCATGGCACATAAAAAAGCTGGCGGCAGTACCCGTAACGGCCGCGATTCAGAGTCGAAACGACTCGGCGTCAAGCGCTATGGTGGCGAAGCCGTGCTGGCTGGCAACATCCTTGTCCGGCAGCGGGGCACGCATTTTCATCCCGGCAGGAACGTGGGTTGCGGCAAGGACCACACCCTGTTTGCCAGGGCCGATGGTGAAGTCCG
>QIFB01000062.1 GCA_003230545.1 Gammaproteobacteria bacterium | reverse complement strand
CACCCTGGCGCCATCATCCAGTCTCGATACCTCGCTTGAAGTGGCCGGCAAGCTGGAAGCCGTGCTGATCAGTTTCCCGGAAGTGCTCTATGCCACCAGTCGTGTCGGTCGCCCGGAAATCGGCGGTGACCCGGAACCGGTTTCCAATATCGAGACTTTTGTTGGTCTGAAGCCGGTGTCGGAGTGGACCAGCGCAACTAACCGCCAGGAGTTGCAGCAATTGATGGAAGAAAAGATGAACATCCATCCCGGCCTGTTGTTCTCGTTTTCGCAACCCATCGCCACCCGCGTTGATGAGTTGTTGTCCGGTGTGCGTGCGCAGCTTGCTATAAAGCTGTTTGGTTCGGATCTTGACATGCTGGCGCAGAAAGGCAGTGAGATCGAAACGCTGGTGAAGAAGACTGAAGGCACGCGCGGCGTGGCCATGGAGCAGATCGGCGGTGAGGCACAGCTGGCGGTACGTCCGGACCGGGATGCACTGGCGCGCTACGGCATCCCGGTGGCGCAGGTGATGGACCTGGTTGCCGATGCCATCGGGGGCCGTGCGGCCGGACAGGTCATCAAGGGCAACGAGCGCTATGACATCTACGTACGACTGGGCGAGGAATACCGCGACAGTGTCGAGGCGATAAGCAGCCTGATACTGCAGGCGCCGGGCGGCGCCTGGGTGCAGCTTGGCGACGTGGCGCAGGTGGCGATTGAATCCGGCCCGCCGCAAATTCGCCGCGATGATGTGCAGCGCCGCGTGGTGATCCAGACCAATGTCGAGGGCCGTGACATGGGCGGGCTGGTGGCGGAACTGCAGCAGCGCATCAACGATGAAATCGACCTGCCGACCGGTTACACCGTGGTCTATGGCGGCCAGTTCGAGAACCAGCAGCGTGCCCAGGCACGCCTGATGATCGTGGTGCCCTTGTCACTGGGCCTGATCTTCCTGTTGCTCTATTTCGCCTTCCATTCCGTGGGGCAGGCGATGTTGATCATGCTGAATGTGCCGCTGGCCCTGATTGGCGGAATAGCCGCGCTGTTCTTCTCCGGGCAGTACCTCTCCGTGCCGGGTTCGATCGGGTTTATTGCCCTGTTCGGCGTGGCGGTATTGAACGGGGTGGTGATGGTATCGGCGATCAACAACCGCACCGACAGTGATGTGCCGCTCGATGAAGCCATATTCGAGGGTGCCTTCTCACGTCTGCGGCCGGTACTGATGACCGCCAGTATTGCCGCCCTGGGCCTGATCCCGATGTTACTGTCTTCGGGCGTGGGCTCGGAAGTGCAGCGACCACTGGCGACCGTGGTGGTCGGCGGGCTGTTTTCATCGACCTTGTTAACGCTGTATATCGTGCCGGTTTTGTATGGCGTATTTTCCCGACGCATGCTGGCGGCAAGATAATCCATGCACGGATTACAGGAGACCTGAGTGTCCAGCTCCGACAAGGATGAATATACCGGGTCCTGGTGGGGCTTTCCGCCCCTGCGCAATGCGCTCATTGCCGGTGCGCTGGCCCTGCCGGCCTTCATACTGGCGCGTGCGGGACTGATTGACGTCACCGTCGAGACCTGGCTGTACTGGGTCGCCATCCCGGTCGGCGCCTGGTACTGGGCGCAGGAAGGGGTGGAGGCCCTGCTCAAGGAGCGAGAGGTAGGCATCTCGATGCTGATGATCGCGGCGACCACCGGTTCCGGCATCCTGGGATTATGGGAAGAGGCGGCTGCACTGGTGGTGTTGTACGGTGCCGCCGAGGGAATCGAGGAATTCACCTTTGCCCGGACCCGTACCGCTATCCGTGCGTTGCTGGACCTGGCGCCGAAGGAAGCCCGGCTGCTGCGTGATGGTACCGAGGTGATGGTGCCGGCCGGCGAACTGCGTCCCGGTGACCGCTTCATGGTGCGGCCGGGCGAGGCGCTGCCCACAGATGGCGTCATCACCGAAGGGGAATCCAGCCTGAACGAGTCACCGGTCACCGGTGAGTCCGTGCCGGTCGACAAGGGGCCGGGTGAGCAGGTATTCGCCGCCAGTCTCAATGGCCAGGGTGCGTTGACCATCGAGGTGACCGCGGCTTTCGAGGACAATACCCTGTCGCGCATCATCCACCTGGTGGAAGAGGCGCAGGATCAGAAGGGCCACGCCCAGCAATGGATGGAACGTTTCGGGCGCCGCTACAGCCCGGCGGTGCTGGGCACTTCATTAATCATGGTACTGATCGCCATGTTCGGTGGTGTCGGCGCAGATGGCTGGTATGAACGTGCCGTGGTGTTGCTGGTGGCCGCGGCGCCCTGCGCCCTGATTATCTCGTTACCGATTGCCATGGCCGCGGGGATCGCCGGCGCCGGCCGGCGCGGCATCCTGATCAAGGGGGGTGCGCATCTTGAACACCTGGGCGTCATCAGGACTATTGCCTTTGACAAGACCGGTACGCTGACCCATGGCCGGCCCCGGGTGACGGATGTCAGGGTGTTACAGGGTGATGAGGATGTTCTGTTACAGCAGGTTGCCGGGCTGGAACAATATTCCGAACATCCGCTGGCACGGGCGATTGTGAAATATGTGCAGGAAAAAAATATTACACCGGCGGTAACCACTGACTTCTCTGCCCTGATCGGGGCGGGCACCCGGGCCGCGATTAACGAAACAACCTGGTATATCGGCAAACCCGATTTATTCCGGGATATGGGCGTGTCGCTCGATACAGTAGAAAGTGATCTTGCCAACTTGCAGGACCAGGGCAAGACCGTGGTGCTGGCGGGTACTGCCGATGGCCTGCACGGCATGATTGCCGTGCGGGACACCCTGCGTGACGATGTGGCGGACGTGATTCGTGATCTGCATGCACTGGGTATCCGCACGGTCATGCTGACGGGCGATAATGCACGCACCGCGCAACGTGTGGCCGACAGTATCGGCATTGATGATGTGCGTGCCGGGCTCAAGCCGGATGACAAGGTCACTGCAATCGAGGAATTGTTACAGCAAGGGCCGGTATTGATGGTCGGAGACGGGGTCAACGATGCGCCGGCGCTGGCCATGGCCACCTGCGGGGTGGCCATGGGCGCGGCCGGTACCGATGCCGCAATTGAAGCCGCGGACATCGCGCTGATGGCGGATGACCTGGGCAAGCTGGAAGAGGCCGTGCACCTGGGGCGCAAGGCACGCAAGGTCAGTCTGCAGAATATCGTGTTTGCCCTGATTGTACTGGCAGTCCTGATACCCGCCGGCGTCGGCGGTTTTATCAGCATTGCCATGGCCGTGCTTGTTCACGAGGCCAGCGAATTACTGGCCGTGGCCAATGGATTACGTGCAGGGCGTGCATGACTGAAAAGCCGATTGGCTGTCTTTAATGGGGCAGCGTGCGGGCGCCGGTCCAGGTCCCTCACTCACCAGAATTCCCGGAATGGGCATCCCGTGCCTGTTGCCGGCTGCCAATCTGAACCAGCGGATCCAGTTAACCGATTATGTCGGTGTTGACTACGCGGAAGGAAAGTTGCTGCCTGAATATATCCGGAATCCAGGAGACCAACGATAAATAAAAACGTACAGGATCAGTTATCAGGCGCTGTAGTGAAACTCTTGTTTATATTACGATCTGACGCAGGGTGCGCTGTCCGCACCATGAATCCACTGCCAGCATTCTAACCAATTGATCTGGATCAGGAGATTGCTTTGCTATGCTCGCAATGACGCGTAAAACGAGTTAATCAGAGCTTCCCCGGGGGGGCGCAAGTCAGGTAGCCGAGCCACTGACGATATGGATGTCGTGTTGCGGAAACGGGATGCCGATGCCTTCGGCATCGAAGCGATTCTTGATGGTCTCCGTCATATCGAACTTGATGCCCCAGTAGTCAGCTGATTTGGCCCATACACGCACGACAAAATTGACGCTGCTGTCCGCCAGTTCCGCCACGACCACTTTTGGCGCAGGGTCGGCGAGGATGCGTTCGTCCTTGCTGATAATGTCATTCAGCACATTTTTTACGTGCGCAAGTTCCACGTCGTAGGCAACCCCGACGGTCATGTCCACGCGTCGTGTTTCCTGGGCCGAGTAATTGATGATGTTGTCACCGGACAGTTTTGCATTCGGGATAATGATCGTCTTGTTATCACCTGTCTTGAGCGTTGTTGTGAAAATCTGGATTGCTTCCACAACACCGGAGACGCCGGCGCCCTCTATGAAGTCGCCCACCTTGAATGGCCGGAAAATAATCATCAGGAACCCTGCTGCAAAGTTTGCCAGTGAACCCTGCAGGGCCAGGCCAATGGCCAGACCGGCGGCACCGAGTATGGCGATAAAGGAGGTCGTCTGTATGCCGAGCTGCCCAAGGGCTGCAATGATGACAAATGCCAGCAAGGCGATGTAGGTGATACTGCCGGTAAAACCGACAATGATCGGATCGACTTTGCTCTTTTCCATCATGTGGCGGACAGCGGAGCGCAGGCCCCTGGCGATCCACCTGCCAATGACGAATATCGCGATTGCCGCGATGACCTTTAACCCCCAGACGGTAACAATATCCTGGACCTGTGCCCAGAGCTGGCCAACCTGATCAATACTCGTGGGGATGACTTCCATAACGACTTCTGTTATATCAGTCGATTCTTCAGCTGTTTCGGGATTAGCCATGAGCCTTTTCCTTTATTAAGGGACCTCTGATGTGTCGTTTTACGCGTCATTGCGAGCATAGCAAAGCAATCTCATGATATAGCATCAATTGGTTAGAGAAGCTCTGATTAATTCCTGTATCGTTATCCCGGCGAAGGCCGGCATCCAGAATTTTCAATACTCTGGATGCCGGCCTTCGCCGGCATGACGACACATCAGAGGTTCTTTGAGTTAAACATTGCACCTGTCTGCATTGATGGGAACCGGGCCTGGTCGGCTACCGGGTATCGTGGAGGAGCGTCATACATAAATCGGTCTTCTGGTTCACGACCGTCCAGCCACCTGTATTTCCTTTGTCGCAGTCCACTGCAGCATCTGCAGGTCACAGTCGGAGTTACCGAAAGCGGCGGTGGAGGTCGGCAAGACAATATTAAACCAGCTCCTTGATTCTGTTTTTTATCTGCCGGGCAATAAAATCGATAAACAGGCGCACCTTGGCCTGCTGGTAATGCCGGTGCTGGTAGACGGCATAAATACCGGCAGTACCACACTCATAGTCGGGTAACAGGTGCTCCAGGCGGCCTGTCTTGATGTCCTCGCCGATCAGGAAGCTCGATACGGCCCCGATACCCACGCCACCCAGCATGGCGTTTCTCACTGCACTGGCATTGTTGGTTTTGAGCCGCCCCTTTACCTGGACCCGTTCCTCGCGTTTGTTGCGGGTGAATGCCCAGTGATACGGCGTTGGTAACTGGGTAAAGATAATACAGTCATATTGCGCGAGGTCAGCAGGGGATTCCGGTCTGCCGTGTTGCTCGATGTAACCCGGGGAGGCACATAACAACCGGGTCATGTCACCCAGTTTGCGCGCGACAAAGTTTGAATCGTCCAGCCAGCCCACGCGGATACTGACGTCAATTCCTTCCCCGACCATGTCCACGACCTGGTCATCCAGCAACAGGTCGACATTCAGTGCGCTGTAGCGCTCCATGAAATCTCTTACCAGGGGCGTGACCAGCGGATCACCGAGGCTGCTCGGGGCCGTTATCTTGAGGGTGCCCACGGGTTCGTCCTGGAGCTGGCAGACACGCTGTGTTGCCATTTCCGCCTCGGCCACAATGCGTGCGCAGCTCTGGTAGTAGGTCTCGCCCGCCTCGGTCAGACTCAGGCGGCGCGTCGTGCGGTTCAGCAGGCGTACACCAATACTCTTTTCCAGTAACGAGACATGCCGGCTGACGGCGGACCGGGCAATGCCCAGTTGCCGCGCCGCGGCGGAAAAACTCTGGCTGTCGACGACATGAAAGAAGATCACCATGCGCCTTAAATCATCCATAGACAGCCCCTATTGTTCAGTAAATGAGAACACAGCTGTATGTGAAAGCCGTATTGTTATTAATAGATTACATATCTAGACTTTTTAGTCAAATGGATAACAGCAGCATATGTACAGGTTGGTTGACCGCGGTATCACTGGTTCTGCTGGTGTTCCTGGGGCATCCGGGGGTGCTTGGGGCGGCCGAGCTCATCGGGCTGGAGGTGGATCATGCGGGGAAAACCTACCGGGTCCGGCTGGAAATGGAACTGGATGCCACCACCGACAGGGTGCATGCGGTGCTCACGGATTATCGGCAGATCCATCGACTCAACCCTGCGATTGTAGAAAGCTACCTCCTGCCGTCTCCGGACGGGATTTCCGCCAGGGTGTACACGCGTATGGAAAGTTGTGTCCTGTTTTATTGCACCGGGTTTTCCCGGGTGGAAGATGTCCGCCAACGGGGTCCCGGTGAGATCACTGCCGTCATCGTTCCCGGGCTGAGTGACTTCAAATCCGGCACGGCCGTATGGCGTATTCACGCATCCGGTAATCGGAGTCGGCTGGTCTACGAGGCAAGCATGCAGCCCGACCTGTTTATTCCGCCGTTGCTCGGCAGCTATTTGCTCAAGCAGAAGCTCCGGGATGAGTTGCTGGTGAGCTTCAAGCGGATTGAGTGTTGTGCCAAATCCCGGTTGCGGGTAAGTGACCATCGGGTGGATGGCGAGCCGAATCCGGCTCAGCGACCGAGGGTTTGCTAGTGTTGCGAACCGGATTCAGGCCGCCTGCCCGGCATTGTTCTAATTTATGTAACACACTTGTATTAAATTGCACTATTGTTGCTTAATAGCTGCGCTATTAGACTGCTTGTGACGGTTCAGAAAATTATTATTTACTGAACTAAGGGGTAACCCCTGGCATACCTTCACAACCCACAGGGAATCACCATGAACGCACAACTCACCGAAAGTAGTATGGATGCGTGGCTGGACAAAAAACTGGATGAGCTGTTACCGAAGAAGCTGGAAGAGATCGATGCACAAAAGACACCGTCCATGTCCATCATTGCCACCAAGGGCACACTGGACTGGGCCTACCCGCCGTTTATCCTGGCCTCGACTGCCGCGGCACTGGGTTGGGAAGTTTCGATATTCT
>QIFB01000029.1 GCA_003230545.1 Gammaproteobacteria bacterium | reverse complement strand
ATAGGGTAGGAAGAACCGCCCGCGCCACCTGCCGCGGTACAGCAGAGTACCAGGCTGCGTACCCGTTGCGGATAACGGATCGCCAGTTCCTGTGCGACCATGCCGCCAAAGGACACGCCGGTGACATGGGCGCTTTTCCAGTTAACGGCATCCATAACCGCCGCTGCGTCCTGCGCATATTGCGCCATGGTGTACGTTTCGTCGGGTTTGTCAGTGAGCCCGGTTCCACGCTGGTCGAATGCGAGGATCTCAAACCTGTCAGCAAGGTAGCTGTCGAAGACGTTCGACTGGCTGCGCAGATCGCCCCCAACACCGCCAAGAAACAGCACTGGGCAGCCCGTTCCACTGTGCTGGTAATGAATGTTTATGTCCGTGGTTTTTGTGTGGGGCATAACCGGTTCCGTTTGTTACTTTCAGTGCTCTCGGTTTGTTGTTGTCATCAGTCGTTGTACAACTTGTCGGCGTGGTAGGCGAGGTGCTCACCGATAAACGTGGCGATGAAATGATAGCTGTGATCATAATCCTCCTGCATGCGCAGGGTCAGCGGGAAGTCGCGCGCTTCGCAGGCAGCCTGCAGGTTTTGCGGGTAGAGTTGCACCTTCAGGAATTGGTCACCGGTGCCACTGTCAATGAGCAGGGGAATGGGTGGTGCGCCTGCCGTAACCAGTGCGGTGGCATCGTATGCCTCCCAGGCCTGCTGATCCTCGCCGAGGTAGGCCTCGAAGCATCCCTGGCCCCAGTCGCTGACCATGGGATTGCATATGGGCGCAAAGGCAGAAACGGATCGATAGGCACCGGGATTTTTCAGGGCGCAGATCAGGGCGCCATGACCGCCCATGGAGTGGCCACTGATGGACTTGACGCCTGGCAGGATGGGCAGCTCGCACTCGATCAGCTCAGGCAGTTCCCGTGTTACGTAATCGTACATCTGGTAGTGCTCTGACCAGGGCGGCTCTGTGGCGTTAACGTAAAAGCCGGCACCCTTACCGAGATCGTATTGATTCTGGCCGTCCGCCACGTCGGTGCCGCGCGGACTGGTGTCGGGAAATACCAGTGCAACCCCCAGTTCTGCGGCATAGCGTTGCATGCCACCCTTGGTGCGTGCGTTGTCATCGGTACAGGTAAGGCCGGACAGCCAATACACTGCCGGAACGGACTCGCGCTGGCCGCCCTGGGTGGCAGGTAGACAGAAAACCGCATGGTGCAATTGCACACGTCCGATGTATGCCGGTAACGGTTGAGCCAGCCACCAAATTCTTTAATGTATTCAATCTGCTGCATGTGTTGCTCCATACCTGTGTGGTTTTTGTGAATATCTTGCATCGCAGTATATCTGGTATACAATATACAAAAAATACCTGGATCGGGGTCGGCATTCATGGATCATAGCTGTCCGGGCAACGTATAGGTCTCTATATAGTCAGGTCAAGTGGCGACCTGCTGGGGCATAAAGGGCAGATTCTGTAACCGGAAGCAGCTGTCCCAGACAACGAATCGGAGGTTAGGCGATGACAGAGTCCACTCAGGCAGTGACCAAGCGTGGCCATCCGGGTAAGAGCAGGAAGCGGGGCAGGAAGACTCCGAAAGGCAGGCAGGTGGAGCCAGTCGCACTGGAAGAGGTGCAAGTCCTGCTGGGGGATGAACCCCGGCGCCGCGACCTCCTCATCGAGTACCTGCATCTGATTCAGGATAAATACGGTCATCTGTCAGCACGCCATCTGTCGGCACTGGCGGCCGAGATGCGACTGGCGCAAGCCGAGGTTTACGAAGTTGCAACCTTCTACGCGCATTTTGATGTGGTGCGTGAAAATGAAGTGCCGCCACCCGCCCTGACGATACGCGTCTGCGATGGCATCGCCTGCGAAATAGCCGGCGCCCAAACCCTGCTGGCAGAACTGTGTGAGCAGTTCGATGCGGATGTACGTGTCGTGCACGCGCCGTGCATGGGACGTTGCGACCAGGCCCCCGTTGCCGAGGTGGGTCACAACCACATGGTAAGCACCAGCAGTGCTGCCGTGGTCGAGGCGGCTAACAAAGGACGCACGGCGCACCAAGTGCCGGATTACATTGATTACGACAGTTACGTGGCACAGGGTGGTTACACACTGTGGCGTGAATGCCTGTCGGGCAAGCGTACCGTTGAAGAAATTATAACGGCACTGGAACACTCCGGGCTGCGCGGTCTCGGTGGTGCGGGTTTTCCGACCGGGCGCAAGTGGCGTATCGTGCGGGGTTACGAAGGTCCCCGGTTGATGGCGGTCAACTGCGACGAGGGTGAGCCGGGTACGTTCAAGGACCGTCATTACCTGGAGCGCGATCCGCATCGTTTCCTGGAGGGTATGCTGATCGCTGCCTGGGCGGTAGAGGCGGCTACCTGTTATGTCTATGTGCGCGACGAGTATCGAGCGATCCATGAGCTGAAGGCCAGGGAGCTTGCGCGCCTCGAGGCAGAGGGCCTGTCAGGCAATCTCAAGGTAGAGATCCGTCGCGGCGCCGGTGCCTACATTTGCGGAGAAGAATCCGCAATGATTGAATCCATTGAAGGCAAGCGCGGCTTGCCCCGCAACCGGCCGCCCTACGTCGCCGAGGTCGGTCTGTTCGGCCGACCCACGCTGGAGAACAATGTCGAAACCCTCTACTGGGTACGCGATATCCTCGAGCGTGGTCCCGAGTGGTTTGCCGGCGCCGGGCGTCATGGCCGCAAGGGCTGGCGCAGTTATTCGGTCTCTGGCCGGGTGAAAGAACCCGGCGTCAAGCTGGCCCCTGCAGGCATCACCGTCCGTGAGCTGATAGAGGAATTTTGTGGTGGCATGCAGGAGGGTCACCGCTTCAAGGCATACCTGCCGGGTGGTGCGTCGGGGGGCATTCTGCCAGCCTCCATGGATGATGTGCCGCTGGATTTCGGCACCCTTGAGGAATACGGCTGTTTCATTGGTTCAGCCGCGGTTGTGGTGTTCAGCGAACAAGACAACATGAGAGACGTGGCGCTCAACCTGATGCGCTTCTTTGAGGATGAAAGTTGTGGTCAGTGCACGCCATGCCGGGTGGGCACCGAGAAGGCCGTCAAGCTGATGTCCTGCGATCACTGGGACGAAGGGCTGCTTTCTGAGCTCTCCAGGACCATGATGGATGCCTCTATCTGCGGACTGGGGCAGGCTGCCGGTAATCCGATTAACTCGATGCTCAAGTACTTTCGTGAGGACATCTCATGACTGACTTAATCCACTTCACTCTGGATGGCAAGGATGTTGAGGCGCTTCCGGACGAGAGTATTTTGCAGGTTGCCGCACGTTACGACACCGCGATTCCGTACCTGTGTTATTCGCCGCAACCGGGTTACCGCGCTGACGGCAACTGCCGTGCCTGCATGGTCGAGATTGAAGGGGAGCGGGTACTGGCAGCTTCCTGTCTGCGCACGCCGACTGAGGGTATGAAGGTTCACTCGGCCAGTGAGCGTGCGAGAACGGCGCAACGCATGGTCATGGAACTGCTGGTGACGGACCAGCCGGCACGCAGCGTCGCGCATGACCGGGATTCACATCTCTGGCAATGGGCGGATCGCCTGGGCGTCAGTGACAGCCGCTTTCCCGCCAGGGAGACACCGTCTCCCGATGCCAGTCACCCGGCCATGCGGGTCGCGCTGGATGCCTGTATCAACTGTAACCTGTGCGTACGCGCCTGCCGGGAAGTGCAGGTCAACGACGTTATCGGGATGGCGTATCGCGGGCATCATGCAAAGATCGTGTTTGATCAGGATGATCCCATGGGTGCCAGTACCTGTGTAGCCTGCGGCGAGTGCGTACAGGCCTGTCCCACCGGTGCGCTAATGGAAGCGACACTGGTTAACGAACAAGGTATCGGAACACGTGCCGGGTTCACTGAGGTCAACAGTGTTTGCCCGTTCTGCGGCGTGGGTTGCCAGCTCGCCTACCAGGTGCGCGACAACAAAATTGCTGCTGTCCAGGGTCGTGCCGGACCGTCCAACGAGAACCGTCTGTGTGTGAAAGGTCGCTTCGGATTCGACTACATCAACAACCCGCAGCGTCTGACCGTGCCGTTGATCCGGCGCGATAATGCACCGAAGCGTGGCGACATCGACCTGGACCCGAAAAACCCGCTGACCCATTTTCGCGAGGCAAGCTGGGAAGAGGCGCTGGACGTGGCGGCCAACGGACTCAAGACCATTCGTGACCGTGATGGCGGTAATGCGTTGTCCGGCTTCGGTTCAGCCAAGTGTTCGAACGAAGAGGCCTATTTGTTCCAGAAGCTGGTCCGTACCGGATTCGGGACCAACAATGTCGACCACTGTACGCGTTTGTGTCATGCGTCGTCGGTCGCTGCGCTTCTTGAAGGTGTCGGTTCGGGTGCGGTGAGTGCCCCCTTCGGTGCCGTCAGGGACGCCGATGTGGTGGTGGTGATTGGTGCCAACCCGACCGAGAATCATCCCGTTGCGGCGACCTATTTCAAACAGGCGGCACAGAATGGCACCCTGATCGTGATGGACCCGCGGGGAATGGCGCTGAAGCGCCACGCTACACATATGTTGCAGTTCAAGCCTGGCAGTGATGTGGCCATGCTCAATGCCATGCTGAACGTGATCGTGAGCGAAAAACTCTATAACCAGTCCTACATTGATGCGCATACCGAGGGTTTTGAAAATCTCAGGACACACGTTGAGATGTTTACGCCCGAGGCGATGGCGCCCATCTGTGGTATCGATGCAGAGACGCTGCGTACGGTGGCTCGCACCTATGCCACGGCCAAGGCTGCCATTATTTTCTGGGGCATGGGTGTCTCACAGCATGTGCATGGTACGGATAACTGCCGCTGCCTGATTGCACTCTCGTTGATAACCGGACAAGTTGGCAGGCCGGGTACCGGCCTGCACCCGCTGCGCGGTCAGAACAATGTCCAGGGTGCATCGGATGCCGGTCTTATCCCGATGATGCTGCCGGACTACCAGCTGGTCGAAGACAGTGACATTCGCCAGCGCTTTGAAGATGTCTGGGGCACGTCGCTGGACCCGCAGAAGGGGCTGACCGTGGTCGAGACCATGGAGGCGATTCACGCGGGCAACTTGAAGGGTATGTACGTGATGGGTGAGAACCCGGCCATGTCGGATCCCAACGTGCAGCATGCGCGCGATGCGCTGGCCAGACTTGAACACCTGGTGGTGCAGGATATCTTTCTGACCGAGACGGCCTTCCATGCCGATGTGGTGTTGCCGGCATCCGCCTGGCCCGAGAAAGACGGTACCGTGACCAACACCAACCGCCAGGTACAGCGTGGCCGCAAGGCTGTGGAGTTACCGGGGGATGCCCGCCAGGACTGGTGGATCACCAACGAGATCGCGCAGCGCATCGGTTGTGCCTGGAATTTTTCGGATCCGAGCGAGATCTATGCCGAGATGGCCAGTGTCATGCCGTCACTGGACAACATCAGCTGGGAGCGTGTGTCGACGGAGGAGTCCGTGACCTATCCCTGTGCGGCGCCGGATCAGCCCGGTGACGAGATTGTATTCAGTGATGGTTTCCCCACGTCGACGGGACGCGGCAAACTGGTACCGGCCAGCATCATCCCGCCAGACGAGTTGCCTGACGAAACGTTTCCCATGATCCTGACTACCGGGCGCCAGCTGGAGCACTGGCATACCGGGGCCATGACGCGGCGTGCCAGCGTGCTTGATGAGCTGGAGCCGGAGGCTGTTGTTTCCCTGTCACCCGGCGACATGACGAGCATGGGCATTGAGCCCGGAGACATGGTCAAGGTCTCGACCCGTCGCGGGGTGCTCGAACTGCGCGCCAGGACGGACGACGCGATACCGACTGGTTTGGTGTTCATTCCTTTCTGCTATGCGGAGGCGCCGGCTAACGTACTCACCAACCAGGCGCTTGATCCCTACGGAAAGATCCCCGAGTTCAAGTTCTGCGCCGTGCGGGTGGACGCACTTTGAAGGCAGTCCTGTGCAGTGAACCCGGCGGGGCAGAGGTCTTGCGCATCGGTGAGGTGGCACAGCCGTCACCGGGTGCAGGACAGGTGCTTGTCCGGGTGATAGCGACTTCGGTCAATCGTCCGGACATTGTGCAGCGCGAAGGCAACTATCCGCCCCCCGAGGGTGACTCGGAAATCCTTGGTCTGGAAGTCGCAGGAACGATTGAACAGATTGGTGAGGCGGTCACCGGCTGGTCCGTGGGTGACCGTATCATGACACTGGTTGGCGGTGGCGGTTATGCAGAGTTCGCGGTTGCCTATGCCGACCACCTGATGCCGATCCCGGAGTCGATGAGTTTCGAGGAGGCCGCCTGCGTTTGCGAGACGTACATAACGGCCTACCTCAACGTGTTCATGATCGGTGGTTTGCAGGACGGTGACAGCGTGATGCTGCATGGTGGCGGCGGCGGTGTTAACACCGCCGCCGTACAGCTTTGCAGGGCGCTGATTACTGATGTACGCATTATTGTCACTGCATCACCCGCGAAGCTTGAGCGGGTTAAGGCGCTGGGTGTGGATCATGTGATCGGTTACAAGACACAGGACTTTGCCGAGGAGGTCAGGCGTTACACGGACAGGCGAGGTGTTCAGGTCATCCTGGACCATATTGGTGCCGCCTACCTGGCGTCTAATATGAAGTCGCTTGCTGTCGGCGGACGGCTGGTGGTGATCGGTGTTACTGGCGGTATCAAGGCGGAACTGAATCTGGCGCTGATGATGGTCAAGCGCCAGCAGATTATCGGGTCTGTATTGCGGTCCCGTCCGGTGTCTGAAAAGGCGGCCATTGTGGCCGGCTTCAGCAAGGTTGTATTACCCCTGCTGGCGCAGCGCGAGATTGTACCGCTGGTATACAAGGTCTACGCGCTGGACGATGTTGCCCGGGCGCAGCGGGACATGGAGGCGAGTGCGCATTTCGGCAAGATCGTTCTTTCTGTGCAGGGGGAGGGCTGAGGATGCCTGTTCCCGGGTGGGGTTGTACGGATTGTAGAAAGGTTTCCTCCGAAGGTAATTCGCAGGTGGCTCATGGACGGTCGCCGGCAATTATTTCGTGCGTGCATGGGGCTTACGCGCGAAAAGGCCTGTCAGGGAATAAATACAAGAAATATACAAATCAAACAAGATATTAGGTTAAAAGAAGGCCGACGGTGAGTGGTGATATACCACCACAAATATTTTTCAGAACGTACTTGTAAATAATTTTTATAGGGCTATTATTCATTCGTCTGGTATTCTGTATACAAAACACCAGATATCTCAGTAAGGCCCCGCTGGCATAAGCCGTGTGGGATAACAAGACGAACCCTGCCATGTGGTTGGGTTCCAGGAGGATGATTTGATGAGTGCACTATCACGCAAATTGGCATTGTTCCCGGCAGCGCTGGTCGCTGCAGCGGCACTTGGCACCACGACCACCGCGGTCCAGGCCGCGGAATGGACACCCAAAAAGCCCGTCGAATTCGTCATCATGGCCGGTCCCGGCGGCGGTGCGGACAAGATGGCCCGACTGATGCAGACCGTTATCGAGAAGCACAAGTTTTCACCCAAACCCTTTATTCCTGTCAACAAGCCAGGTGGTTCCGGTGCCGAGGCCCTGATTTATTTGAAGGGCAAGAAGAAGGATAACCATGTCGTCATGGTCACCCTGAACAGCTTCTACACCACGCCCCTGCGTCAGCCCAAACTCGGCGTTGATCCGCTGCAATTCGCGCCCATCGCGCGCATGGCAGAGGACACATTCATCCTCTGGGTTCACAAGGACAGCGGCATCACCAACATCGACGAATTCGTGGCGGCGGCCAAGAAGGCGGGTTCCGGGTGGATCATGGCCGGCACCGGCAAGGGCGGCGAGGATGAACTCCTCACCTCGTTTCTGAACCAGACCTACGGGCTGAAAATCAGGTACGTGCCCTTCAAGGGCGGTGGTCGGGTTGCCAAGGAGCTCGCAGGCAAGCACGCCAACTCCACAGTCAACAATCCATCCGAGGCCCTCGGCTTCTATGAGTCTGGTGATGTCGTGCCCATCGTGACCTTTACGGACGAGCGGCTCCCGCTGTTCCCGGACACCCCGACAATGTCCGAGGTCGGTAAGCCATACGCCTACTATATGCAGCGCAGTGTCGTCGGCACTTCTGAGATGAGCGACGAGGCTTATGAGTTTTACCGGGGCGTATTCAAGAAAGTGTATGACTCGGAAGAGTGGCAGGCGTACATGAAGAAGAAGAGTCTGCTGGGAGTTCCTCACGGGCGATGACCTCAGGGACTACTGGAAGGTGAATAACGAGACCCACAAGAAATTGCTGAGAGAAATCGGCGAGATCAAGTAGCTACATTGTAAGGCAGGAGTTCGAAGAAAAATCAGAGCACAGCGGGGGAATATTCAAATGCGACGTGCCGAACTGATAATGGCTGTAGTGTTGGCGATTTTCTCCGCCTATCTGATGTGGAAGAGCATGGAGCTCCCTATCGGCTGGATCCCCGACGAGGGGCCAGGCGGTGGGGCGTTCCCCTTTTGGCTGTCGCTGGGCATGTTCCTGAGCTCGCTATGGATAATCGAGCGCTGGTTCAGGCGGAAAACACCG
>QIFB01000217.1 GCA_003230545.1 Gammaproteobacteria bacterium | reverse complement strand
CCATGAACACTTGTCAAGCGACCCGGTCCGGCGTCTGTCGCATCATTCAAAATAGTCAAACTGCACCCGGGAGTTAATGCGGCACAGCAGCTCATAGGCAATGGTGCCGGCGCTGGCGGCAACCTCATCGACCGGCAGCCCCTCTCCCCACAGGGTCACGGAATCGCCGATGGCGGCCTCCGGGTGACCCCTGAGGTCCACGCAGATCATGTCCATGGAGACCCGTCCGATCAGCGGTGCGCGCTTGCCGTTCACCAGTAGCGGCATCCCGGCCGGTGCATGACGCGGGTAACCGTCGCCGTAACCGATGGCGGCAATACCCACCGGCATGGTTTCCGGGCACACCCAGTCACCGCCATAACCGACGCGTGCGCCTTTCTGGTGGGTATTCACGGCGATCAGGGCGGTCTCCAGTGTCATCACCGGCTGCAGGTCCAGTGCGGCCGCCGTGGTGTCCAGCAAGGGCGAGGCGCCATACAGCAGGATGCCGGGACGGACCCAGTCAAAATGAGCAGCCGGCCAGGCCAGTACCGCTGCGGAATTTGCCAGCGAACACTCACCGGCCAGGGACTCCACGGTGTTGCGGAACAATTCGACCTGGTTGGTGGTGTAGTCATCCTCGGGGGCATCCGCACAGGCCAGGTGCGACATCAAACGGCGTTCACCGAGATAATCGATGTGGTCGAGGCGGGCCAATATCTCCGGCACTGCGGACGGCTCGAAGCCCAGCCGGTGCATCCCGGTATCCAGTTTCAGCCAGACATCGAGTGGTCGCCTGAGGTTGACCCCTTCCAGCATGGCCAGCTGTTCGCGGTGATGGAGGACGACATCCAGGTGATAACCACTGATCAGCCGCAACTCGTCAGCGGCAAACGGGCCTTCCAGCAACACGATGCGCCGGTCGAAACCCGCCTCGCGCAGGGTGATCGCCTCGCTCACACAGGCCACGCCGAAGGCGTCGGCGCGTGGCAGGGCCTGGGCAATGCGCGTCAGGCCGTGGCCATAGGCATTGGCCTTGATGATCGCCATGACCCGGCTGGCGGGGGCCGACTGGTTAACGCGGTTGAAGTTGTGTTGCAGGGCGGGCAGGTTGATACGTGCCCGTGCCGGGCGGGTCATCCAAATTCACCGGCACCATAGGATTCTTCCGAATAATTCTCGAAACGCGTGAACTGCCCGCGGAAAGTGAGGAAACGCCTGCCGATCGGCCCGTTACGCTGCTTGGCGATGATGATCTCGGCAATCCCCTTCTGGGGACTGTCCTTGTTATAGACCTCGTCGCGATAGATAAAAATAATGACATCGGCATCCTGCTCGATGGCGCCGGACTCACGCAGGTCCGACATGACCGGCCGCTTGTCGGTGCGCTGCTCAAGGCCGCGATTCAGCTGCGACAGTGCAACGACCGGCACTTCCAGCTCCTTGGCAAGCGCCTTGAGGTTACGCGATATTTCGGAAATTTCGTTGGTGCGGTTTTCGCGCGTGCCGGGCACCTGCATCAGCTGCAGGTAATCCACGACGATCAGGCCCAGGTCGTGCTCGCGCTTCAGACGGCGCGCACGGGCACGCAGCTCGGTCGGCGACAGCGCCGGGGTATCATCAATGAACAACGGTGCGTTATCCAGCAGGCTGACGGCTGAGGTCAGCCGCGGCCAGTCATCATCCTCCAGCTTGCCGGTGCGTACCTTGTGCTGATCGATATGACCGAGCGAGGACATCATACGCAGGGCCAGTTGTTCCCCCGGCATTTCCATACTGAAGATGGCCACCGGCAACTGGTGCTTGATGGCCGCATTTTCGGCAAAATTCATGGCCAGCGTGGTCTTGCCCATCGACGGCCGCCCGGCCACGATAATCAGGTCCGACGGTTGCAGCCCGGCCGTCATGTCATCCAGGTCGGAAAAGCCGGTGGGCACCCCGGTAAACGGGTCATCCTGCTGGAACAGCTTGTCGATACGATCCACGGCAGCGCCCAGCAGCGAACGGATCGTCCGGAAGCCGCGCTTGCCGCGTTTGCCACGCTCGGCGATCTGGAAAACCTGCTGCTCCGCATGCTCCAGTAATTCGTCCGAACTCCGGCCTTCGGTCACAAAGGCGCTGCCGGCAATGTCGTTGCCGGCGGTGATTAACTCGCGCAGGATCGCGTTCTCGCGGACAATATCGGCATAGGCCTGGATATTGGCCGCACTCGGGGTGTTCTGCACCAGCCCGCCAAGGGAGGCCAGCCCGCCGGCCGCTTCCAGCAACTGGTTCTGATCCAGCCATTCCGAGAGGGTGACGGCATCGAACGGACTGTTGCGCTCCGCCAGCTCCGCGATGGCGCGAAAAATCAGCCGGTGGTCGCGGCGGTAGAAGTCAACCTCGGTAACCCGGTCTGCCACCTTTTCCCAGGCGGGATTGTCCAGCATCAGGCCTCCGAGAACGGCCTGCTCAGCCTGGATCGAATGCGGCGGTACTTTCAGCGCATCGGTTTCGGACTGGATAATGTTTGCAGTACGCAGTGTTTCAGCCATGGTTTTATAATAATTCGGTAAAGGCCGGCGTGGCGCCCGTCAAGTGATGCGAAAGTAAATCACAATCGGGTGGTAAATAATATATTGTGTTTGCACTGCGTTTATGCGTCCTGCCCCGGGACACGATACGGACGTAGCAACTGTTCAACCCTGGCTTGCTTGACAAGCCCTGTCATTGCGAGCGCAGCGAAGCAATCTCTTCGATCACAGGTTGTATGTCAGAGATTGCTTCGCTGCGCTCGCAATGACGGTTAATTTCTGTTGTTCTATAGTGTTGCAGGACAAACCTGAGAACCTTGATTATTATTCGGCTTCAATGACCAGTTTCACGGTAACATTGACATCGGTATGCAGGTGCAGCGGCACTTCATATTCACCCGTCTGCCGGTAGGCGCCCATGGGCAGTCTTACCTCCTGTTTTTCAACGGAAACGCCCGCCTCCTGGATGGCATGTGCGATCTCCGCGGTGCCGATCGATCCGAACAGCTTGCCTTCCTCGCCCGCATTGGCCTGCAGGGTCAGGGTCATGCCATCGAGCTGGTCACGCCGTGCTTCTGCAGCCACAAGGGCCTCGGCGGCGGTATTCTCCAGCTCCGCCCGGCGTGCCTCGAATTCGGCAACCTTCTCCGCGGTGGCCGGTGCGGCCTTGCCCTGGGGAATCAGAAAATTACGGCCATATCCGGGTTTTACGCTGACGCGGTCACCCATGGCGCCCAGGTTTTCAATTTTTTTGAGCAGTATCACGTCCATCGTTACGACCTCTTGCCAGATTAATCAGAATATTTTGTCAGGTTACTCAACCGGCCTGGCGTTACCGCCGCCAAACCGTCGCCGGAAATCAATCCAGGTATCCAGCAAACCGCCGCCCGCCAGCAACAGGGTGGATTGCGGCACGATCGCGAGCACCACGTAGACAGCAATCAACCAGCCGCGGCCCCGCCTGGCCCCGGCAACCAGCCCGTGAATCACGGCAAGTCCGGCAAACAGGTACGGCACCAGCAGGATCATGACAGCCTGGGCAGTCATATCACTCATCACGCCACTGGCAAGTTGCGCAAAAATCATGATTGCCAGCACCAGCAACCCCGGCGTCACTCCAAACCGCAGGCTGTTGAATTCAGTGCGCAGCCCGCCCGGGTTCACCTGCAGGGCCTGCCACCAGCGTCCCAGCAGCACACTCGAGAGCGCGCTCAGTACCAGTGAAGCCAGTACCACGCCCGTCATCAGGCGGGACAGATCCTGCATGAGTGCCTCGACTGACGTATCCGTGGCCAGCAGGCCGGACTGTTCCAGCGCTGTTTCAAACTGTTGCAGGCGTTCAAACCACCATGGCGCCGGATCGCCATAGATCCCGTAGACCAGTACCAGGACAATCAGCCCGACGCCCGCGCCGGCCAGCATGGCCAGTTCCAATCGGGTGGTCTGCCATAATACGCCGCTGGCAATCCAGCAGGGCAGCCACATTACCAACAGGGTGATGGCAATGGCCGCGGCAGGAATTCCTGCAAACTGGTACAACAACCCGGTCAGCAGCGTGGCAATCGCCAGCACCTGCAGACCTTTTGACGGGCCCATGCGCAGGGTGACCAGGGCGACGCATGCAGCACCCAGGTACACCAGCAAGGTACTCCAGGGTGGCGCCAGAAACGCCAGTGCACCACTCAAGGCTGTAACCAGGATCGCCTGGAAACGGCCGCTGACAATAAAATCAGCCAGTGCTTTCATGCTGTCAGCATCCGCTGGTGCGCACCGCGCACCCGGGGTTAATGCGAATCGCAGTACGGCAACAGCGCCAGGTAACGTGCGCGCTTGATCGCCGTAGACAACTGGCGCTGGTAACGCGCCTTGGTACCGGTAATCCGGCTGGGCACAATTTTTCCGGTCTCGGAAACAAACTGCTTCAACAGACCGATGTCCTTGTAATCAATCTCTTCTATGCCTTCTGCCGTGAACTTGCAGAACTTGCGGCGTCGAAAATAACGGGCCATGTTCTCTATCTCCTGGAATTCTGTTCAGTCAATTATTCAGGCTTGGGTGCCGGCTCTTCCGCGGACTCTTCAGGCACAGGGGCTGCCTCTTCTGCAGCTGCTTCTGCAACTGCTTCTGCCACCGGGGCCGGCTCGATTTCAGCATCGGCATCCGCCGCTGCGGCGGGCTGTTCGCTATCGGAACCGGTATCCGCAGCAGCATCCGCCACGGCTGTTTCGGCTGTCTCTTCGCTTTTGGATCCGCTGTCACGCTCACGCTTCTCGTCCGGTTTTTTCACCAGCGGGGTAGCATCGGTAATGGCTTCCTTGCGACTGATCACCATGTTTCTCAACACGGCATCATTAAAGCGAAACGCGCTGGTCAGTTCCTCGAGCGTTTCCGTGCCGCACTCGATATTCATCAGCACGTAATGGGCCTTGTGCAGCTTCTGGATAGGATAGGCAAGCTGACGCCGGCCCCAGTCTTCCAGTCGATGAATGGCGCCGCCACCGGACTCGATGGTCACGCGATAGCGGTCAAGCATGGCAGGAACCTGTTCACTCTGGTCAGGGTGGACCAGAAACACGACTTCGTAGTGTCTCATCAAAGACCCCTTATGGATTGGCAGCCTTTTGTCTTTTCAAAAGGCAAGGAGTTAAAAATCAAATTGTTAGAGGCCGCGGATTGTACGTTAGGGTGCCGGTGGATGCAACTACGCAGCGCGCGACCGGAACCCCTTCCCGGCCGGATGTAGGACCGGCGCCCTCGCCGGGAATAGCAGGACCCGCGCACGGGGGAAATTAACCGTTCCCGGCGAGGGCGCCGGTCCTACAGTCCGTGGAGTCCGTAGGATGCGGTGAGTGCAACGAACCGCATCGGTAACAATGAGATGCGCATCGCTGTGCTCAGCGCATCCTACCTCCGCTGGCGCACGGCCTCATAGAGCAGCACCCCGGCCGCGACCGACACGTTCAGGCTGGTAACGCTGCCTGCCATGGGAATGGCAACCTGGTAGTCACACAGTTCCCGGGTCAGGCGGCGCAGACCCTTGCCCTCACTGCCCAGCACCAGTGCCAGCGGCCCCCTGAAATCCGCCTCATGCAGGCTGCTGTCAGCCGTATCACTGGCCCCGTACAGCCAGATGCCCGCCTCCTTGAGGGTACGCAAGGCGCGCGCCAGGTTGGTAGCGGTAAACACCGGGACGGTTTCCGCGGCCCCACTGGCCACTTTGCGCACGGTCGGGTTGATCCCGGCCGCCCGGTCGCGCGGCACCACGAGGGCATCCACCCCGGCGGCATCCGCCGTGCGCAGGCAGGCTCCGAGGTTATGTGGATCCTGCACCCCGTCCAGCACCAGCAACAGCGGCGCATGCTCGAGTCCCTCGAGGAATGGCTGAATGTCGGCCTCGTTCAGCGTGGCCGGGGCTGCGCCGAGCCGGGCGATCACACCCTGGTGGCGGGAACCCGGCACCAGCTGATCGAGCTCACGACGCGGCAACCGGGTCATCGCGATAGCGCCGGCCGCGGCACGCTCCAGCAGTGCATTGAGCCGTGCATCATCGCGGCCCTCGACAACCAGCAGCTCAGTCACTGATCCGGCACGGGTTTTCAGCAGGCTGTCGACCGCATGCAGGCCACAGACATAATCAATTTTCATCATAGGTAAATCAGAACGTAGAACGTAGGGTGCAATTACGTAGGGTGCAATAGCGCAGCGTATTGCACCGATTGATCCTTTGATACGGTGCAATTCATTTTATTCATTGCACCCTACTTCCTGTGCTTGCCTTTCGCATGCTTGTCCCGGCGTTTGCTGCGCCGCTTGCCGAGTACCGAATCCTTCTCGACCAGCTCGAAATCGATCTTGCGCTCATCAAGGTTGACCTGCATCACCTTGACCCGCACGGCATCACCAAGACGGTAGATGCGGTTGGTGCGCTCCCCCATCAACCAGTGGCGCGCCGGATCGTAATGATAGTAGTCGTTACCCAGCGCCGTGATGTGCACCAGTCCTTCCACATAGATGTCCTGCAACTCCACGAAGATGCCAAACGAGGTCACGCTGCTGATGATCCCCGGGTAGGTCTCGCCGATCTTGTCGAGCATGTACTCACACTTCAGCCAGTCCACCACGTCCCGGGTCGCATCATCGGCGCGCCGTTCCGTCACCGAGCAATGATCACCGTGACCCTGCATGTCGGCAAACGAATAAGCGAAATCCTTTGCCTTGACTCCGGACAGGACATGGCGGAGCGCCCGGTGCACCAGCAGGTCCGGGTAACGGCGGATGGGTGAGGTAAAGTGGACGTACTTCTCGTGCGCCAGCCCGAAATGTCCGATATTCTCGGGGTGATACTCGGCCCGCGGCAGCGAGCGCAGCAACACGGTATTGATGAGGTGTTCGTCGGGCCGCCCCTTGACCGCCTCCAGCAGCCGCGCATAGTCCTTGCCCCCCGGTTTTTCCCCACCGCGCAGCGCGAGTCCCAGCTCACCCAGGAATTCCTGTACCGCCTCCAGTTTTTCACCCTCCGGGCGGGCGTGCACCCGGAACAGCGTCGGCATCTTGTGGCGGATCAGGAAGCGCGCCGCTGCCACGTTGGCCGCAATCATGCACTCCTCGATCATCTTGTGGGCTACATTGCGCACCAGCGGCACTATGCGGTCAATCTTGCGGTGGGCG
>QIFB01000111.1 GCA_003230545.1 Gammaproteobacteria bacterium | reverse complement strand
TGTTGTTGATTGCGGAATTCAGCTGACCGTAGGGATTACGCAGCACGTAGATCATCTTGAGATCCGGGAACCACTCCTTGAGTTCCGGCATGTACTCTTCCTGCTGGACCCCCTTGCAGGTAAAGCGGTGCGTGTCCAGGCTACCCTCGAACAACGGTGTTGCTGCCGCCATGGCACGGGCAATATCGCTGAACAGCTCCGGGTATGTGGTCGCCTTCGAGGCGCGAATCAGGGAGTGCAGTTTCTCGATGTCGACGAATTCATGCCAGTCGATATTGGCCGGCCGTTCCCATGGGTTGAACCACTTGCTGTCGCAGATATCCTCGATAATCCGGTCCATGGGTTTTTTCTGCACCCTCCACGGCTTCATCTTGCGGCCAAGATTATGGAAGTGCGTAAATTTAAAGAAGTGGAATTCATTCGGCGGGTACATGAAAAGCGCCGGGTGGTTATCCAGCAGGTTCTTCACCATGGACGTTCCGGATTTTCGTAACCCGGATATGAATATGGGCTGCTTGAGCATGTTGCTACCTGGAATCGAGCGACTGTCTTGCCGGGGTGAGGGGGTGTACGATAGCACAACAGGCATAATCCCGGCACATACCGGCCTGGTCTATTCTGCTATGATGCGCCGCAAGTAATCTGAAAAACCCGGTTTCACCCTGCCCAGATGAACAAACGCATACGCCGGATCATCCTGTCGGCACTGTTTTTTCTCCCGGTTGAGAAGCGTGCCGCCGTGAGCCGCTGGTTGCGGGGCATGCAGGAATACAAAAAACTGCGGGAAGCCGAGCTGGTCTTTGTGACCTGTCCGAAGAGTGGGCGTACCTGGGTGCGCATCATGCTGTCGCGGCTGTTGCAGCAGCGTCACGGGTTTCCGGCAACCGCTATCATCGGTTCAACCTCGTTTCACCGGGCGCACCCGTCGCTGCCGGTGATCTTTTTCACCCATGACACCAATATCGGTAATTACACCGGTAATCGCGATACAAAAACGGACTATGATGGCAAGCGCATCGTGCTGCTGGTACGTGACCCGCGTGACATCGCTGTGTCTGCCTATTTTCAGTGGAAACACCGCATGGACAAGCAAAAACGAGCACTGCATACACCGGCACTCGAGAACCGGGAACTGTCTGCATATGAATTCGCCACACACCCGGACGGTTCACTGAAAAAGACCATCGACATGCTTAACAGCTGGGATGCCGCCCTGCCGGGAGTGCGTGATGTGCTCGTTGTCCGCTACGAGAACCTGCGCAACAACCCGGCTGACTGGCTACAACGAATTGCCGACTTCTGCGGCCTGGAACCGACACCGGCCGAGGTCGAGGATGCGGTTGAATATGCCTCGCTTGAGAATATGAAAAAGATGGAACGCAATGCGGCCTTCGGCACGGACAGCCGGCGCTTCAGCAGTGGCAAACAGGAATCCGGCGATGCCTACAAGGTACGGCGTGGCAAGGTTGGTGGGTTCGCAGACTATTTCACCGATGAACAGGCCGCGGCTGTCGATGAACTGATAAACACCACCCTGGCCCCTCGCTATGGCTATACCCGGAAACCACAAGGGAAAACGCAGGTGCAATAATTGTACAAATGCAGGGCGAATTCATTCGACCCTACTCGTTGGCTACTCAGTAACCGAATACCGGGTTCAGTTCTTCGCTGATCTTCTTGTCAAGGTACGCGATCTCCTGCTCACCCAGGTAATCTGTATAACCACCAACCTTGCCCTTGCGCACCTTGAATGACTCCGGGTCATCGGGGTTGGCCGGCTGAAAGGCACGGGTCTGGAAGGCATTACCGGCTTTCGGGTCGCTGCGTCGCAGCGTGTGTGAACCCTGCGCACTGTCGGCCTCGGACTTGCGCATCTTGTTGATATCACCGAGCTCCAGCACCTCATCCAGATACTGCCTGTTGACTTGCTCAACACCGAGGTAAGTCAACAAGTCGGACAATGTCTCCCGGGTCTGGTTGCGCAGCTTTTCGTAATGCACGATATGGAAACTCCTCGGCACGTCACGATTTTCATACCAGCTGTTGTAGAAAGTAATGATTGAATCGATACCGCCAACCTCATGGTAGACGAACTCATTGATGGTGCCTTTGAACTCAGGGCGGTCACTGCGCCGCGCAGGAACCCGTTTGGTCTTCTCAAAAAACAGCGAAACGAGGATGTCGCGCGGGTCACGCGCCAGCAGGATGATCTGCTGGTCCCGGTAGACAGCCTTGTTCAACGCCTGCTCCGCTGCCGGTTTCCATTGCGGTCGCTCATCGTGGGCAAACTTGAGCCGCGGGAAGTCCGGCAGGCGCCTGGTGTATTCCTTGATCGCAATGACGTTCTGTACATCCAGCGCAAAGTGCCGGGTGATGTATTCGCCCAGCATAAACTGCAGCCAGGTACGCCCGGATTTCGGAAAAGAAATGACGACCAGCTCATCAGGCTGCATGCCCAGCAGGCTGCGCAGCCGTCGCTTGTAGGGTTTCAGCGCTTTCCTGAAGTTACTTGCCATGCTGCATAATCCTGGCGCCGTTACCGTTTCATCGGGGCGAGGTACGATACGGGATAGCGCTAAACGATGCCAATAATTAAATAATCTCTATAATAATCATAACAGTAGGTCGAATCAGGGCAAGCACCGTAAGTCAAGCTGTTTGCAGACCGAATGACGCTGCTCTAATCCGGCCTGCCTGGCCGGCCGGTCAGCAGGGCCTCGTAATCGGCCACCACCCGGTCAAAGGAATATTCTCTGGCGCGCGCGATAATCGGTTCCCGGTCAGGTGGCGTCGCCAGCGTTGCAAGAATGGCCTCGGCCATGGCCCCGGCATCACCCACCGGCACCAGCCGGCCAATCCGCCCGCCATCAAGAATCTCGACCGGTCCGCTGGGACAATCGGTACTGACCACCGGGCAACCGCAGGCCATTGCCTCGATCAGTACATTGGGCAGGCCCTCCCAGGCAGAGGACAGCACGAACACCGCCGCATTGCGAAAAAAGGCGTACGGGTTCTTCACATGACCGGGCATATCAAGGTCCGCACTGATGCCGAGTGCCTCTGCCTGCGCCGTCAGTGCCTCGCGTAATGGTCCCCTGCCAAGAATAATCAGGCGCACCGGCCGGTGCTCCCGCACCCGCGCAACGGCCTGCAACAGGGTCGGATAATCCTTTTGCAGCTTGAGCTTGCCGGCCGCGACAATGACCGGTACATCACTGTCTGCAAACCAGCGGTGCTCGGGCGGCTCCATAGACAGCCCGGTGATTTCCGGCCGGTAGACCGGGTTCACGATAACCCGGAAACGGTCAGCCGGAAGACCCGTTATTTCGCGCACGTCATCGACCACGCCATGCGATGGACCGACCACGCAGTCAGCGCGCGGGAAAAACCGTCGAATCAGCTTCGGCACGCTGCGCATCCACTTCGACTTGCCATAGCGGGCTGACGTGGTGATGTGGTTGCGAACGTTTACTATGAAACGGGTATCACTGCAGGTATATGGCGCCACCAGCAATAGCACAAAGTTCGGGTAATTGAGGAATGACAGCACCGATGCCGGCTGTTGTTTATTGATATATCGCAGTAATGCCAGTACCGGGGCATTATTGTGCGCCATTACCTTCAGCAACCTCCGGGTGCCACTGTCACCGGTACCTGGCAAACGCCGGGGAGCAGCAACGAAGTTGCCAAGAATAATCCGCAGTTGAAACAGGCGGTGCAACACAGCCGATACCCGTTGTTCGGCCAGGTTTATAACACGAACATTCGGTTCGGCCGCCAGCTCTTCAATCAACCTTCCACTACTGTCCTCGACCAGGAAATCCACCTCGTGACCCCGCTCGGCCAGCCCTTTGGCAATATTGGCCGTTACCCGTTCGGTACCCTGTGCCGAGGCGATGGTGCGTATGTAAATTGCCAGTTTCATATTCAGGTGATCTCCAGGCATACCGGAAACCGGTAGCGTTGACCGTGGATTATCCAGAAAAGCGGCATGGATTGTATAGCCCGTGCGATGCGCCCCAATAGTCTTGCCGTGTGCCATGCTGTAAGCTTTCCCGCATGGCACAGCAGGGCAAGATTTTCGGAATTGGCTATGCCAAGACCGCCACCTCGTCACTGGGCAAGGCGCTGGAGATCCTTGGTTATCGCTGCATCCACGACCCGTACGAACTGCTGCCCGGCATCTTCCCGGAGGAGCTGGCGGACTTCCCGAAAAACCCCGACATCCTCAATGACAATGATGCCTTTGCCGGTGTCGTCGGCCTCGCCTTCCGGGAACTCGACCAGGCCTGTCCCGACTCGAAATTTATCCTGACAGTGCGGGACGAGGACAAATGGCTGAATTCCCTACGCAGCCACCTGCATCCAAAATCAAAGGCAACCCTGATGGACACCGAGATCCCGCTACAGCCATTTGTACGCGCACGGATGTTCAGCGGCCACCTGTGGTTCGAAGATGAATTTGCCGATGATTACCTGCAGGCCTTTCGTAATCACAATCGTGAAGTCATGCATTATTTCAAGGACAGGAACAACCTGCTGGTCATGGATGTCGAGAAGGGCGCCAGCTGGGACGCGCTGTGCAATTTCCTGGGAATCGATATTCCCTCTACCCCCTTCCCCTGGAAGAACAAGCGGGACTGGCGCCGCAGCCTGCGCAGGAAATCCAAGTACTGGAAAAACAAAATAGGCCTGTATGGCAGGCAGCGGCACCCTGATCGTAAAACCGGCAAAGATTCAGGCTAATAACCATAATCCGGCAGTTCAATATCTATAAGCTCTGACAGGCGCCGGTTGCCGGCTGCATACCGGTCGCCGATAATCTCGTCTATCTGCCGTTTCATCTTGTGGATACGTTTCCTGTTACCGCCGCCGATGAGCGAATCGACGCTATCAAATACAAATTTACTGCCTGGCAAGTAAAGCGGCGAATAGCCATTAACGGATGACTTGCGGCACAACATATTCAGAAACGGGAAGCGCGGCACCAGAAAATCGTCCTTGCGTATGTTGTGCGGGACAGCCGCCTTGTCGGCGAAACCCGCAAGATCCTTGCCGGTGAAATCACCGATCCTGCGTAAAAATTCACTGGCGGAATCACGCAACATCTCGTAGGGCAGCACCAGCACATTTTCCGGCGAGAACAGCCCGCGGTAGTAATCCACCAGCTCAATGTAATTATATGCCGCCGGTGAAAAACCCGGTCGCCGGCCATCATACGACCGGGTCAGGTAGTCAGTGAGCGAGTCAGTACCACCTATTTTCAGGTACTGAAACCAGGTGGACAGGATGATGTCCCGCTGTTCCCGGATGACACAGAAAATCCGTGCCTCCGGGAAACTGGCCTTTATCCGGTCAGCAATAGTACGCGCATCAAAGCTGCCAGCATGCGGGTTACCGGAAAGACGTTCGTAGGAAATGACCGGGATGCGATCACCCGGATCGACACACTTGGCCGCCGCTTCGACCGCCTGCTGGATCGCGTCCTTATTCATAGCAAACGAGGAAAGCAGGTAGCGTTCATGGTCCCGCACGAAATGCTTGCCAATGAATTTGCCCGAATTCCGGTTGCGGTCGGGCGTCAGCGGACAAAAGCACTCGCTGTCGGAATGAAACAGTTCGCGCTGCAACCAGGTCGAGCCGGTTTTGTGAAAACCGATATGGATGAGTGGATCAGACAGCATGATGTATTGCACCAGCCGGCAGCGCCGGATTTCTGTACCTATTCACATGGTCAGTGGGTAATTAAACCGGAATTCTAGCATGCTGGGCTATTTCACTGTGCTGACCGGGTAGTCTCCGGACAGTGCAGGCTGACCGCACGAAGGCCATAATTTACTGGCAGAAATCAGGATTCATTGATTCGACTCAAATCCCGGACATTGAGAACCCCTGGTACGTTAGAATATAATTCGCCATGGATTAGAATCCCTTACCGAGCGCAGCCCATGAAAGACCATGCCGTTTTTATCCAGACCAACCACAAGCAGATTGTCGGTGCGCTGGTTGCCGAATATGCTCTGAAGCGCAATTCACAGCACAGTGATGAATTCGATATTCAGATCATGGACACCCGCGATTATCCGTTCTTCGCCGCGCGCGAGGGTCAGCTGTATTTGCGCGACGGGGTCAAGCGCCCCTGGCTGAACGATGACCTGCAATCCTTTACACCGACCCGGTTCCTGCCGCCCGAACTGGGTCATCGACCCGGATATCTTTGCCATCGCGGACATCCGGGAACTGCTGTCCCGGGACATGCAGGGCAAGGCCATCATGTGCCGGCGCCGTAACCTGACCAAGGGCGTGGTTGACCGCTGCTTCGCCAGCAGCGTCATGCTGCTGGACTGCGCGAAACTGAAACACTGGAATGTCGAGCAAAAGTTCAACGATATGTTCAGCTTCAAACAGGACTACATGCCGTGGATCTGCCTGAAGGATGAAGACCGCGACAGCATCGGCCTGTTCGAACCGGAATGGAACGACTTCGACAAGCTGACCGCCAACACGCGGATGTTGCACGTCACGCGCCGCAAGACCCAGCCGTGGAAGGCCGGCCTGCCGATCGACTGGCGCCCGGCCGAGCGTTTCCGGCTGTTCCCGCCGGTGGCCTGGCTGATGCGCGCGCGCCGGCACCTGTTCGGTGAGTACGGCCTGCTCGGCAACTACAAGGAACACCCGGACAAGAACCAGACCAACCTGTTCTTCGGGTTGCTGAAGGAATGCCTGGACAAGGGCATTGTTACTGAAGACATGCTGCGCGATGAAATGCAGAAGAACCATGTACGCCACGATGCCTTCGAGGTGCTGGAGCAGACGCCGAACCTGAATCCACCGGGCAGCCCGCCGCTGAATCTTGCCGCCTGACAGCAGGACCGGCGCCCTCGCGGAGAATATTAACCATTCCCGGCGAGGGCGCCGGTCCTACAAATTCTGCGGGAACAGTAGGTAGCCCGGATGAAGCGCAGCGTAATCCGGGGAAACGTTTGAATCCGGACTACGCGACTGCAGGGCGCAATGTGTTGCGCCGCGCGGGAACCTCAAACGGTGCAATACGCTGCGCTATTGCACCCTACGTTCTGACGGTAGGACCGGCGCCCTCGCCGGGAATGGTTAATATTCCCCGCGGGGCGCGGGTCCTACAAATTCTGCGGGAACAATGCATGGACGCGCTCAGCTGCGTGCGTAATGTCTGTGTTTTCCGCTGATGAATCACCGCCCTGCCATGCCTCACCTGCCCACACGGCGCGTCCGCTTTCGATCAACCGGTTCTGGATACGCGCCACGTCCCGGCGCATGCGCCGTGGCGCGAGCCGCATGGCGAGGTGGTGGCTCAGCGGCTTGAAGCGATAATTCCTGCTGACCAGCCACCACGGGCGACAGCGGCCCGTATGGTCATGCGGGCAGTCGGACAGGTCGAACAGGTACAGCGGTTTCCCGGTGGCGCTGGCCTCGGCCAGCATGGACATACTTTCACCGGTCACCACCAGCCGCGCACCCAGTGCGAGGTAGGCCTGGTAGGGATTGTCAGCGGCGCTCTCCACCCAGTGCCAGCTGGATACCGGCACTGTCAGTGTTTCCAGAAACGCGGCCCAGGTGGCTGCCGGGGTGCGCGCACTACTGGTCACCAGCACCGCACCACCCTCGCGACCCACGACCTCATTCAGCCAGCCAGCCAACCGGCGCGCCTTGTCCGCGGTAAATACGAACGGCCCGCTGTCACCGCCGAGCAGCACCGACCACCACGGCTGCGGCAGCTCGGCAAAGCGCCCGGCCCATTCATCCCCGATGGCATCCAGGCCGCGGCGGTCAATGCGATGCAGCGGCAGGTCGATGTGCAGGATGTTGTCACGCGCGGGGAGAAAATACTGCGGCGTCACCACGATCAGGTCGAAACACGCAAGTGGCGCCCACGGCCGGCCAATGTGAACCAGCCGCGTATGACCACCGGACTGCTGTTGTATCCAGCGCGCTACCGGTTCGTTGCGCCGGCCCGCGGTAATCACCAGGTCCGGCCACGGGGGTTGCAGCACTGTGGAGGTCGAGACGTCGATACCGGCCAGGGTGATGCCCAGCAGGCGATTGCTCAGCAGTTCCCACGGCCGGTAATGAAAACGTTTGGTCTCGTACGGCCAGTGCAGGGCCGCGGCCAGTGCCCGCACCTGGTGGTTGTCACCGGCCTTGTGGCCGGTCAGCAACCAGACCCGTGGCGGTGCCTGTGAACCGGGCTCCGGCACGCGTAACCGGCTATCCCGCACCAGCCAGCAGCGCGCGCACGCGCGCCACCGCCCGGTCGATGTCCTGCAACGGCAGCGGCGCGCCGGCGCTGCCGGACTGGCCCAGCCAGTCGGCGCGACCCTCCCGGATCAGCTGGTCGTGGACCAGGGTAATGTCGCGGCTCAGGCGCAGCGGCCCCCAGCGCATCAGGCCCCGGTACAGCCAGGCTGCGAGCCGCACGTCGTTGGCTCCACTGGCCGTGACCCGGCTCATGGCGTGGCGGCCGGTGCCCAGGTCGAACATGTGCACCGGCTTACGGGTAGCACAGGCCTCGGACAGCATGGAGATGCTGTCCGCCGTCACAATCAGCTCATCAGCAAGATCCAGGTAGGCATAGTACGGGTTGTTCAGGTCGTCCTGCTGCCAGTGATAGAACCAGACCGGCGCCTCGATGCGCCGTGACAGTTCCTGCAGGGCGGCCGGCGCCGTGCGTGCGCTGGTGGTGACCAGCAGGGAGCCGCCGCGCGCCTCGGCAAATTCCGTGGCCTGCGCCGCCAGTCGGCGCGCCGCCTTGCGCCCGAAGGTATACGGGCCACTGCTGCCACCGACGATGACGATGATCCAGGGGCGCGGCAGGTGCTGGAAACGCGGCGCCCAGCGGGCCGCCTCGGCCTGCAGGCGATCCATCGTAACTCCATGCATTGTAAGTGAATTTTGCAGCACATTGGGCCGGTCCGGCAGGCGATACTGGGGCGTGGTAATGACCAGATCGAGTTCCTCCAGCGGCACCCAGGGACGGCCGATGTGCACCAGGTGCGTGCGTCCGCCGGACTGCTCCCGGATCCAGCGGCACACCGGTTCATTACGCATGCCGGCGGAGATCACCAGGTCCGGCCACGGCGGCTTGAGCCTGGCGCTGCCGGGCCGGTGGATGCCCTGCCGGGTGCGCAGGCGAAACAGGCTCAGCGTCGACGCCACCGGGCGGTAATCCACGTCCTTGAGGTCAAAGGGCCAGCCCAACGCCTCGGCCAGCGCCAGTATCTGCACCCGTTCGCCGGCCCGGTAGCCGGTCAACACCCAGACACGGGGTACTGACGCTGATGCGGCCTGCGGCGGTGTCTCCAGAGAATCAACCGTTACGGTCATGCCTGTTTCCGGTCACGGATACAGAACCAACATGCTGAGTGCCAGATTGTATGACTAGCCACGGAAACACACGGAATGACACGGAAATATTTCTTATAAGGCATCTATTCTTCCGTGTCATTCCGTGTGTTTCCGTGGCAATAATATCTTCTTTTTCAGGCGGAAGGAGTATCAGGCGCCCGGCTGGCGTGGCGCCGCTGCCTGACTCCAAGTACACTGCATACTCGTACTTGCGGCTTGCCGCAGCGGTAACGAGCTGTTCCAATGACCTGTCAATATACCGGATCTGACCCCTGCAATGCCTGAATACAACGAACTTATTACCCGCATCTACGCAGTCCTGCAACCGTTCGTCAAACCGGAGGTCAGCCTGACCGAGGACAGCGAGCTGGTCACCGAACTGGGGCTCACCTCACTGCAGGTGATGACCCTGATCGAGCACATCGAGGATGACTTCGACATTTCCGTGCCGCTCAATATCCTGCCGGACATCCGTACCCTGCGCGACCTGGCCAACCAGCTGACCAAGCTGACCTGATCTTTTCCCGCGCTGCACCATGAGCCTGTTCGACAAGTTTCAGCCGATCATCGATATCCGCGCCGAGCTGGACCGCGTCGGCATCATGCCCTTCGGCGCCGTTACGGAAAAATTCCTGTCGCCGACCGAGGCGGTCGTCAACGGCCACGAGGTCATTCTTGCCGGTACCAACAACTACCTGGGCCTGACCTTCGACCCTGAATGTATCACAGCGGCCCGGACTGCTATCGAGGAACAGGGCACCGGCACCACCGGTTCACGCATGGCCAACGGCACCTTTGCCGAACACGTCCGGCTGGAACAGGAACTGGCAGTATTTTTCAACAAGCAGCACGCCATCGTGTTCTCGACCGGTTACGCCGCCACCATGGGCATGGCCTCGACGCTGGCCGGTCCCGGTGACGTCATCGTGCTGGATGCCGACAGCCATGCCAGCCTCTACGACGGCGTGCGCCTGAGCGGCGCCGAGATCATTCGCTTTCGCCACAGCGATGTCGGCGACCTGGAGAAGCGCCTGCGACGGCTCGGCGAGCGCATCGACAATACCCTGATCATTGTAGAAGGCATCTACAGCATGCTCGGTGACCGCTCCCCGCTGGCGGAGATTGCGGCAGTCAAACGCCGCTACGGCGGCCTGCTGCTGGTCGACGAGGCGCATTCGCTGGGCATGCTCGGTGACCACGGGCGCGGGGTGGCCGAGGAACAGGGCGTGGAAGACGATGTCGACTTCATCGTCGGCACCTTCAGCAAGAGCCTGGGTGCGATCGGCGGCTACTGTGTCAGCAACCACCCGCAGCTGGAGGCCGTGCGCTTCGCCGTGCGCTCCTACATCTTTACGGCATCGCCCTCGCCTTCGGTGATTGCCTCCACGCGCGTGGCCCTGCGCCTGCTGCAGGAACGCCCCGAGCTGCGCGACCGGCTCTGGGACAACGCCCGGCAACTGTATATCGGGCTGCAGGAACTCGGCTTTCAGGTCAGCCCGCAGGTCAGCCCGGTGGTCGCGGTCACCATCGAGGACCGCGACCAGGCAATCAGGTGGTGGAACCAGCTGCTGCAGCACGGCGCCTACGTCAACCTGGTGATGCCGCCGGCATCCCCCGGCGATCACAGCCTGCTGCGCTGCAGTGTCAGTGCCGCACATACGCCCGGGCAGATCGACCGCATCCTCGAGGCCTTCGCCACCCTGGAGAACCCGGCCGCCGGCGACAATGCATGAGCACGGCTGACTGGCAGCGGGTGCAGCCGCACCCTGTACTTGCTGCCGGTGACATCCACGTGTGGCGCATCCGCCTGGATTCGCCGGAGTCCGATGAATCCCCGCTTTCAGAAGATGAGCTGCAACGTGCACAGCGCCTGCTCGATGCACGCAAACGCCAGCAGTTTCGCGCCGGGCGGGCGGCATTAAGAAACCTGCTGGGTGCATACACCGGTACCCCGCCACACGAACTGCCATTTGCATTCGGCCCGCACGGCAAACCGTTCCTGCCGGACAGTCCGTTGCAGTTCAATTTCAGCAATTCGGGAGAACTGGGCCTGCTGGCCGTCTGTTGTGATCGGGAGGTCGGCATTGATATCGAGTACCGTGACCGCAATATCAGTGTGCAACGGCTGGCGGCGCACATCTTCACCGCGGATGAAGCCGCAGCGTTTCAACAGTTAGCGGATGCGGAACGGCACGCGGCCCTGCTGGCTGCATGGACCCGCAAGGAAGCCTATATCAAGGCACTGGGACGCGGATTTTCCCTGCCACTGAAAAGTTTCTCGGTGGCCGTTCCTGCGGATGGAGAACCCGCCGTGCTGCAGTTGCCGGATGATGCGGGCAGCCCGCAGCCCTGGCAATTGATTCCGCTGACCGTGCACCCGGATTACCTGGCCACGCTGGCCGCCGCAGGAACCGACTGGACACCGCGCTGTTTTGACGGGCAGTAGGTTGGGCCGAGGTACGAATCCCAACGCGATATAAGGTTAATCCTGTTGGGCTTCACTCTGTTCAGCGCAACCTACAGATCGATTCGGGCAGGTTGGGCTGACGCAGGAAGCCCGACAGGATGCTATTATTTGAAGTGTATTGTTGGCCAGGGGTGGGCCACTTCAATGAGCATACCGGTACAGAAACTCACCAGTCTCAGCAGTATCGCTGCCCTGGTCGCCAGGGGACTGCAGACCTACGGCATCGACCCTGCCCCGATCCTGGAGCAGGCCCACATCGATCCCGGCCGGATTACCGACCCCAACGTACGCTTCCCGACCTCCCGGATCATGCAGTTCTGGAAGCTTGCTGTAGAGGCGACGGGTGACCCGTGTCTTGGCTTACGGGTGGCTGAACAGTTTCAGCCGGCAGTCCTGCACGGGCTGGGACTTGCCTGGCTTTCAAGCGACACCCTGCGGGATGCCTTTCGCCGTCTCGCTCGTTTTTCCAGCTTTATCGATGCACTGGTCGATATATCCATCGAGGATACGAACGCGACCACTGACCTGGTAATCCGGGGTCTGGAACAAGGGCCGCTGATCGTCCACGAGGATAGCGATGCGGGCATCGCTACACTGGTACGATTGAGCAGAATGATTGCAGGAAACGATACTAACCCTGTCCGGGTGATGATGCAGCGGCCAAAACCGGCCTGCCCGGAACAATTCGACACCTTCTTTGCGGCCCCCATTGAATACGATGCCCCGGAGTACCGGCTTTGTTTTGACAGGGAGCTTGTTGATCGTCCACTTGAGACTGCCCACACGGAGTTGGCCAGAATGAACGATCAAACCGTGGTAGATTACCTGGCGCGCTTTGACCGTGCCAGCATCACCATGCAAGTGCGCTCGAAGATCTCATCGAACAGTTACCGGACGGTGTCCCGAGGCAGCAGGGCATTGCCGACATACTGAATGTAAGCCTGCGCAGCCTGCAGCGACGTCTCAAGTCGGAACAAACGAGCTTCAAAAACCTGCTGGATAACACGCGCAAGACACTGTCAATACAGTACGTACGCGAATCCCACCGCAGCCTGGGCGAGATCACCTACCTGCTGGGTTTTTCCGAACCCAGCAACTTCAACCGGGCATTTAAACGCTGGACCGGAAATACACCTTTGGAATATCGGGAAAGCGCATGAGGAACCTCAGATTTCACCACAATAACCGGGGTCAGATCCCAGTTTCTTCTAATATTAGAAGAAACTGGGATCTGACCCCGGTTATTGATGGTTACTTTATTCCATCCATCTGATTGCCTTGAATGCCTCGTTCCGAACGTCTTCATCCGGGTGTGTCAACAGGGGTTGCAGGTGAGCAATGGCCGCTGCGTCATCGAGAAACGCCAGGGACTCGATGCATTCCACCACGACGTCGAGATCCTTGTCGGCAAGACACTGCACCAGGGCATCCCGGGCACGCGGGATCTCTGATTCCTCGCTCACTTCAAGCGACCAGGTCGTGGCAATACGCACCTCGGGTGATGGATCATTCACGATCATATCCGTCAGCTGGTCCATGGCAGCTCCCACCGGCTTGATTTCCTTTGCCGCTGCTGCCCTGATTTTCGGTGAGGAATTTTGCAGCGCCTGCAGGTAGGCCTGCTGACGTTCGTGCTCAGGAAACTCCTTGATTGCATCAAGCGCGCCCAGGTCTTCATCGACAGGTTCTGCCGGCTTGCCATCGGCGGCCTCGATCATCTGCGGCTCGCCGATCACCACTTCACTGAGTACTTCCTCCGCGCTGCCCTCCATCGGCGCATAGACGATTTCGTACGGATAGTCCTTGACCAGTTCCACCACGGCCGCATGCAGCGTTGCGGCACGGAGATCGACACTGACCACCTTCCAGTCGATGTCGCCGGTGAGCAGGGTAAATCCCGCCGCGGCCGCCACCGCCTTGAACAGCGCCAGCTCGTCCACCTGGTTGGCGCGGATTGACACTGCCCCAGTGCTGAGATCAACAAGATACTGCCCGCTCTCGAGTGGTGTGCCATGCGTTTGGCCGGCGGCCGGGTCCACGGTTGCGGCAGGCGCTGCCGGCTTCTGCCCGGGGGCATCAGCGGTATCACAGCCGATCAGGGAAACCAGGGTACAGCAAAGAACAATATAAACAGGCAGTTTCATGGTTGCAGCGTCTTGAGTGAGCAGGCGGGCCGGGTTGGCAGGGTCGTTCCCTTCCGGCAGCGAAAAAGAAAATCCCCCGCCAGGGGTTGTCGCTTGCGCGACACTTCCCGGCGGGGGATTAAGGATCTACCTAGCGTTGACTTGCAGTGTTCCGCAAGTAACTAGTCGATGGCGATGGAGGCCATTTTACCCGAGCTGATATTGAGCGTGACCTTCTTTCTCTTGCCTTTGTCATTGTCATACTCACATTGCATGTCCATCCTCACTTCGAGCTTCTCACCTTTCTTGCTCCACTGCGCATCGCCCTTCGTGATCTGGCAGGTGCTGGGAAATAATTCAACAATTTTACCTGCTTTGCACTGACCAGAATTTGTCAGGTAGTCATCTATCGCACCGATCAGATCGAGGTGAGACTCGTCGGACACGTCCATCGTTGCCTTTTTGGGGGCGTCGGCTTTGGTTTTGCCTGTCTGGGAGATAATAAAGAGGCCTTCGTCATCAAAAGAATAGCCGAAACTGAAGAGCGTCGATTCCCACAGCCCGGTGTTTCCGCCGGCATCAAAATCCAAATCAACCGGATCAACGATAAACCCGTCACCAAACATATTGATCGTCATGTCCAGATTATTTTCGCTGGCGCTTTTACAGTCTGCAGCTTTGAATGATACTTTGGCTTTAGAACCTGACCAGGTTACGTCAAAATCAACAGCTGCGGCAGGCCCCGCGATTAATGCTGACACGGCGATCGCAGTCATGCTTTTGGTAAACTTGTTCATAAACAACATCTCCTTAGCTTGTATAGCAATTAAACATCGTGTTCAAAACTGGCGAGGCCAGCCCAGGCAGTTTTGATGTTATCGCAACTTTCGAGAATATAAGATAATGCAAGCCAATAAGTCAAACTTTTTAAGTTTAAATCAAAAAATATTCCATTTTTTTGACCTATGTCATATCAGGCCAGTTTTTCACAAGTTCAGCCAATTGTGTCCATTTATGTGGCGCAATTGCAACAAAACAGGGTGACTGGATTTTTCCCTGTGACCAGCGGTTCCACGCACCCGGTCTACTGCAGGGTCTCGATGGCCCCGGCCGCCGTGTCGCGCACCGATTCATCGTAATGCATCAGCAGCGGCTGCAGGTGAATAACACTGCTCTGGTCGCCGATATACTCAAGGGTCGTGATGCATTCAATGACCACGGAGAGGTCTGCATCCTTCAGGCAGCCAGTCAGGGCCTGGATGGCCAGCGGGTCCGAGCTGAACTCCAGTGCCCGGATGGATGCGCTGCGTACCCCGGGCGCCGGGTCATTCACGATGAGATCCGTCAGCACGTAGAGGGCATCGCCGACCGGATCGATCTCTGCCGCGGCCCGGGCCCGGACTTCCGCAAACGGACTGCGCAGCTCCTGCAGGGCCACCTGCTGATGCCCGGAGTCGGGCGGGACGTCCGGACTCTCGGGCGGGATTTCGGTGGCCGTATCTGCAGCGCTGTCCGGCGTTGCGGTGATCAACGTTCCACCGACCACCACCTCGGAGAGCACCTCCTTCCCGTCGCCGGCCGGTGTATAGACGATCTGGTAGGGGTACCCCTTAAGGAGTTCTGCCAGCGCGGCATGCAGCGTGTCTTCCCGGATATCGACCGTCACTGTTCCCCAGGCGACATCCCCGGTCAGTAGCTGGAATCCCGCGGTCAGGGCAACACTGTTCAGCAGTTCAAGCTCGTCCACCTGGTTGGCACGAATGGAAACATTCCCGGGGGAAAGATCAATCACCTGGTTGCCGGTGTCCGGAAACGGTTTGTCGGTATCCACTTCGACCGGCGCGGTGGTTACAGCAGGTGTTGCCGGCTGCTCGCTGGAAGCCTGCCGGGAATCGCAGGCAATCAGCAGTACAGCCAGGGCACAGGCCAGGAGGGTGCAAATGGATGGTTTCATGGTTGACTGGTCTTGACGGGTCTTACGATTGCAGAAGTAACCGACGCAAATACTACGGTGATATCAGGGCTGATGCAAAAGCCGGTCGTGTCTGGCAGTATTCATGCCCCGCATGGAACAGAACCCGCCTGTTTACCAGTTGGGGAACCCCTGAATTATTCGACATTGCGAGTAGCGACAGCGCACGAAACCTGAAATTATAGCCCTATGTATTACCGCATAACCCGGACACAGGTGCATGAAGCATCCAACAGGAATGCCCCGGTTCCTGCAATCCTGTTTGGGCTAACCATTGAACATCGTGATGATTTCAATTTGACCTGGAATGAAATTGGTCCCTGCCTCGAACAAGTCAGTAGCGCCAGCACCGGCGGGTCACTGTCTGTAAAACCGCCGGATGATCCATCGCCGATCACACAATTCACGAACCTTGCGGTGGCACTGCTGGAATACACGGGCAACGTGGTCGGCTGCTGCAACGTTCAATACCGCAATGAAACCCGGGAATACAGCGTCTTCATCGGCTATGAAGAAAACGAGACCGTGCTGTATGCGGGCGAAGTCGCTACCGAGTTTCTGAACGCCATCGCCATGAGTAAAGGAGTGCCGGATGAAGGTGTATTCACCGGACTCCGGGGCATGCTCGATGAGCTGCTTGCCTTTTCATTTCCACGCAGACTTGACCCGAATTCACGCCTGTTAATGCAGGCCGCGCAGCAGCTTGATATACCGGCGGTGAACCTGGAGCAGCCCCCTTTCAAATGTGCCACTCCGGGGCACATCATACAAAATGGGTACATCCAGTTTGGCTGGGGTACCCGCCAGAAAAGATGTGAGGGCGCGCTGCCAGCGGACCTGATTTCGGATGATCTTCTGGAGACAGTGTCCGACCGCGCGCGGTTATTCCCCGCATTGCAGGATGCAGGCATTCCCGTTCCCGGACAGGACCCCGAGTTTATCAACCGCAACCAGGTGCGGAGGGCACAGAGATCTGCACAGCGCATCGGTTATCCGGTGACCATCAGACCAAGATATTGCCGGAGACACGAATACCGTTATAAGGAAAACAATGTTTTTGGCCCATTGCCGGATGATTCCCGGGTTGCGCTTGCGGTTTCCTATATACGGGAAACACTGCGGACCGACGTGTGGGTGGATTCGCATGTTGCCGGTGACCATTACCGATTCCTGGTGCTGGACGGAGAAGTTGTGTCGGTTATCCGAACAGTTCCGCCTGCGGTCACCGGTGATGGCGAACACAGCATCCGCTGGCTGGCAGACAGGCGCGCAGCACAATCTGCAAGTTCACTGGATTACCGGGTCTGGAAAACACTCGCCGCAGGCGATGCCGGGGAGCACTGTCGCCTGCAGCTGTCCGGGCTTTCTGTAGACAGCGTACCCGACCAGGGTACAGAGGTGGCGCTGCGCGCCGAGGGTACCTTCCACAACGGCGGTACCTGCCAGGATGTCACGGACAGCATGCCGGCAGGCTTCAGAGACATCGCCCTGCAAGCCGCTGAAATATCCGGGCTGTCCCGTGTCGCCGGGGTCAGCATGGTCATCAACGATGTTTCCGGCACGGCGGCGGCCCCGAATTGTGCAGTCACGGCGGTTGTTCCAAACCCTGATCTCGAGGCACATACGCAATCCGGAACCGGCGACCCGCAGCATGTGCCTGCCAGGTTTCTGGGACAGCTGTTCCCGGCCGGTGACAACGGCCGGATCCCGGTCATTGCAATCACCGGGACCAATGGCAAGACCACCACCAGCCGGATGGTGGCAGTCATATTGAAGCAAGCCGGGTATAACGTCGGACTTTCCTGTTCAGATGGCGTCTACCTGGATGGTAAGAAGGATATTGATGGAGACCGTGCCGGATCAACCGGTGCGTTCTGGGTATTTGTTGACCCGACCGTCGAAGTAGCGGTACTGGAGACCGCGCGCGGTGGCATGGCGAACACAGGTATTGCCTATGACCAGTGTGATATCGGGGTCTGCCTCAATATTGCCGCTGACCATATCGGGTTAAACGAAATAAATTCGCTGGATGAAATGGCAGTACACAAACGCCAGGTCATTGAACGTACGACCGGTACGGCCGTGTTAAATGCAGAGGATCCCCGCTGCCTTGCCATGCGCGAGCATACACCGGCGCAGCAAATCGTGCTGGTTGGCCGGAACGCCGCCCACCCGGAAATCAAGAGTCATTGCGAGGCGGGCGGGACAGCGATTGTGGTCGATCCGCCAGGTGCCGATGGCAATCTGTGCATCTGTGACCGCTCGGGCATCACGCCATTACTGCCCATCAGGGATATACCGGCAACCTGGAACGGGCTGGCCTTTCACAATGTGGACAATGCACTGTTTGCCGCTGCCATATCCCTGGGTATGGGGGTAGACAGAGAGGCATTGGCAGCAGGCCTGCGCAGTTTCAATACATCACCGGAACAATCACCGGGACGACTGAATGTTTATGACGGCTTGCCGTTCCGGATTATCCTGGATTATGCGCATAACGCGCACGGGATACAGGCATTTTGTGAATTTTCCGACCAGCTGGAAGTTGCAGGTCGCCGCATCCTGATATTCACGGCGGCGGGTGACAGAAGCACTGCAGAGATTGAAGCAAATGCAGCGGCAGCGGCGGGCAGCTTCGATTATTTTATTTGCAGGGACCCGCATCAGTTACGTGACCGCAGCACCGGTGAGGTTACCGGGTTATTAAAGTCCGGGTTAATGAAGAACGGAGTCCCGGACAACCGTATAGAACTTTTTACCGACCAGGGACAGAGCCTGGAGCGGGCATTTGAAATAGCAGGCAAGGGAGACCTGCTGGTGGTTCTGGGGATGTACTATGAAGAGGCATGGGACACCATACAAAAACATGGCGGGCAGGAGTAGGGCCGAATTCATTCGGCTGGCCAAACTTTCATTCGCACAGGAAACAGTGAAGCTGCCAGTTCAGGCCGATCTGATCGCCTGATTCACTAACACCCAGGTAGTTGCGAATCCCGTCAGCCACCGTGCCCGCATCGGCGTGCACCATCCCGAAGAGCAGCTTGCAGAATGTGGCCAGCTGATGCATATCCGGTGCGCACCATAAATAGTCCAGTCGCTTGTCGCCGACGATGTTCAGTCCGGCGTCGTGCAGTTCCGAGCGAGTGGTGGCATCGAAATACCATCCTGAATGCCCGGTCTCGCAATAGTTGCCTACGAAATCATCAAGAAAACCTTTTACAAACGAGTCATCGGCAACATCGGCCACCACAACACGGCCGCCCGGCTTCACTATCCGCCGCATCTCCGAAAACAACCCGCGCTTGTCCCTGACATGGTGGAGACCTGCGATGGACAGGACGCGGTCGGCACAGGCGTCCTGCAACGGAAACCGGTCGTTGTTGTACAGCAGGACGCTATTGGCCCGTTCAGTTGCCAACTTCGCGAAGGTTTGCGAGGTCTCCAGTCCAATGAGCTCTACATTGCCCAGATACCGTGACAGGTAGGCACCTCCCGAGGGTACGTCCACGACGGTCATCCCGGGGGTAATCCCGGCCTCACGAATCACGTTCAGAAACTCACTGGCCCGGGCCTCCGGATATTCCCGCATTGCCTGATGGTAGAATCCACCCCGCAACTCGAAAATGTCACGGTAATCGGCCACGGAACCTGAAGGGATTACATCGAGCATGTCAACGGATCCAGTTGTGCAGTAAATGGTCCGAAAAGAGTTCGCGTGAACCCTTTCACCGGTTCCTTGATTGTATATGCATTAAGGAAACTCTGATTACAAGGAAGTATTACATGGTGGCCAGGGGTGGAAACGACATGCCCTGGCTATCGGCTTCGTGCCGGATTATGCCTGCCGGGTTCCGGTCGCCCCACAGCGCCGGCACTCGACCTTTTCGATACTACTGCCAGCACTGAATTGAAACATGATTTCAAGCACGCGATAGTCATGAAACCCCAACCGGCACAGAAGGCGACCGAGCAGTGGCGGCAATTTC
>QIFB01000008.1 GCA_003230545.1 Gammaproteobacteria bacterium | reverse complement strand
AGACTGACCACCTCGCCAACAATAATAATCGTCGGCGGTTTGATTTCTTCCCTGTTTACCAGTCCCGGCAACGACCCCAAAGTCTCGATGAACACCCGCTGGTTCTGTGTCGTTCCCTGCTGCACCAGTGCGACCGGCGTTTCCTGCTTCATCCCGTGAGCGACAAGCTGCCTGGCCAACTCGTCAATACTGTGCAGGCCCATGTAAAAAACGATGGTCTGTGCCGGCCTGGCAAGCTGGCCCCAGTCAAGGTCAACCGTACCGTCTTTCAGGTGGCCGGTAACAAATATGCACGACTGGGCATAGTCCCGGTGTGTCAGCGGTATGCCGGCATAGGAGGCGCACCCGGATGCGGCCGTGATCCCGGGAACCACCTGGAATGGAATACCATCCTCCGCCAGGGTCTCGATCTCCTCCCCACCCCTGCCGAAAATAAACGGATCCCCGCCTTTCAAGCGGAGTACCCGCTTGCCTTCCCTTGCCAGCCGTACCAGCAACTGGTTGATACTCTCCTGTGAAAGCGTGTGCATGTCCCGTTGCTTGCCGGCATAAATCATCTCGGCATCACGCCGGACCATGTCCAGAATTGGCTGCGAGACCAGCCGGTCATAAACCACCACATCAGCCTGCTGCATCAAACGCAATGCCCGGAAGGTAACCAGGTCCGGATCACCCGGCCCCGCACCAACCAGGTATACCTCCCCTGTTACATCGTAGGATTCACTGGTGTCCTCAATAGCTTCTTCCAGCGCACCACGAGCTTCGTCCCCGCGACCGGCAAACAGCAGCTCCGCAACCTGCCCCTGCAGGACTGCCTCCCAGAAATAGCGCCGCTGTCCGGATTCCGGAAAACGGTCTATAACACGCTGCCGGTATTCATCTACCAGTGCAGCCAGGCGGCCATAGGCCGCCGGCACAAAACTTTCCAGTTTTGCACGCAGCAAACGCGCCAGTACGGGAGATGCGCCACCGGTTGAAACAGCAATCTGTACCGGCGAACGATCAATAATCGAGGGCATGATAAAGCTGCACTGCTCCGGACTGTCGACGACATTTACCGGGATATGTCTCTCCTGTGCCAGCTCATAGACTTTCTGGTTTACAGACCGGTCACTGGTAGCTGCAATAATCAATGCAACATCACTGACATCCTCGTCCCGGAATTCACGCTGCAGGAACCGGATATCCGGTTCCTGTTCAAGCCCTGCCAGCTCATCACACAGCTCCGGCGCCACAACTGTGATATCGGCTTCGGCACGTCGCAACAACCGGACCTTGCGTGCCGCCACACCGCCACCGCCCACAACAAGTGCAGGTCGACCGGCAAGCTTCATGAAAATCGGCAGGTATTTCATGTTTTATCTGTACCTGTTACCAGACGGGCAATATACGCTATTTCCTGAGAATATCGATTTGTTGCTGGATCACATTTGATAGCGGTTTCAACTTCTTGCGCATCACTGTACCGATGGCATCTGTGCGGGAAAAGACCGGGTTCACAACCGGCTCATCCAGCAAGGACAGTACCAGCATTGCCCGTACCCGGTTTTTCAGTTCCGGAACCTTGTCAAGTACATCGCCAAGCGCGTTGTCCGCCGCACAGTCATTCGCCAACAACCTGTTTACCGCATCGCAGATATCATCCATAAACTCGTACCTGCCGGCGTCAAACCGTACAATCGTGGAATAGGAAGCAATGGCGTGCAGCAGTGCAACCATCACATCCTGGTTGGCCGGCTTCCGGAGTACCTGCTCCAGCGTTGCCAGGTAACCCTGGCCGGCCGCACCCAGCAGGCGACAGAGTTGTACAGCATACGGATTGCCCGCAGCACATAATCCTGCGAGTGATTCCCGGGCATCGCCCCAGACAGGGTTCGGCGGCAGTAGCTCCGGTAAATGATCGGGCGTAGTCTGCAGAAAACCGACATAACAGGCATTCCTCTGCCTGCCCTTCTCCCAGATCTTTCGACGAGTTGCATCGCTGACCAGATCCTGTTGCAACACCAGACGCACCGAGTCGATCATGTTGCGCGCTTCTTCCTCGAACGGCAGAAATTCCACCAGGAATTCGGCCAGTACCGGGCCCATGGCGCCCTCTACCACCTTCTGCTGACGCAACATGCAGCGGGCATTATCAGACGACTGCAGCGCCCACCAGGCGCGCCGGGCAATTTCATTGGTAATTCCACTGGCATTGACAACGGCAATCACTGCCTCCGGCTCCCCCAGCAACAGGAGTGATTCGAGAATACCGTCACTTGCCTGGCCCATGCGTGTCCAGCGTTTCAGGTAGACCGGGTAGCCCCCCGGAGAGCCTAGTACGTGACTGGACAGTGCCTCGCGAACCCCACGCAGGTAGGCTTCGTCCCGACAATTGGGATTGAGCCTGACCCGCGCCTCGCCCTTGCCGGAAAGGGCATACAGGGTCATGCTGGATTCATCGATACGAACGGCCTCGAGTTGTCCGGCCAGCAGCACGTTGATCCGCAGGGCATCCTCTGCTGACAATTCCATGACAGGCGGTCCGGGTGATAGCGCTGATATTTTCAGCAATCAGCCGTCAGAAACCGGCCTCGGCATAGAGTTTCTTCGCCATCTCCGGGTCCCTGTCAACGCCATTGCCGTCTTCATACATCTTCGCAAGTGTTGTCAGCGATCCTGCCAGCCCCTGGTTCGCTGCCTTCTGGAACCACCTGATTGCTTCACTGCTGTCCTGCTCGACACAGTCTCCCTCGAGATACATGAAGCCCAGACCGTGTTGCGCAAGGGCATGCCCCTGCTCCGCTGCCGCGCGCATCATGTGTAGTGCCCGGTCTTCGTTGCGCACCACGCCCAAGCCGTTCTGGCACATAATTGCGACCCGGTGCCTGGCATCGGGGTCACCTGCCTCGGCCAGCGGCGAGAGAAACTGCATGGCAAGCGAAAAGTTCCTGGCGTCGAAAGCAGCCACTCCACTGGAAAAGTCTGCGCTATTGATTTCGGACATATCGGGCCTCTGGAAAAATTAACGATTTAGAGATCTAATGCTATCGAGTCGCGGGAGCGCATCGAATACCCCGAAAGAGAGGATGTCCCTGATTTGCTTATGGAAACCATTTACGTGCCTTCCGGATGCCGCTCCCCCGATAGGGATATACGGGGCTAAAATGGGCTCCTGTATACTTGCGCCAACTTCCGGCAACCCCAATTGAAACAACAGGGTAGCTGACTATCGACCGACATGCGGGCGGTGATCCCCGGTAGATTTGTTTGTGACCGATCAAAACCACACGAGGAGTTTACGATGAACCAGGAATATTATGACGCGACCACCAAGATGGAAGAAATGGGTGTCAACCCGGAATATATTCAGGGCTGGCAGGGCGGCTATCTGCTGAACCCGGAGCGTGAAGAACAGCGCGTAACCGAGGCCTACACGGCCGGCTACGAGGATGGCAAGGCAAAGAATACGGAAAACTTTTCCAACTGGGCCAAATAGCCCGGACCGGGCGTAGTAAAGAGGCGGGTATATCCCGCCTTTATTGATTGCCCCTGACAAATACCAGGGATCAGGCAGAGGCTTCGCTGAATAAATCCCTGATAGCCTTGTTCAGCGGGCTGAGCGCTTCCGGTGTCTCGATATCCATTACCTGGTCGGTAATCCACTGGTTGTCCTTCTCACCCATCACGGCACGGATGCAATCGCCGAAACAACGCCGGAAAGCGTAACCCGGTTCATTATCAGTGAATAAAAATTCTGAATAGTCGGCCGCCCGTTTGTTGAGCAGGTCGATCAGCGACTGGCGGTAATCTCCCTTACCCTCGGCATCCGTACGGTTTTCCTGCATACTGCTGGAAAGATGCATAGCCAGTGAGGAAATGAATTCCTGGCGTTCATCCTGCTCCAGCCATTCAGCGGTCATCCGGTCTGTTACGTGCACCAGGAAACCCAGGAACTCGCCCATGACATCCAGGCGTTGCGAATTGGTGTCGGTCTGGAAACCCTCGTTTTCCAGGTTCAACACCCCCTGCTGCGCAATACGCCACAGGATAAATGCCATGGCGCCACCGGTTTCTGCCAGGGTCCGCTCCCGGTCCTTAAGATTCCATTTGCTCCTGATTCGCACCCGTTGCTCCAGACTGGTTTACTGATAAGGATTAGCCCCTGATATTACCGGGCAATCACTCACTGGTCGTTAAATTTGGCGCATGCTAGCATATTAAAATCGAGAATTTCAGCAAGCTATCCGGAGTCGCTGTCTTGCCTGCAAATGACCCTTCATTCCCAACGGATGTTTCCCGCGCCATTGCTCCCGCCCTGTCGGTCATCCGCAATAATTGCCATATCAGCGATGCACGGCACGCGACCGATTTCACCCTGTGCGTTTATCTGCTGAAGATGCGGGAATTCTTTCGCTGGGAAAAAAACTTGCCCTTCAGTGCGCCACTGCCACACGATGAATTGACCGATTGGCTGACGGAAAGAGAGCAGTTGTGGGAAACGCTGGGGGAACGATCGTTCGACCCCGTGCCATTTGGTGACCGCGAATACGACCCCTTTGATGCAGATACCATCAATGACCAGATAAACAATCCTGGTTATGTTTACAGCAGCGGCATCGGCCGCAACCTGAAACCGCATTTTTTTATCGGCGCACTGGAAGAAAAACGCCAGCATAATGGATTCACTCTGTACCTTTCCGGCAGGGAATATGCGCGCGACCTGTCGGCACCACCGGCAATGAGCCTTGGCTCAAACATTTTTATCCGCCGCGAGTCCCTGCGCCGCATGCTCTGGGAAAGGATCGAGGAATGGCGCTGGAACCGGCCGGCCAATGCCATGCAGGAAGCCATCGCCTGCTATGACTTTGACAATGCGCCTGACGAAGCGCTGGACCGGATGACGGATAACGAGGCCCGTTACGTGATGTTGCATGAGATCGGCGAAATCATGGCCGGGGAAATTCTTGGCCATGACTGGGAACACCTGCTGGCGGCCCTGCCACACAGCAAGGCGGAACTGCTGGTCCGCTCCGTTCGTGACCATCTGGCAGATACCCTGTCGACCCTTCCGGAACTGCTGGCAGACGCCAACCCGGCGTCGCTGCACTTCTATATTGCCAACCTCGGCAACTTGCGCAAATCCATGTACCCGGCACTGATCAGCGCCTATGAAAACAGGATGAAGACCGGGGACAGCAGTGAACTGGCTGACGTGGCCCGCAAGGGTCGTGAACACTGGTCAGCCCTTGCCGGCGACATCCTGGTGCTCTACCGGGAAGGCCCGGCAGACTTGCAGGAACAGCTGGTTTCGATCATCGAAGCCGCTACACTCTGAGCATGCATATAGACTCCCGGCCCGCCCTCAGGACCATCACTGAAGTACAGGAACATTCCTTCATATTCGAGAAGCAGCGGGCATTGCCCATCGATGTATGCAACGAAATGGTCCGGCGCTTCGAGAAGCACGCTGATGAACAATATGCAGGTCGCATTGGCCAGCTGGCGCAAGAGGACCAGGATATCAAGCGATCAACCGACCTGGTCGTCAGCGACAAGTCGCACTGGAAGGATATCGACAAAGCACTGTTCCGATCTCTTGGCCTTGCCATGCAGGAGCTGCGCGATACCTACCCCTACTTCAAAGGGCCTTTCAAGGATGTTGGCTACGCAATACAACGCACCGACCCTGGTGAGTTTTATCACTGGCATATTGACGGCGGCAGCCATGAATTCAGCCAACGCCAGCTGGTCGCCATCTGGTACCTGAATGACGTACCGGGTCCGGGAGGTGAAACCGAGTTTTCCTTGCAGGGTGTTCGCATCCGGCCGGAGGTCGGCAAGCTGTTGCTGTTCCCCCCGTTCTGGACCCATGAACATCGTGGTGTCACCCTGCAGGCGGGGCTGAAATACATCGCCACCAGCTGGGTGGCGTTTGCCTGAAAACAGTTACTACCCAGGTCACCCTCATCGAACCGTCCAGCCCGGATGAGCTGGCCCGGTATTATCAGCTGCGCTGGAAAATCCTGCGTGCTCCCTGGAATCAGCCACCCGGCAGTGAGCGCGACCCGCTGGACGAACGCAGCACACACCTCATGGCCGTTAACGGTGCACGTGAGCTGCTGGGCGTGGGTCGGCTGCATTTCAATTCGATCAGTGCAGCGCAAGTCCGCTACATGGCGATAGCTATAGATCACCAGCGCAACGGAATCGGCACCCTGATCCTGGAAACCCTGGAAACCAGGGCACGCCAGCTGGGAGCTGCAAGCATCGTGCTGGACGCGCGGGAAACCACGATCGGGTTTTACCGGAAACGGGGTTACCGGCCGACCGGGCCGGGGCATATGCTGTATCGGCAGATTGCCCACATACACATGTGTAAAGAAATCAGCTGATCGTCCTGCGCAGGCATCCGGCAGACTTAATAAGCTACCACCGAGGAAGCCGAGCAGGAACTGGCCGCCTTTGCCGAGGCCTGGGACTAGAATTACCCGACCATCAGCCAGAGGTGGTGGCGTCACTGGCCGAACTCGATCACGCTGTTTGATTATCGGGATTGATGCGCACACAACGCTTTGCACATCCTGCCGGGCTGGCAAAACCAACTGACTTGTGGCACGATGCAGAGCACCTCTTGATGCAAATTGCCTAACAATCAACAATTAAGGCTCGAATTTAAACTCCTGTTCCTTCAATAATCTTCACAGCAAATCGGGCAGTAACAATAGACAGGCCAGCAGTAATGCCTGCTTACTTGGGGGAGATGTATACCATGATGATCGGAATTCCCAAAGAAATCCATGCGGGTGAGAAGCGCGTCGCGGCATCGCCGGAAACGGCCGAACAGCTTATCAAACTGGGCTTCTCCATCGCGATAGAGGCCGGGGCCGGTAACCAGGCGAATTTTTCCGATGATGCCTTCCGGGAAAATGGCGTTGAGGTCATTGACGACACCAGGGCACTCTGGGGTGCATCGGATATCGTGCTTAAGGTCCGCGCCCCTGAACCCCACCCGGCTTTGTGCGTGCATGAGACCGAATTGCTCAAGGAAGGAGCCACGCTCATGAGCTTTATCTGGCCGGCTCAAAATCCCGAACTAATGGACAAGCTCAAGGCACGCAAGGCCACCGTGCTGGCGGTTGACTGCGTGCCCAGGATATCACGCGCACAGAAATACGACGGCCTGAGTTCCATGGCCAATATCGCGGGATACCGCGCGGTGCTGGAGGCGGCCCACCATTTCGG
>QIFB01000149.1 GCA_003230545.1 Gammaproteobacteria bacterium | reverse complement strand
TGCCTGGCGGGCCAGTTCCGGACGGTTGTTCTTGTCACTGAGATGGGCCGCCACTACATGCTGCAGCTGTGACGTGTCGATCTGCTCGAGCAGGCCGGCGGCCTGACGGTTACTCAGGTGACCCAGCGGACCGCCAACGCGCTGCTTGAGGCGCTCCGGATACGGACCGCTGGCGAGCATGTCCGCATCGTGATTGCATTCCAGCAACAGGGCATCACAGGCATCGAGGCACTCGCGAATATGCGAGGTAATCCGGCCGGTGTCCGTCAGCAGGCCGAAGCGGTGGTTGCCGTCCGTGAAGACATACTGGCAGGGCTCGCGTGCATCATGCGGTACGGTATACGGCATGACCGTGAGATCACCGATGTCGATGCGGGCCGCGCCATCGAGGCGGTGCATGTCGGGCAGGTCATTGTCCTGCAGCATCCGGCGGGTACCGTTGCTCAGCCACACCGGCAAGTCGTATTTCCTGGCCAGTGCCGGCACACCACGAATGTGGTCACCGTGTTCGTGGGTGACCAGGACCGCCGTGAGTTGCTCCGGCGAGCGGCCAAGCCGTTGCATGCGCCGCTCGGTCTCCCGGCAGGAAAACCCGCAATCAACCATGATCAGCGTTGACCCGGCCTCGATCAGGGTGGCATTGCCGCGGCTGCCACTGCCGAGTGACGCGAACTGCATTACTATCGAAGGGAAAACTTTCCCCGCGGGGCGCGGGTCCTACAAACACCGTAGGACCGGCCCTTTATGCCCATTGGGGTGCCGGCCGGGAATGGGGTTCCACCGATCTTCCCGGATTCCGGCCCGCCAGGTCTGCATCCGGGCTGCGTTACTATCATGACAATCGCCTCACTACCGAAGCTGTTCCTCCAGCAGGGTAAGAATCCGGGTCCCCGTTTTGGAATTTTCCAGGTTACCCTCGGCGTCGTTGATGATGACGTGGGTCTCGCGTCCCTTGGCCAGCAGGGCTATCTGGTACTGTTTTGCATCCGAGTCATCATCGGAAGACCAGAACGCCAGGCTGGACAGCAGGCCCTTTTCATCCTGGGTACTCAGTGGATCACTGTAGCGAACGTAGTAGATGCCGTCCGAGCGATTGCGGTCCTCGACGGCAAAACCGACCCGGTCGAGAGCCACGCCGGTGCGCCGCCAGGCGCGCGAGAAATCTTCCGAGATAATCAGCAGCGAACCGGAATCATTGGTAACCAGCTGCGCCCGGGCCTTTGGCTCCGACTGGCGCGCGAGCATGACCTGTGCGCGCTGCTCCTCGACCCCGAGAAAGATCATCAGGCGCTTGAGCATCTCCGCTTCGAGTTCCGGATCCGGTGGCCGCTGTCTCCAGCGCGCATTTGCATCTTCCGCGTCGCCACTGACCACCTCTTCCACACCACGGTGGGTAAGAAACAGTTCCGTCGTCCCTGCTGACGGCCCGTTCTCCAGGCGCACCCGGTACTGGTCGCGCGTGGCCGATGAATAGACCTGGTCGATCACCTTGCCGAGAATGCTGCGAATCGGATCCTGGGGAATATCCGCCCGGTTTTCGGCCCATTCGGTCACGATAATGCCGGTGCGCGGATCTTCCTTCTTGATGAGGATACCCTCCTTCATCCAGAAATCCCGCACCCGCGGCCAGACCTGCTCCGGCTTGCCCTGCACCAGCAGCCACTGCTGGTTCCCGTCGCGCACCACGCGCATGCTCTCCTGGTCCGGCAGGATGTTGGTCACGCCGATGGCAGGGTTGGTGTCACTGAATTCGGAAAAATTGGTCCCGGCCTGGCCCATCATTGCAGGGGCATCGTTGATGGTGGATGAAGTCAGGTCCGGTGGGACTTCCAGTGCCTCGGTAGTACGGCTCTTCTTGTAATCGATTTCCCTGCCGGACTTTTTCGTGCTACTGCATGCTGCCAGCAGCACGCCCGCCAGGATAACTATAAATAAGGATGCAACAACCCGTGTCTGCATGTTCAGATTCTCTTAATCAAGTATGCCGGCCTGCCGCAGTGAAGCGCGCAGGGGTTCCCGGTATTGGTCCGCCAGCGGCGTCATCGGCAGGCGTATGCCGGATGCGATCATGCCCATTTCATGCAATGCCCACTTCACCGGAATCGGGTTTGATTCGACAAACAATATCCGGTGCAATTCCTCCAGTGGCCGGTTGGCAGCTGCCGCCGCGTTCCGGTCCCCTGCAATTGCCGCAGCGCACATCGCATGCATGCCCGCGGGGGCGACATTGGCCGTCACCGAGATATTTCCCTTGCCACCGCTCAGCATGAGTTCCATGGCCGTGGCGTCATCGCCACTGTAAACATCCATGCGCTCACCGCAGCGCTGCAGGATTTCGCGCGCACGGTCCACATCACCGGTGGCTTCCTTGATACCGATAATATTGGAAATCCCGGAAAGCCGTTCAACCGTTTCCGGCAACAGGTCGCATGCCGTCCGTCCCGGGACATTGTACAGAATCTGGGGCACCGGGACGGCCTCGGCGACCGCCTGGAAATGCCGGTACATGCCTTCCTGGGTGGGCTTGTTGTAATACGGGGTGACCAGCAGGCAGGCATCGACGCCGGCCTCCATGGCACAGCGGGTCAGGTCGATGGCCTCGCGGGTCGAATTGGCCCCGGTTCCCGCGATGACCGGGACCCGGCCTGCGGCCATTTCCACCGTGCGGCGTATGATGTGACAGTGCTCATCCTCGTCCAGGGTGGCTGACTCACCGGTGGTTCCAACCGTCACGATGGCATCCGTCCGGTTTTCAACATGCCAGCCGACCAACCGCTGCAGGCCGTCTTCATCAATAGCGCCATCCGCGTGCATCGGTGTGACCAGCGCCACCATACTGCCGTGAAACATCCGTCTTGACTCCAGGATCCGGGGAAAGACCGACATGGTACTGTTGCGCCCTGTTACTAACAAGGCGCACCCGGACGTTCCGGGCCAACAGGCATCGCGCTTCACAAAAATGCTAAACTCTGGAGAAAATACCGGCTACTACAGTCCGCAGCAGCGAGCACGATCATCAGATGAGCACTGAATCCACCACAAAAACCACGCAACTGGTGCTGTCCGCCCTCGGCGAGGACAAGCCGGGTATTATTGATGAATTGTCGCGCTGCATCACCGGTAATGGCTGCAACATCAACGACAGCCGCATGACGGTGCTGGGCGGCGATTTTGCCATTCTGCTGCTGGTCGATGGCAACTGGAACACCATCGCCAAGTTCGAAGACCAGATCCCCGCCCTGGGGGAACGGCTGGGACTGAGTATTACGACACGGCGTACGGCACGAAAATCCGCCCGCAAGGACCTGCTGCCCTACGGCGTGGACGTGGTATCACTGGACCAGCCTGGCATCGTGCACAACCTGGCCAGTTTCTTCTCGAAACGGCAGATCAACATCCAGGAGATGGCAACGTCCAGTTACGCTGCCGCCCATACCGGTACCCCGATGTTTACAGTACACCTGACCATTGATATCCCGGCCAGCCAGCAGATCTCCGCACTGCGGGAAGAGTTCATGGACTTCTGCGACCAGTTAAACCTGGATGCGGTCATGGAACCGGTGAAGGGCTGATGTCCCGTCATTCCGGCGAATTAAATCCGTCGTTCCGTAGGCCGGAATCCAGCATATGATCGATTCATAAAATCTGGATTCCGGCCTGCGCCGGAACGACGGATCAATCAGAGACTCTTTGAGGATATCGATAATGACAAAAATCCTGATTGGAAAAAAAGTACCGGACTTCACCCTGCCGGCCACCGGCGAGCAGGACCTGTCACTGTCAGACTTCAAGGGTAAAAACGTCGTTGTGTATTTCTATCCGAAGGACAGTACCCCGGGCTGCACGCTGGAGGGACAGGACTTCCGCGACCAGATCAATAAATTCCGGCGCCGGAAAACGGTCATCCTCGGCATCTCCCGGGACAGTATCAAGTCACACGAAAACTTCAAGAAAAAACAGGAGTTCCCGTTTGAACTGCTTTCCGATGCCGACGAAAAGGTCTGCAAGCTGTTTGATGTCATCAAGGAAAAGAATATGTACGGCCGCATGGTCATGGGCATCGAGCGCAGTACTTTCCTGCTGGATACCAGAGGCGTGTTACAGCGCGAATGGCGCAAGGTCAAGGTGAAGGGCCATGTCGACGAGGTGCTGGAGGCCATCGCAGAACTGTAGGGTCGATTACGACTGCAGGTATGCATTAACGTAGCCCGGATGTAGCGCAGCGGAATCCGGGAATGGTCTGATTCAAGTTCCCCGGATTCCAGCCTTACGGCCTTCATCGGGCTACGGCTGCTGTAAAAACCTCACGTAGGACCGGCGCCTCGCCGGGAATTCTTACCGTTCCCGGCGAGGCGCCGGTCCCACTCCCTCTCCAATGTATTTTCAGCACCGAACAATGCCCGCACGGTGCAATTCATTTCATTCATTGCCCCCTGCAACAACCGGTTTTCCTTCCTGGTCGTCCCGAAACTTCATCGGCCATGCCTTGATCACGGCCTGCACCAGGGTCGCCAGCGGGATGGCAAAGAACACGCCCCAGAAACCCCACAGTCCGCCGAATACCAGGATGGCGATAATGATCGCCACCGGGTGCAGGTCCACGACTTCTGAAAACAGCAGCGGCACCAGCAGATAACCATCGAGTGCCTGGATCACCCCGTAGGCAAACAGCAGCCAGCCGAAGTCGGCGTTCCAGCCCCACTGGAACCAGGCGATAATCGCCACCGGTACCGTGACCACGGCCGCGCCGATATAGGGAACGATCACCGAAAGCCCGACCATGGTCGCCAGCAACAGGGCATATTGCAGACCCATCAGCGAGAAGGTCGTGAAGGTCACGCCACCGACGATGGAGATTTCCCATACCTTGCCGCGGACGTAGTTGCTGATCTGCAGGTTGACGTCACGCCAGACCTGGTTGGCCAGCGGCCGTTCCTGCGGCAGGCGCTCACTGAACCAGTGCAGGATACGCTGCTTGTCCTTGAGAAAGAAAAACGCCAGCACCGGGACCAGGATGATGTACACCATCAGGGTAATCAGGCCGACAACCGACGCGAGTGACAGCGACAGCACCTGCTGGCCCAGTGCGGTAATATCACCGCGTATGGCCGCGATCAGATCGGTGACCTGCTGCTCGGAAAACAGGTTTGGATATTTCACCGGCAACTGCAGCAACAGTTCCTGTCCCGAGGCAATGATGTAGGGTAATTGCCCCACCAGTTGGGTCAGCTGCGCCCACAGGCGCGGTATCAGCCAGAGGGTGGCAAACACCAGAAAGGTCAGGAACAGGATAAACACCAGTGCCACGGCCGACAGGCGCGGCACACCCAGCTTGCGGCTTTTCTCCACCAGGCCATCCAGCAGGTAGGCAATGATGATGCCAACAAGGACCGGTATCAGCATCTCGCCCAGCGTTGCCATCACCACAAAACCGGCGATCAGCAACAGCGCCAGGATGACCACCTGCGGGTCGGAGGAGTAGCGGTGATACCATTCGCGCAAGATATTCATCGTGTGCCATTAAAACAGACTTTTGATTCTTCTCAAGCAGAACCCGCGCCTCGCGGGGAATATTTACCGTTCCCGGCGCGGGCGCCGGTCCTACTGCCCATTCCTGAGCTGCCGGTAATGCTCGCTGAAGATTTCCTCCAGCTGATCAATTGCCGCACTGGCCTCGGTGCCCTGCATGATATGCGTTGCCACCAGGTCCGAGGTGGCACTCAGCATCGTGCTCTTGTCCAGCATGGGGTAGGTTTTCGACAAGCGTTTCAGTGCCGCGACGACCGACTCTTCTGCAGGCCGCTCGATCGCTTCCGGTTCCGGTATGCTGACCGCCGGTGGCGCAACCGGCCGCTGCACTGATGCGGTACCACGCTGCTGCAGAAATTCTGCGAAGGCGAGCAAGGTGGCACGGTCGCCAGCCCCGAGTTGCTGCCAGACGGCCAGTAGTTGTTCCTCGGGGGACGCCACGATTATATCTGTATCTTACTGATTTATGAAATGATTATTAGCTTCTGAAATACTCGTCATTGCGAGCGAAGCGAAGCAATGACGTGATAAGCGAATAAATCAGAGTTTCCATGATAGAACGCTGCACCCTGAACATCAGGCGTCACGCTGGTGCGAAAGACAATAGGCACGGGCAAATTCCAGCAGCTCGTCCATGGCGCGCTGGCGGAATTTCTGTTTCTGGTGCACAAAGGAAAACGGCCGCTCAATCGGTGGATCGAGTTCCAGCGCCACCAGGGTACCGAGCTGCAGTTCCTTGTGGATGGTCACTTCCGAAACAATCGACACCCCCATGCCCGCCTCGACAGCACCCTTGATGGCCTCCGGGCTGCCCAGTTCCATGGCAACATGCAGGTCACCCGGCTGCATGCCAAGATCAGCCAGGTAGTCCTGGATCACCTCGCGCGTGCCGGACCCTTCCTCGCGCGCGATGTAGGCATCGTCCATGAGTTCGCGCAACTTTACCTGCTGGTTGGCTGCCAGCGCGTGCAGCGGCGGGACAATCGCCACCAGGCGGTCCTTGCGGCATTCCTCCACGACCAGGTTCTTGTTCATCACCGGCGCCTCGACCACGCCGAGATCAATATCGTTGTTCTCGACCATGGAGACGATACCGTCCGAATTGGATACTTTCAGGTGCACGTTCACATCGGCGTATTTCTTTTTGAAATCGCCCAGCAGCGCAGGCAGCATGTATTCGGCAATGGTGGTGCTGGCGCCGATCACCAGCACGCCGCTGATCTCGCCGGTCATGTCACGCACGGCATTTTCCATCTCCGAGTAGAGATCAAAAATACGGTCCGAAAATTCATAGACGCGCTGCCCGGCCGCGGTCAGGCTGATGCGGTTGTGGGTTCGGTCAAACAGGCGGGTATTGAAATATTCTTCCAGCTGGCGGACCTGGAAGGTCACCGCGGGCTGGGTCATGTGCAGACTCTCGGCCGCCTTGGTGAAGCTCAGCAGGCGGGCGACGGTGTGAAAAACCTGTAATCTGCGATCAGCCATGTTCGTTACCGGCGGTAAACCTGTGAAGGAACGGCAGGTTTCATGCCATCCAGACGATGGCTATAAAAATATTTTAGGCAAATGCCCCCATTGGTCAAGTATTTTTTATGGGCACCCAGGCAAAAGCCGGGGGTCGGAGGCATTTCATCACCCGCGATACCTGACCATGACCATGCACATGTTCAGCCTCGGGGTAGGACTCTACCTGGCACATGCCACCCTGCAGCGCAAGCTGGCCAAGTGGCCGGTAAAGGAATAATTGACCTACAGCATCATCCTTAATATAGGGCCAGCCCACTCCCGGCTAACGGCACCCAGTCCGCCTTGTGGTACCCTCACACCACATCAGTGTTGCAGTTTTACAACATTCCTTTCCATCCAGAATTCAAGTATCGCAATCAGTTAGACGCTAACCGGTTATAGTGTTGTTTTTTATCATCAGCTACAGTAGTGTTCGTGACACATGGAGGGGAGCGATTTCCATAATTTTCAGACGGATACTGTTTCAGATTAACTTGAGGGGGTTAAGATGAGCCTGATCCACCATTCCAGGATCGGTTGCCTGACGGCTGTACTGTTACTGTTACCCGGCTTGTCCCTGGCAGGCGGTTTCGCACTCATCGAGCAAAGCGTCAGCAGCATGGGGACCGCCTATGCAAACGGA
>QIFB01000065.1 GCA_003230545.1 Gammaproteobacteria bacterium | reverse complement strand
GCTGCCGTCAACGTCGTCTTGCCATGGTCCACGTGACCTATCGTGCCTACGTTTACATGCGGCTTCGTTCGTTCAAATTTTTCCTTGGACACGCCCGTATACCTCGTTAGCTGGTGAAATTAACGTTCAGGATGCTTTCTTTAATACCGCGTCGGCAATCGTCACCGGCGCCTCGGAATATTTTTCGAATTCCATGGAATAGGTTGCCCGCCCCTGGGTTGCGGAGCGCAGATCGGTTGCATAACCGAACATCTCTGCCAGCGGCACCTCGGCATGAATAATCTTCCCGGCAGGGCTATCATCCATACCCTGGGTGATTCCGCGACGCCGGTTCAGGTCGCCCATCACATCGCCCAGGTAATTCTCCGGGGTGACCACCTCGACCTTCATGACTGGTTCGAGCAGGACCGGGTCGGCATTCAGTGTGCCGGCCTTGAAGGCCATCGATCCGGCGATCTTGAAGGCCATTTCACTGGAATCGACATCGTGATAGGAACCGTCATACAGGGTCACCTTGATATCCACTACCGGGTAACCACCCAGCGCACCGCTGCTCATCTGTTCCTGCACACCCTTGTCGACCGACGAGATGTATTCCCGTGGCACAGCACCGCCGACAATGGCATTTTCGAATTCATAACCGTCACCCTGGGCCTGTGGCTCCAGTTTCAGCCACACATGGCCGTACTGACCGCGACCACCGGACTGGCGCACAAACTTGCCTTCCTGCTTCACCGGCTTGCGGATGGTCTCGCGGTAGGCTACCTGCGGCGCACCGACATTGGCCTCGACGCTGAACTCGCGCTTCATGCGTTCAACGATAATCTCGAGATGCAGCTCGCCCATACCGGAAATAATTGTCTGGCCGGACTCCTCGTCGGTTGCCACACGAAATGACGGGTCTTCCTTGGCGAGTTTCTGCAGGGCAATGCCCATCTTTTCCTGATCTGCCTTGGTCTTCGGTTCAACGGCCACGGAAATCACCGGCTCCGGAAATTCCATGCGTTCCAGGGTAATCACGTTCTCGGTGTCACACAGGGTATCGCCAGTGATGACATCCTTGAGTCCGACCGCTGCCGCGATATCACCGGCACGGACTTCCTTGATTTCCTCGCGGCTGTTGGAATGCATTTGCAGGATGCGTCCGATGCGTTCCTTCCTGCACTTGACCGGGTTGAAGATGGTATCGCCGGATTTCAGCACACCGGCATAAACGCGGAAGAAGGTCAGGTTACCGACAAACGGGTCGGTGGCAATCTTGAAAGCCAGTGCAGCAAACGGCTCGTCATCGGAGGCTTCACGAGTCGCCTCGGTCTCGTCCGCATCATCCAGGTGACCGGTAATCGCCGGCACATCGACCGGTGACGGCATGTAGTAGACAAGGGCATCCAGCACGGCCTGCACACCCTTGTTCTTGAAGGCGGACCCGCACAGCACCGGTACAATCTCATTGGCCAGGGTGCGGCTGCGCAGTCCCTCCCGGATCTCGTCCCCGGAGAGTTCGCCGGCATCCAGGTATTTTTCCATCAGCGCCTCGGTGGCATCGGCCGCTGCTTCCATCAGGCGTTCACGCCATTCACGGCAGACGGCGGCCATGTCAGCCGGAATATCCTGTTCTTCATAGGTCGCACCCTTGTCGGCCTCGTTCCAGTAGATGGCCCGCTGGCGAATCAGGTCAACCACACCCTTGAAATTATCCTCGGCACCGATCGGCAACTGCAGTGGCACGGGCGTGGCGCCCAGCCGTTCCCTGATCTGCCCGACCACACGCAGGAAGTCTGCCCCGGAACGATCCATCTTGTTAACGAACGCCATGCGCGGCACGTGGTACTTGTTGGCCTGGCGCCAGACCGTTTCGGACTGCGGCTCTACACCACCGACAGCACAGAACACGGCACAGGCACCGTCCAGTACCCGCAGTGAACGTTCCACCTCGATGGTGAAATCCACATGGCCGGGGGTGTCAATGATATTGATGCGATGTTGCTCGAACTGCTTGTCCATACCCTGCCAGAAGCAGGTGGTGGCTGCAGACGTAATCGTGATGCCACGCTCCTGTTCCTGCTCCATCCAGTCCATGATGGCCGCACCGTCATGCACCTCACCGATCTTGTGCGAGATACCGGTGTAGAACAGGATACGCTCGGTGGTCGTCGTCTTGCCCGCATCGATATGCGCCATGATGCCGACGTTCCTGTAGCGATCGATTGGAGTCTTGCGTGCCACTGTCTTGATCCGGTTCTATATAAAAAGGTGTTAATCGGTAACTTACCAGCGGTAGTGCGAGAAGGCCTTGTTGGCATCCGCCATCCGGTGGATTTCTTCACGTTTCTTCACGGCAGCACCGCGACTCTCGGCAGCATCCAGCAACTCACCCGCCAGCCTCAGCGGCATGGACTTTTCACTGCGACTGCGGGCGGCATCCAGCACCCAGCGCATGGCGAGTGTGGTGCGGCGCACCGAGCGCACTTCGACCGGCACCTGGTAAGTGGCACCGCCGACACGGCGGGATTTCACCTCGACCATCGGGCGCACGTTGTCCAGCGCCTTGTCCAGCACCTCGAGCGGCTCATCCTTGCTCTTCTCGGAAATCTGATCGAGCGCACCGTAGATAATTCTTTCTGCAACGGACTTTTTACCGGAATTCATGACCATGTTGATAAACTTGGTCAGCATTTCGCTACCGTATTTGGGATCCGGAAGGATCTCCCGCGCACCGATGACTCTTCTTCTGGACATGCGTAGCTACCGTACCTTGATCTTGTGTCGTTGGTTCAGGACTTGGGCCGCTTGGCGCCGTACTTGGACCGGCCCTGGCGGCGACTGGTTACGCCCGAGGTATCGAGGCTGCCACGTACGGTGTGATAACGCACACCCGGCAGGTCCTTGACACGACCGCCGCGGATGAGCACAACCGAGTGTTCCTGGAGGTTATGCCCCTCGCCACCGATATAAGTGGTTACCTCGAAGCCGTTGGTCAGGCGTACACGTGCAACCTTGCGCAGAGCGGAATTCGGTTTCTTCGGGGTCGTGGTATACACGCGGGTACATACACCGCGTTTTTGCGGACATGCCTCGAGTGCCGGAACGTTGCTCTTGTCCCGTTTCCTGCTGCGCGGCTTGCGCACTAACTGATTGATTGTTGCCATGCCCGATAAACCCTGAAATTAAACCGGAAATAAATTCTAAAGTCCTGAAAACAAACGACAGGCCGGACGAACCGGCCTGTCGGGGAAGCGGAATTCTAGAGACAGGGCCCGACCCTGTCAAGCAAGTTTTATTTATCTGCCCTATTCGGCCGGGGACTCCGCCACATCCTCGGCTGCCGCGCTCTCGGCTGCATCCACGGCAGCCATCTCCTCGGCGATTCCGAGCGGCTCCAGATTGCGGCGCCGGCGCCGCTCCTCGTGGTAGGCCAGGCCGGTACCCGCCGGGATCAGGCGGCCCACGATGACATTTTCTTTCAGCCCCCGCAGGCAGTCCTTGCTGCCGCGGACCGCAGCCTCGGTCATCACCCGGGTGGTCTCCTGGAACGAGGCCGCCGAAATGAAGGATTCCGTTGCCAGCGAGGCCTTGGTAATGCCCAGCAACAGCGGGACCCAGGCTGCCGGTTCCTTGTCATCCCGGAGCAGGCGCTCGTTGATCTCCAGTACCCGGGCCCGTTCTACCTGCTCACCCTTGAGGAAGGGGCTGTCACCGGCTGCGGTGACCTCCGCCTTGCGCAGCATCTGGCGCAGGATGACCTCGATGTGCTTGTCGTTGATCTTGACGCCCTGCAGCCGGTAGACGTCCTGAATTTCCTTGACCAGGTACTCGGCCATGGTCGCGGTACCGAGCAGGCGCAGGATATCGTGGGCGCCGGGTTCACCATCGACCAGCATCTCGCCCTTCTCGATATGCTCACCCTCGAACACCGTGACATGCCGCCACTTCGGAATCAGTTCCTCGTGCGTCTCGCCATCCGCCTGGGTGATTACCACGCGCTGCTTGCCCTTGGTGTCCTTGCCAAAGCCGACGGTACCGGAGGTTTCCGCCAGGATCGCCGGTTCTTTCGGCTTGCGTGCCTCGAACAGGTCCGCCACCCGTGGCAGACCACCGGTGATATCACGGGTCTTGGATGACTCCTGTGGAATACGTGCAATGACGTCACCCACTTCGACAGACACACCGTCATCCAGCGCAATAATGGCTTCGGCCGGCAGGAAGTACTGCGCGTCCAGGTCGGTACCGGCAATCTTCAACGGTTCACCCTTGCTATCCTCAAGCTTGACCATCGGGCGCAGATCCTTGCCAGCGCTGCCGCGCTGTTTCGGATCGGTGATAACCTGGCTGGTCAGACCGGTAATATCGTCCGTGGTCTCCTGGACAGAAATACCTTCAACAAAATCGCTGAAGCGCGCCACACCGGCAACCTCGGTCACGATCGGGTGGGTATGCGGATCCCAGTTGGCAATCACGCTGCCGCCACCGACGGCATCACCATCCGCCGCACTGATAACAGCACCGTAGGGTACCTTGTAGCGTTCACGCTCACGACCGAACTCGTCAATAATGGCGATTTCGCCGGAACGGGACACCGCGACGAGGTTACCGTTCTTGTTGGTAACAGTCTTGATATTGTGCAGCCGGACCGAGCCGCTGGTCTTGACCTCGACACTGTTGACGGTCGCTGCACGACTGGCGGCGCCACCAATATGGAAGGTGCGCATGGTCAGCTGTGTGCCGGGCTCGCCGATCGATTGTGCCGCAATCACACCGATGGCCTCGCCGGCATTTACCATGTGCCCGCGCGCCAGGTCACGACCGTAGCAGGCGGCACAGACACCGTAGCGGTTGTCACAGGTAATCGGCGAGCGCACCATGATTTCGTCCACACCATTTTGTTCCAGCTGATCGACCCAGTCCTCGTCCAGCAGGGTCCCGACCGGTGCGATCACTTCGTCGCTGCCAGGCACTTTCACATCTTCAGCCGTGATGCGTCCCAGTACACGTTCCCGCAGCGGCTCCACCACGTCCCCGCCTTCAACCAGCGGGTTCAGAACCAGGCCTCCGCTGGTACCGCAGTCTTCGCCGATGACCACCATGTCCTGCGCCACGTCCACCAGGCGGCGGGTCAGGTAACCGGAGTTTGCTGTCTTCAGCGCGGTATCGGCCAGGCCCTTGCGAGCACCATGGGTCGAAATGAAGTACTGCAGCACGTCCAGCCCTTCGCGGAAGTTGGCCGTAATCGGCGTCTCGATAATCGAGCCGTCCGGCTTCGCCATCAGCCCGCGCATGCCGGCCAGCTGCCGGATCTGCGCGGCGGAACCTCGCGCGCCTGAATCGGCCATCATGTAGACCGAATTGAACGAAGACTGGCGCACCGTTTTGCCTTCGGCGTCTATTACGTCTTCCGTTCCGAGGCGATCCATCATGGCCTTGGCGACCTGGTCATTGGTACGCGACCAGATATCGACAACCTTGTTATAACGTTCACCCATGGTCACCAGCCCGGAGGTGTACTGGTTCTGGATTTCCATCACCTCTTCCTCGGCAGCGGCGAGAATCTTTGCCTTGGACTCGGGAATGGTCATATCCTCGATACCGAATGACACGGCCGCGCGAGTGGCGTAGGAAAACCCTGTGTACATCAACTGGTCAGCAAAGATCACCGTTTCCTTCAGTCCAACACGGCGATAGCAGGCATTAATAAGGCTGGAGATGTCCTTCTTGGTCATGTCCCGGTTCACCAGGTTGAACGGCAGGCCTTTTGGCAGCAGATCGGACAGCAGCGCGCGGCCAACAGTGGTCTCGACCAGGCCGACGTTTTCCTGCAATTCACCGTCCTCGTCAAATTCCTCGATACGCAGGCGCACCCTGATGCGTGCATGCAGCGAGGCATTTCCGGTTTCGTAGGCGCGGTGCACCTCGTGGATATCGGTAAATGCCATGCCCTCGCCCGTGACATTGATCGATTCACGGGTCATGTAATACAGGCCCAGCACAACGTCCTGCGACGGCACGATAATCGGCTCGCCATTGGCAGGCGAGAGGATATTGTTGGATGACATCATCAGCGCACGCGCTTCCAGCTGCGCCTCGATGGACAGCGGTATGTGTACCGCCATCTGGTCACCGTCAAAGTCGGCGTTGAATGCCGCACACACCAGCGGGTGCAGCTGGATCGCCTTGCCTTCGATCAGTACCGGCTCGAACGCCTGGATACCGAGACGGTGGAGGGTCGGTGCACGGTTCAGCATGACCGGGTGTTCGCGAATCACTTCTTCCAGGATGTCCCAGACCTCGGGACCTTCACGCTCCACCAGCTTTTTGGCTGCCTTGATGGTGGTCGCCAGGCCGCGCAGCTGCAGCTTGCTGAAAATAAACGGCTTGAACAGCTCCAGCGCCATGCGCTTCGGCAGACCGCACTGGTGCAGTTTCAGTGTCGGGCCTACCACGATCACGGAACGGCCCGAGTAATCGACGCGCTTGCCGAGCAGGTTCTGGCGAAAGCGGCCCTGCTTGCCCTTGATCATATCGGCCAGCGATTTCAGCGGGCGCTTGTTGGTCCCGGTAATGGCGCGCCCACGGCGGCCGTTATCCAGCAATGCATCCACCGACTCCTGCAGCATGCGCTTCTCGTTGCGCACAATAATGTCCGGCGCATTCAGTTCCAGCAGCCGCTTCAGGCGGTTGTTGCGGTTGATCACACGCCGGTACAGGTCGTTCAGGTCGGACGTGGCAAAGCGGCCGCCATCCAGCGGTACCAGTGGACGCAGTTCCGGCGGCAGCACCGGTAACACGGTCAGCACCATCCATTCGGGATGATTACCGGATTCGATAAAGGATTCCACCAGCTTGAGGCGCTTGCCGAAACGCTTGAGCTTCGTTTCCGACTTGGTCCCGCCGATTTCATCACGCAACTTGGCCGCTTCCACCTGCAGGTCGATGTTCCTCAGCAGCGCATGTACGGCCTCGGCCCCCATGCGCGCATCGAACTCGTCGCCATTTTCCTGGATCGCCTCGAGATAGGCCTCGTCGGACAGCAGCTGCCCGCGCTCCAGCGTGGTCATGCCGGGATCGACCACCACGTAGGCCTCGAAATACAGCACCCGCTCGATATCACGCAGGGTCATGTCCAGCAACAGGCCGATGCGCGACGGCAGCGACTTGAGGAACCAGATGTGGGCAGCCGGGCTGGCCAGTTCGATATGGCCCATGCGTTCACGACGCACCTTCGCCAGGGTCACCTCGACTCCGCACTTCTCGCA
>QIFB01000182.1 GCA_003230545.1 Gammaproteobacteria bacterium | reverse complement strand
TCATCATAGCTTTTCAACATTCAGTGCTCCTCACGTTCACGGCAATCCTGCGTTACACCGGCTACAGACATCCATGAAATAGCACACATTTATTGTTGTTTTTTATACTCTGTTATTATATGCAAATCAAGTAGTTGAGTTTTCTCCAAACCAATGACACAGGATCTTGTGGGAAACCAATATACCAGACCATATATCTGGTATTTACCCCAAAAATTGGGTCCCGACGCTATTGGGCGTTGTTGTCCCCGCTGATGCCGGCAGTTACCAATTCATTCACACCAGCACCGCGTGTCCGGTTTATTCCACTCTTACAAGCACCAGTACCAGGGCGCCCGCGATGAACAACACCAGCAATGACAGAATACCCGCACGCGGATTTCCGGTCAGTGCGGCCACCCAGCCCATCATGACCGGTCCCAGGATTGCGGCGAACTTTCCCAGCATGTTGTAGAACCCGAAAAACTCGGCTGCCCGTTCCCTGGGTATCATGCGTGCATACAGGGAACGACTTAGTGCCTGTATGCCGCCCTGTGCAAGCCCGATCGCGAATGCAAGGAAATAGAACTCGGATACATCATCCATCAGTGCGCCACGTACCGTGACCAGCATGTAAATCACCAGGCCAACAAAGATTCCCGGCCGGGGGCCAAAGCGACTTCCCAGCCGGCCAAACACCAGCGCCGCCGGGAAGCCGGTGAACTGGGTAATCAGCAGCGCCAGGATCAGGTGCTTCTGATCAAACCCGAGGGACAGGCCATAGTCCACGGCCATGCGCACAACGGTGTCAACACCGTCGATGTATAACCAGTAGGCAACGAGAAACAGCCAGACATTTCGCAATTGCCGGATTTCATGCAGCGTTTTGAAGACCCGGCTGAAACCGGCCTTCAGCACCGTTGCCGGCACTTCCCCGGGATGGTTGTCCGGCTCCGGCACATTGAGCACCAGGGGCAGTGAAAACACCAGCCACCACGCCGCGACCATGACAAACGAGATCCGGATTGCAGCCGTCGCGTCCTCCAGACCGAAGCTTTCCGGGTGTAGCGTCATCCATACATTCAGGGTCAGCAACAGGCCCCCGCCCAGGTAACCGAGCGAGAATCCCAGCGCAGAGGTCCGATCCAGGTCAGCGGAGTCACTGACAAACGGCAACAACGCGTCGTAGAAAATATTGGCGCCGGAGAAACCGACCAGTGCCATCACATAGAGAACAGCTGCCAGCCACCATTCGCCGGCATCGACCAGGTAAAGTCCAGCGGTCATGACAATCCCGAGAAATGCGAATGCCAGCAACATCCCCTTGCGTCGCCCGAGGTGATCGGCAATGGCCCCGAGGACCGGCGCCATGAGCACGACCAGCAGGCTCGCCAGTGAGCTCACCAGTCCGAGTCGGAAAGTACTCTCGGTGACGGATACGCCGGTATTCCAGTATTGCTTGAATAAGACCGGGAAAAATCCGGCCATGACGGTCGTGGCAAAGGCCGAGTTGGCCCAGTCATAGAGCGCCCAGCTCCAGACCCCGCGCCGTGGGCCGTTGTTATCCGGTTTAGTCATCTTGTTGCCCATTACCAGTATCTGCTTCAATCGTAAGCGCGGCCAGGCGATAATCACCCGCACAGGGTATCTGATCAGTGGTGACAATATTCTTTTGGCAAAGCAAGTCCCTGGCTGAAATGACACCAAAGGAGTGGGAGTCGTTATGTGATGGTTGCGGGCGCTGCTGCCTGCAAAAACTGGAAGACGTGGATTCCGGGCTGCTGTTCTACACCAACGTGGCCTGCCGCCTGCTGGACGAACACCACTGCCGTTGCGCCAGTTACCCGGACCGCATGCAGCTCGTACCGGACTGCCTGCTGCTGTCAGCAGATGATGCCGGCCAGTTCGACTGGTTGCCAGCGAGTTGCGCCTACCGGAAACTGGCGAACGGGCAGGCACTGGAGTGGTGGCACCCGCTGGTTTCCGGTGATCCTGACAGCGTCCACCAGGCCGGCATCTCGGTGCGTGGACGCACGGTCAGCGAGACTGAAATTCCCCGCGAACAGCTGGAGGACCATGTCATCCGCTGGATTGACTTCTAGGCTGAATTCAAGTCAGTGCTCGCGGGTCGCCTGAAACTGCACGTCCGGCCATTTTTCCCTGGCAAGCTCGAGGTTGACCCGGGTCGGTGCGATATAGACCAGTGACCCGCCCTGATCCTCGGCAAGATAGTCGAATGCCTTGTCCCGCAGTTTCTGCTCGATCCTGTCATCGGGACACTGCACCCAGCGCGCAGTGGCCACGTTGACCGGCTCAAACTGGCAGTCCACGCCATATTCATTCTGCAGACGGTGCGCCACGACATCGAATTGCAGAATGCCAACCGCACCCAGTATCAGGTCGTTGTTCCGGTAGGGCCTGAACAACTGGGTTGCGCCCTCCTCGCATAACTGGTCCAGGCCTTTCTGCAGGGCCTTCATGCGCAACGGATCCTTCAGCAGGGCGCGCCGAAACAACTCGGGTGCAAAATTCGGGATGCCGGTAAATTTCAGCTCCTCTCCCTGGGTAAAGGTATCACCGATCCGGATGGTGCCGTGGTTATGCAACCCGATGATGTCACCGGTAAATGCCTCCTCGACATGTCCTCGTTCCGATGCCAGGAAGGTCACTGCATTCGAGATCTGCACATCCTTGCCGATGCGAACATGCCGCATCTTCATTCCCTTGCGGTAACTGCCGGAGCAGATCCGCAGAAAGGCAATCCGGTCGCGGTGGGCCGGATCCATGTTGGCCTGGATCTTGAACACGAACCCGGTGAACTTGTCTTCTTCCGGGTCCACGTCACGACCGGTCGTATGCCGTGCCAGCGGTGGCGGTGCGGTCACCACAAAATGGTCCAGTAGCTCCCTGACCCCGAAGTTATTGATGGCCGAGCCGAAAAAGACCGGCGTCAGGCTGCCATTAATGTAGGCCGCCATATCAAAATCATGACTCGCGCCCTTGACGAGCTCGATCTCCTCACGCAGTTCAGTGGCCAGATCACCAAGCACCTCATCCAGCAACGGATTGTCGATACCCTTGATGACCCTGACGTCCTGGCGTTCGTTGTTCTTCCCGGGCTCGTACAGGTGTACCGCGTCGTCAAGGAGATGGTAAATACCCCGGAAACGCTTGCCCATGCCGACGGGCCAGGTCACCGGCGCACAGGAAATCTTCAGGATCTCCTCGATCTCATCGAGCAGCTCGATGGGATCCCGTCCTTCCCGATCAAGCTTGTTGATAAAGGTACAGATGGGGGTATCCCGCAGCCGGCAGACATCCATCAACTTGATGGTGCGGTCCTCGACGCCCTTGGCACAATCGATGACCATCAGCGCCGAATCCACCGCCGTTAGTGTCCGGTAGGTATCCTCCGAAAAGTCCTCATGGCCGGGCGTATCCAGCAGGTTGACGATGGCCTCACCGTAGGGAAACTGCATCACCGATGACGTCACCGAAATACCGCGTTGCTTCTCGAGTTCCATCCAGTCCGAGGTGGCGTGCCGCGCGGCCTTGCGCCCCTTGACAGTACCGGCCAGCTGGATGGCGCCGCCGAACAGCAACAGCTTTTCCGTTAACGTGGTCTTGCCGGCATCCGGGTGGGAGATAATCGCAAAGGTACGGCGCCGTGCCGCTTCTTGTTGCAGACTGCTCATGGTGTACAGGGACTATACGACTGAAAGAAAGGCGTATTCTACTGAATCAGCAAGCCGGCGTCTCGTGTTTCACAGGACCCGTGCAAGTATCAGCGCATCCTCGCGCTCATCGCCCGCCGGGTAATAGTCCTTGCGGGTCCCCAGTTCGTTGAACCCGTTCTGCCGGTATAACTCGCATGCCGCCCGGTTCGATGGGCGCACCTCGAGAAAAATGATCTCCGCATCGTGGCGGCGGGCAATCGAGATCAAATGCTGCAGTATTTTCAGGCCAACCCCCAGACGCTGTGACTCGGGATGCACACACAGGTTCAACAGGTGCGATTCACCGGCGGCAATGCTGATTATGCCGTAGCCCTCGATAATATTCCGGCGTTCCGCGATCCAGCAGCAATAACCGGCATGCAGGCAATCATTGAAGATCAGGCGTGTCCAGGGATGCGGGTAACTGCGCCGCTCGATCTCCATGACGTCCGACAGGTCACCCGCCTGCATGGGCCGGAGGTCGAGGCCGGGTTCCTTGAGAATTGCGCTCATATCTGCATTCAGTTATGTATCTTTAGATATTACTGTGACAATGTTTTTGCTCACTGTCCATTACTAATCTGCAGTGCCAGCTGCAGATCATCCCAGGATTTACGTTTCTCCAGGGGTGAGCGCAACAGGTAGGCCGGATGGTAGGTCACCACCAGCGGGATGCCGGCCGGCCCGTAATGATGTACCCGGCCACGCAACCGGCCCACGGGCGTGTCCGTCTGCAACAGGTTGTGCGCGGCAATCCGGCCAACCGCCAGGATCAGTCGCGGCTTGACCAGCTCGATTTGCCGTTCCAGGTAACTGTGACAACTGGCAACCTCGTCCGACTGCGGGTCCCGGTTGTTCGGCGGATGGCATTTCAGAATATTGGTTATATAAACTGCTTCACGCCCAGGGCCCGCGGCCCGCAGCATCTCCGTCAACAGCTGCCCGGCACGCCCGACAAACGGTTCTCCCTGGCGATCCTCGTCCGCACCTGGCGCCTCACCGATGACCAGCCAGTCCGCCGATCGGTTACCGGTCCCGAAAACGGTTTGGGTACGCGTTGCATGCAACGCACAGCGGGTACATCCGGCCACCTGCGCCTGCAGGGCCGGCCAGTCAGGACTCCCGACCGGGGCATCCGTGACTGGCTGCGTGGTATCAACCTCCGGAGACACCTCAGCAGGTGCTGCTGATTCACGCAGCACCCATTGCCGGATACCCATGGCTGCCAGGTATTCATTGCGCAGGTGACTGTTCATAATGCCATCACGGGATAAGGAACATCAGACATCCCCCAGCTGGGGATGTTCACGCTCCTGTCGCCGGATGATCTTGTTGAGTCCATTGACATAGGCCTTGGCAGACGCAATGACAATGTCGGTATCCGCACCCTGCCCGTTGACAATACGCCCGTCGAGGTACAGGCGCACGGTCACCTCGCCCTGCGAATCCGTGCCACTGGTAATATTGTTGACCGAGTAGAGTTGCAGCTCGGTACCACTGTCAACGAGCTTCTCGATGGCCCGGAACGTGGCATCCACGGGTCCGCTGCCCGAGGCAGTTGCCGGCTGTTCTTCCCCATCGATCCACAGGGTGACCGCGGCATTCGGTATTTCCCCGGTTTCCGAACAGACCTTCAGTGCAACCAGCTTGACCCAGTCATTGCCTGCCTCGAGTCCGGATTCCGTCACCAGCGCCTGCAGGTCCTCGTCGAAAATCTCGTGCTTCTTGTCCGCAAGCTCCTTGAAGCGCGCGAAGGCATCATTCAGCTCTTCCTCGGAACCCAGCTCGATTCCCAGGTCCTGCAGCCGGGTACGAAAGGCATTGCGTCCGGAATGTTTCCCCAGCACGATCCGGTTGGCCGCCCAGCCGACATCCTGGGCGCGCATGATTTCGTAGGTCTCGCGACTCTTCAGCACGCCATCCTGGTGAATGCCGGATTCGTGTGCAAAGGCATTCACACCGACGATGGCCTTGTTCGGCTGCACGGCAAAGCCGGTGATCCCGGAAACCAGCCGTGAACAGGTCATGATCCGGCTTGCATCCAGCCCGGTGTTGCAGGGGAAGATGTCCTGGCGGGTCTGTACGGTCATCACCACTTCCTCGAGGGCGGCATTGCCGGCGCGCTCCCCCAGACCGTTGATGGTGCATTCGACCTGGCGTGCCCCGTTGAGTACCGCGGACAGGGAATTACCAACGGCCAGCCCGAGATCATTGTGACAATGCACCGAGAACACCGCGCGGTCGGAGTTGGGGACGCGCTCGATCAGGGTCCGGATCAGCTCGCCGAACTGGTGCGGCAGGTTGTAACCCACGGTATCCGGGATGTTGACCGTGGTGGCGCCGGCATCGATGACCGCCTCGATAATCCGGCACAGAAAATCAATCTCCGAGCGCCCGGCATCCTCGGGAGAGAACTCCACGTTGTCAGTAAAGCCGCGGGCACGCTTCACCGCGTGCACCGCCTGTTCCAGTACCTGCTCCGGCTCCATGCGCAGCTTCATCTGCATGTGGATTGGCGAGGTCGCGATGAAGGTGTGGATGCGCGATGCGGCTGCCGGTTTCAGGGCCTCACCGGCCCGGTCGATGTCCTTGTCGAGCGCGCGCGCCAGCCCGCAGACAGTACTTTCCGACACTGCACGGGCCACAGCCTGCACGGCCTCGAAATCCCCTGGACTGGCGATCGGGAAACCGGCCTCGATGACGTCGACCCGCATACGTTCCAGCGCCTTGGCAATGCGGACTTTTTCATCGCGGGTCATGGACGCACCGGGGCTTTGTTCCCCGTCGCGCAAGGTCGTATCAAAAATAATCAGCTTGTCAGTACTCATGGTGTAACCCCTGTGCAGACCGGGTGAATCCTGGTGGATTCACCTGACTGTCCGGAGAGCTCCCGGTTGCCGGCAAGTGGAAGCGCCGGTGCTCTGCCGGACCCTGTTGTTTTCTGGTGTGCGTTGACCCTCGCCAGGTGTGATATCAGATGCCCGAAGGCAGCAGGAGAGACAGCAGGAGACCCGCCAGCCCCGCAGGGAAAGGTGTGTATGACAATCGGGTTGTGAAAAACCGGGGATTCATACCTTATGAATATAAAGCAAAGCCCCCGTTATTCCAAGCCCTGGAGGAACTCAGCTGCCACGCCTCCGGGCCGCGCGGGTCTTCCGGATTCTTGCCAGTGTCACTACCGGGCCGGACAGGGCATACAGCAGGAACCCGGCAAACAGGACCTTGGGTGGATCGATGGAGGCAAACACGTAGACCAGCACTACGACCAGCAGCCCGACAAACGGCACCCGGTTCTTGAAATCCAATTCCTTGAAACTGTAGTAACGGACATTACTGACCATCAGCCCGCCCATCAGGACGGTGATCACCAGCGCGATGTAGACCACGTCGCCGCCGGCAACGTCGTGATCGGCCCCGATCCAGACCAGCCCGGCCATGACCGCGGCAGCAGAGGGGCTGGGCAGGCCCTTGAAGAAATTCTTTTCGCTAGTCCCGATCTGGGCATTAAAGCGTGCCAGACGCAGGGCCGCACCGGCGGTATAGACAAATGCCGACAGCCAGCCGAGCTTGGCCCAGCCGATACTGACCATGTATTGCAGTGACCATTCATACATTATCAGTGCCGGTGCCAGGCCAAAGCAGACCATGTCCGACAGGCTGTCATACTGCACCCCGAATTCGCTCTGGGTATGGGTCAGCCGCGCAACCCGGCCGTCGATACCATCCATGATCATGGCAATGAAAATCGCGATGGCGGCCGCCTCGTAACGCCCGCCCATTGCGGCCACGATGGCATAGAACCCGGCAAACAGGCCGGCCGTGGTAAACATGTTCGGCAGCAGGTAAATACCGCGGCGGGACTTCTGTCGGTTCTGGTTCTGGTTCTGGTTCTGTTCCATGGAATGATCAGGTATGCACAAGCCTGGCAATGACGTCCGAGCCACCCCTGACATGGTCCCCAGGTGACACATCAATACGACTGGTTACCGGCAGGTACAGGTCAATGCGTGCACCGAGGTGAACAAATCCACAGCGCTGTCCCTGTCCGATGCGCTCGCCATAACGGATATAACAGTGTGGTGAAGTATGCAACCGGCCACGGTTCATTACCAATACCACGTCATCTGCTTCGTCGGTCTGCAGCCATACGCCGTGTGGCGCACTGTCACCATCCGGCATATTGGCGGGTTCCAGCGCTTTGCCCTCGACAGGACTGCGGGTAGTAAACACACCGTGGAGATTCATCTGCAATGAAACCAGTACACTCTGCCGTTCCAGGTAAGGATCATACTGCTCGCTCACGGAAGTGATCCTGCCATCTGCCGGGCTGACGACGGCAGATGGCACCGCCGGAATCTCACGATCCGGGTCCCTGAAGATCAGCACCATTACGATGAACAGCATCAGGATAACCAGTGCTACCGGCAACCCGGAAAACGGGGCTACCACGATACCGGTCAGGGCGCTGGCAATGACCGGAACCTGTCCTTCCCGTGCAATCACAGGATAATCCCTGGTTCTCGCAAGCTGCTGCCCCCGGTTCTCTCAGTCGGTCCGGTCAGCTTCAGTTGACGTTCTTGTCAACGATCTTGCCGGAACTGATCCATGACATCATACCGCGCAGCTTGTCGCCCACCTGCTCGATGGCATGCTCCCGGCCGATCCTGCGCTTGGCCTTCAGGGTAGCAGCACCGGCCTGGTTCTCGAGAATAAATTCCCGGGCGAACTCGCCATTCTGGATCTCGGTAAGAATCCGGCTCATTTCCTGCTTGGTTTCTTCCGTGATAATGCGCGGCCCACGGGTCAGATCACCATATTCGGCGGTATTGGAAATCGAATAGCGCATATTGGCGATCCCGCCCTCGTACATCAGGTCAACGATCAGTTTCAGTTCGTGCAGGCATTCGAAATACGCCATTTCCGGGGCATAACCGGCTTCCACCAGGGTCTCGAAACCGGCCTGTACCAGCGCCGTGGTGCCGCCGCAGAGCACCGCCTGTTCACCGAACAGGTCAGTTTCGGTTTCCTCGCGAAAGCTGGTCTCGATAATCCCGGCCCGGCCGCCGCCATTGGCAGAGGCATAGGAAAGTGCAATCTCCCTGGAACGCCCGCTGGTATCCTGGAAGACCGCGATCAGGCTGGGAACGCCGGCACCCTGCGTGTAGGTGGTACGCACCAGGTGTCCCGGGCCCTTGGGTGCAATCATAATGACATCGAGATCGGCACGCGGCTCGATCTGCTGAAAGTGAATATTGAACCCGTGGGCAAAGGCCAGTGCTGCCCCCTGCTTGATATTGGGCGCAATCTGTTCACGGTACAGGGCGGCCTGGTGCTCATCGGGCGCCAGTATCATGACCACATCGGCGCCATCCACTGCGCCCTCGATGGAACTGACTTTCAGGCCGGCTTTCTTCGCCTTGGCCTCGGAAATCGATCCCGACCGCCGGTGATATCCACACCGGATTCCTTGAGGTTATTGGCATGGGCGTGACCCTGCGAGCCGTAACCCACAATGGCCACCTTGAGTCCCTGGATGATGGAAAGGTCTGCATCTTTATCGTAATAAATATTCATGTTCAGTACCTGGTTTGTTTGCTCATGTTCGGGCTGCCACAGCAGCGGTTAATAGTTCAAGGAAGCTCTGATTAATTCAAATATTTCCGTCATTGCTTCGCTATGCTCGCAATGACGGGTTAATCATAGTTTCAGGGCCCGGTCACCGCGGGCAATGCCGGAAACCCCGGAACGCACGACCTCGATAATCACCTCCGGGTCCAGTGTCTCCAGG
>QIFB01000025.1 GCA_003230545.1 Gammaproteobacteria bacterium | reverse complement strand
GTGATGGTTTCGCAACTCGCATCTTATCACCTGAACCAGCCTTCTTTATCTGTTACATCAATTGGTTATCCCTTATGTAAGTGCCATTCGGATCTGACCCCGGTTATTGCCGGTTATTGGTTATGTCTGAACTACTGCAATCATTACCGGGAATGTTTCTGGCCAACGAGGTATTAACGGCAGCCCTGCTGGGCATGGTCATCGGTGTGCCAGTGCTGCTGGTGGTGTTCCGCACTCCGCCCCTGCGTCGCTGGCGCGAGGAACGCCGATTCAGGAGTGCGATGAAGCGGCTTGGTGCGCGGGTGATGCGCAATGTGCACCTGCCGGACGGTATGGGTGGCGAGACGGCCATCGACTACCTGCTGCTCACGACCGAGGCAATCCGCGTGGTTGGCGTGCTGCGTTTCCCCGGGCTGATCTTTGGCGGTAAGCGAATCGACCAGTGGACCCAGCTCATCAACAAGCGCAGTTACAAGTTTCCCAACCCCGACCACTATCTCCAGCAGCAGATCAGCGCCGTCCGGCTCATTATCCCCGGGGCAAAGGTCACCGGCCTGCACCTGTTCACCGACGAGGCCGGGTTTCCCAGGGATAAGCCGCCTGACGTACTGCGCCCGGCCGATATTCGCAAGCTGCCACGCCGGCCTGGACTCAGGGCCATCCCCGGGGATCTGCGCAGGGCCTGGGGTGTGCTTGTGGATGCCGAAATCTCGGGATCAGAGTAAAAACCTGTTAACAGCGTTATCAGGCACTCGCCTCCATTGCCAGCTGCTTTGCCTGGCCAAAATCATTCTTGCCGCTGCCGAGTTTCGGGATCGCCTCTACATTGATGACTTCTGCGGGCCGCATTAACGGGTTGAGCCCCGATTTCTCGATCAGCTCGTTCATTTCATCCTGGCTGATGTCACCGGCAACCAGAAGAATTACTTTTTCTCCCTTCTTGCCATCGGGTAATGCCGTGGTGAGTACCTCGATGTCTTCCGGCAGTACTTTTCCAATGGCCCCCTCGATGGCACCGAGGCTGATCATCTCGCCACCGATTTTCGCAAAGCGGGAATAGCGATCGACAATGGTAAGGAAGCCATCCTGGTCGAGATGGCCCTTGTCGCCGGTCTTGTACCAGCGATTGCCATCCAGCTCGATGATGACCTCGGCGGTCTTCTCCGGGTTATTGAGGTAGCCCAGCATGACCTGTGATCCACCGAACAGAATCAGCCCGTCCTCTTCGGCGGGCAGTGTCTCCAGCGTGTCCGGATCAACGATACGGAAACTGCCCCCCGGCAGTGGCATGCCGACCGTTCCTGGCTTGTTCCCTTGCTGGACCTTCCAGTCTGTTTGACCGATCCGGTCCGGGATATTGACGCTGGCGACCGGGGTGGTTTCCGTAGCGCCGTAGCCTTCGTAGATCTCCTTGTTGAACTTGAGCTTGAAGGCATCGCGTACCTCCGGATTCAGTTTTTCGGCACCGGACACGACAACCCGCAATGATTCCAGCATCAGCGGGTGGATACGCCGGTTCCGGTTAAACAAGCGCAGAAAGGTGGAGGTGCTGCAATACACGGTGGCCTGGTGTTTGGCGATGGCCTTTGCAATTGTCAGGGCGTCCGTCGGGTCAGGATGGAGAATGACCGGGATGCCCTCAATCATGGGCATGAGTCCTGTTATGGTGAGACCGAAGGCATGAAACAGGGGGAGGGTCGCCATGAAGGTATCTTCCTCGAGCACGTCGAGCACATCCGACACCTGGAGGACATTGGCCATGATATTACGGTGGCTCAGGACAACCCCCTTGGGTTTCCCTTCGCTGCCGCTTGAGAAGAGGATGGCGGCCGGCTGATCGATGCCGGCACGTCGACCGAACAGTGCATAGAGTACCCTTGCAGGCAAGACGACTGTCGAAACCAGCAGTGTAAATTTGGTCAGGGTGCCAATCTCGTCTTTCAGGTCTTCAAGAAAATGCACCTGAACCCGGGCCAGGAGTTCACTCAGGTCGATGCCACGCTGTTCCAGTTTCCTGATCAGGCGTCTGGATGTATAGAGGTTGCTGATCTCTGCTTTCTCCACGGCGGCAATCAGTGACTGCAGGCTGGCCGTATAGTTCAGGTTGACCACGGTCTTGTTCAACAGCAATGCCGCCATGTTGGTAATGATGCCAGCACTGCTGGTCGGCAGGAGCAGACCGATATTCTGCTCCTGGCTGCGCTTGCGGATCAGGCGGGAGAACGCGATGACGGCGGTCAGGGTTTTGTAACCGGAGAGCGTGGTCGCGGTACTGGTATCTATCAGGCAGGATTCGTTGCCACGTCGTTTTGCGCTGCGCAGCCACGCCAGCGGAATGGGATCGAGGGATTGCGTATGATGCTCCCAGGTATCGATCGAGAGTTCGAGTACCTGCCTTTTCAGTACAGGAGCCGGTGTATCCATGGGCAGGGGTTTGCCGAAGGCGACGATGACATTTCCGCGCAGGCGGGTGTTGCGGATCTCCCGCAATTTTTCGCTCGAACGCGAGAAGCGGCTGCCCCAGAGGCCGCGTATATAGAATGGCAGAATAATGCCGTCTACTCCTTCGACGGTACGTTCATAGCCGTGTTTGAATTCACCCAGCTGGCCGCTGCGGCTGATTGTCCCTTCCGGAAACAGGCAGACGACTTCACCGGCGCGCAGCAGTTCGTTGATTTGTTGCAGTGCCTCATTACTCTGGCCGGGGGCAATCGGGATGACCCCGAAGAAATCCAGGAACCATTTCAGGTACCAGCGCTGGTAGATCGCCCGGTACATAACGAAGCGTACCGGACGGGGGCAGGCGATCTGAATCATTGCCCAGTCGAGCCAGCTGATGTGGTTACCCAGCATCAGCACACCACCGGTTCCAGGCAGGTTTTTGAAACCCAGTACCGTGATGCGATGGGTGCTGGAAAACACTTGCGCGATCACATAACGCACCAGCGACTGCGGCAGTTGGTAAATGGTATAGAGGGCGCCAGCCAGTGCCGTGATGGCCAACAGGTGAAACATGCCAATGCTGCTGATGCCGTAGATGGCAAAGCCAACGGTCAAGCCCAGGAATCCCAGCATGACCACGTTTTGCACCCAGTTGTTACCTGCCAGCACGATGCCCAGCTCGTCGTTTTTGGCATGGAACTGAATCAACGCGTTGAGTGGCACGATGAACATCCCGCCACAGACACCCAGCAACAGAAAATCGATGACCAGCAGGCCCGGTGAGTGCAGCTGTGGCATGAAAAAGATCGCTACAACGATGCCCGCCGCACCCAGCGGAATGAGGCCCGTTTCGATGTGATGTTTCGAGGACTGCCCGGCCAGCAGGGAGCCGATAATGATACCGATCCCGGAACTGGCCAGTATCCCCTGGATGACAATGGTGTTGGTCTCACCCATGGCCTCCTTGGCGAAGGCCGGGAAGGTGGCCAATACGACCTGGGAGATTCCCCAGAACGCGGATAGTCCAACAATCGATAGCCAGATGGTTCTGTTCGCCAGGATCTTGCTGAGATTGTCCCGTAGAGAACGGCCCGTTCTGTATCGCTTCCAGTCGAAGTGCAGCCCGGTCGCAGCAACGCCACCGGCAGGCAGTCGCAGGGCAAACATCAATTGCAGCGTCGCGCAGACCACCAGTATCCAGCCAAGCGGGGCAATTGCCTGCAGTAACTGCGACACGTTTTCATAGTTCACCCCTGCCAGCCCCCGTTCAAAAAATACCGAAAAGGCGAAGATGCCGAACAGGATGGATACAATGGTGACCGCCTGTACGACGGCATTGGCGGTGGTCAGTTGCTCCTTGCCCGTCAGTTCCTTGATATAGCCGTACTTTGCCGGTGAGTAGAAGGCGCTTTGTACCGCCAGCAGAAAGGTCATGGCGAAGGAGAAATAGAACCAGCCAAGATAGTAGGAGAGGGTGATCAGCAGTGTCAGTCCGACGGCAGCAGCTGCACTGACTTTCATGATCAGGGGTTTATGATGTTTGTCGGAAAGATAACCGGCGGGGGTGAAGAGCAGTATGAACGGCAGCAATATCAGGCCGTTCACGATGGCTGTCAGGATGATCTGGGTCTGGCCATCATAGATCTTGAAGATCGTATTCTGGATCAGGATCTTGTGTCCCAGATCGACAAAGGCATTGAGAAATACGACCAGGATAAACGGGATGAACCCCATTATTCTGAACAGTTTCTTCATGGACAGCGCCCTGTGTAGTTCTTGTTGCAGTGAAGTGTACTACATGACGAACATAATGGTGTCAGAGCACATTTATCACTAATATTAAGAAGATATTGTGTACTGGCAACATATTGTTCTCTGACGCAGGCAGATGTTTCGGTTACACTGCACCACTATTTTACTCCAGAGTCTGCTGCATGAAATTCACCGTCGACGAGTTCCGCGCCTGGCAGCACAAGAGCATTACCCTGCTGGGGATGTCCGGGGTGGGCAAGACCCGCCTGTCGACGTTGCTGCGCAACCAAAACTGGTTCCACTACTCGGGCGATTACCGCATCGGTACCCGTTACCTGGACGATCCGATCATGGACCTGATCAAGCAGCAGGCGATGCAGGTACCGTTTCTGCGTGACCTGCTGCGCCGCGACTGGATCCGGATCCGCAACAACATCAAGGTGCACGACCTGGGACCGGTGCTGAGTTTTGTCGGCAAGCTCGGCAATCCCGAGCACGGTGGTGTCCCGCTGGCTGAGTTTTCACGGCGCCAGGCGCTGTACCGCGAGGCCGAGATCGCGGCCATGCAGGATGTGCCCGGGTTTATCCGCAAGGCGCACGAGATTTACGGTTATGACAACTTCGTCAATGACGTGGGCGGCAGCCTGTGTGAACTCGATGAGCCGGCCGTGATTGACTTGCTGGTCAGGCATTCGCTGATCCTGTACATCCGGGTGACCGAGAAGGCCGAGGAGGAGGCGCTGATCAGTCGTGCTCAGAGCAGTCCCAAGCCGCTGTATTACCGCCCCGAATTTCTCGCTGAACAGCTGCAGCAGTACCTCGAATTGCGCGGGCTGGAATATGCGGCCGAAGTGGACCCGGATGATTTCTGCAGCTGGGTGTTCCCGCGCCTGTTTCATTCACGCGTGCCACGCTACGAGGCCATTGCGCGTCCGCACGGCTATACCGTGACCTCGCACGAGGTGGCGGCGGTGCGTGACGAGCAGGACTTTCTTGCCTTGCTGGAAACTGCCATCGACCGCAAGGCGAGTGAACCGGAGTAGCCTGCATGCCGATCGTTGCCCACAATGAGCTACCAACCTTCGAACGCCTGCACCAGGAAGGCCAGACCATACTCACTCCGGACCGGGCCCGGCGCCAGACCATCCGCGAGTTGCATATCGGCGTGCTGAACATGATGCCGGATGCGGCACTGGCCGCGACCGAGCGCCAGTTCTTCCGCCTGGTTGGCGAGAGCAATCCAATCGCCCAGTTCTATCTGCACCCGTTTACGCTGCCGGAGCTGCCGCGCGGCGATGCGGCGCGTGCGCACATCGATAGCTACTACGATTCCTTCGAGCAGATTCGTGCGGAGGGCCTGGATGCACTCATTATCACCGGGGCCAATGTCACTCATCCCGACCTGTCGCAGGAAGCCTTCTGGCAACCGTTGCGCGCAGTGTTCGACTGGGCGCAGGAGAACGTGACCTCGGTGCTGTGTTCCTGCCTTGCCACTCACGCGACGCTGCAATTTCAGCATGGCCAGAAGCGCCGTGTACTGTCTGCCAAGTGCTGGGGCGTGTTCCCGCACCGGGTGATCCGGAAAACACACCCGCTGGTCAATGATGTGAATACGCAGTTCGATGTGCCGCATTCGCGTTTCAATAACATCAGCGCTGCGCAGTTTCAGGAGGCCGGCCTGCATGTGCTGGCGGAGAGTGCGGAAGCGGGCGTGCATCTTGCCGTCAGTGCAGACGGGTTCCGCATCGTCTATTTCCAGGGACACCCGGAGTACGACACCGTGTCCCTGCTGAAGGAGTACAAGCGCGAGGTGCAGCGCTTTGCCACGGGCGAGCGCAGTGACTATCCGCCATTTCCGGAAAACCATTTCAGGCCCCGCGAGCAGGCCATCCTCAATGAATACCGCCAGCGCCTGAGGCCGACACGCGCAGCCGGCGAACCGGTGCCTGAATTCCCCGAGCACCTGGTTGCCGGGCACATCGATAACACCTGGCACGATACCGCCGAGGGTATTATCGGCAACTGGATCGGTCTGGTCTACCAGCTGACCCACGAACAGCGGAACCTGCCCTTCATGGATGGAGTGGACCCGGATAACCCGCTCGGTCTTGACTGGATCGCGGGAGCATAGGGGACAAAACCAAATGCTACTTCCTTACATTGATGTGCGGGTTGGTATTAATGTGTAGGTTGGTATTGATGTGTAGGTTGGTGCTGAGCGCAGCGATGCCCAACAATCAACGCCCAATGATAGCTCCCTGTTGGGCTTCGCTGCGCTCAGCACCAACCTACGCAAGTGCATTCAAGTGCATGCAGGAGCAGCATGACGTGTCAGTGATGTCTGACCGCATTGAGTTGCGTTTCTGATTGATTCTCATGGAGTGGACGGGTTACGCTCGTGACCCTGTTCCCGTCTTCTTTCCCCGCTGCCACTTGATCATTCCGTGATTCAATCTCCGCAAGAAATCCTGCAGTCGGTCTTCGGCTACAGCGATTTTCGCCCCCATCAGCAGGAGATCATTGCTGATGTCATTTCGCTGCGGGACACCTTTATCCTGATGCCGACCGGCGGGGGCAAGTCCCTCTGCTACCAGCTACCAGCGTTGCTGCTGCCTGGAACGGCCATCATTGTTTCGCCACTGATCTCCCTGATGAAGGACCAGGTGGATGCGCTCCAGGCCAGCGGGGTGCGCGCGCACTGCTACAACTCTTCATTGAACGCAGCCGAGTCACGCCAGGTATTGGCGCGGCTGCATGCCGGCGAGCTCGATCTGCTCTATGTCGCACCCGAGCGGCTGCTTTCCGCCGGCTTTCAGGCGCGCCTGCAGGACATCGAAATCTCCCTGATTGCGGTGGATGAGGCGCATTGCGTCTCCCAGTGGGGGCACGATTTTCGTCCGGATTATGCACAGCTGGGCGCGCTGCGAGAGCTGTTCCCGGCGATTCCGATGGTGGCACTGACCGCCACGGCAGATTCCCAGACCCGCAAGGATATTATCCAGCGTCTGTGCCTGCAGGACCCCGCTGTACATGTTACCGGGTTCGATCGTCCCAATATTCGCTACAGCGCACTGGAAAAAAGTAAACCGTTTGATCAATTGACGGCTTTTCTCAACCGGCTCGAGGGTGCTTCTGGCATTGTCTATGCACTCAGCCGGAAGCGGGTGGAGGAGGTGGCCGGGAAACTGCAGTTGGCCGGCTTTCGCGCCCTGCCTTACCACGCGGGGCTCGCTGCCGGGCTGCGCCAGGAGGCCCATGAAAAATTCATGCGTGATGAGGTGGATGTGGTGGTGGCGACCGTGGCCTTTGGCATGGGCATCGACAAGCCCGATGTCCGTTTTGTGGTCCACTACGATTTGCCAAAAAATATCGAGGGCTACTACCAGGAGACCGGTCGTGCCGGGCGTGA